>NC_010617.1:1348770-1685962 GCF_000010285.1 Kocuria rhizophila DC2201 | reverse complement strand
GACGTGCTGGAGCGCGCGATCCCCGCGGCGGTGGAAACTGTCAGGGTCGGGGGGCGTGTCATCGCCATGTCCTACCACTCCCTGGAGGACAGAATCGTCAAGCAGGAGTTCGCCCGTGGCGCCCGTTCCACCGCGCCCCGGGGCTTTCCCGTGGAGCTGCCCGAGCACCAGCCGGTGCTGAAGGTCCTCACCAGGGGTGCCGAGCGGGCGGACGAGCAGGAGACCCTCGAGAACCCCCGGGCCGCCTCCGCCCGGCTGCGGGCCGTCGAGCGGCTGCGGGAGACCACGACACCAGGGAGCGCGCGATGAGCAGTGCGGCGAGCACCGGGTCGCCGGCCGCGGAGCCCGGCGACGGCGCGCCGCGCCGGCCCCTGTCCGTGGTCCCGCGCCGCGCGGCGCGCCGGAGCAGGGTCTCCACCGTGGTGATGTGCACCCTCGCCCTGGCGGCAGCGCTCGTGGGGATCCTGCTGCTCAACATCCAGATCACGCAGGGCCAGTACGAGCTCACGGAGCTCACGGGCCAGGAGCGCGCTCTGTCCCAGGAGAACGAGGCGCTCACCCAGGACATCGAGGCCGACTCCGCCCCGCAGAACCTCGCGGCCCGCGCCAACGACCTCGGCATGGTGCCCGCCAAGGACGTCGGCAGCGTGGACCTCGCCACCGGCGCGGTGACCCCTCCCGAGAACGCCGCCCAGAAGTCGGATCCGCAGAACATCCTCGTGCCCCCGGCCGAGATGAAGGGCTCCGACGCCGCGCAGAAGAACCGCGCCGCCGCCGAGGAGCGCGCCGAGAAGCGCGCCAAGGAGGAGGCGGAGAAGAAGACCGCCGAGCGGGAAGCGCAGCGCAAGGCGGACGAGGCCCGGGACCTCAACGGCGGCTCGATCCCCGCGCCCTCGCAGCGCGCCCCCGGTCACTGACCCCCTCGGTCCGGGCGTCCGGACCGGATCCAGCACCCACCGGAGGTGGCCGCCCCACGCCGACACCCAGGAATCGAGGAACATCGTGCCAGCATCACCCGCGCGCAGGAACCGCCTGCTCCGGCCCTACACGCGCATGCAGGTGGGGATCGCCGTCCTGCTGGTGCTGCTGCTGCTGGTCATGGGACGGCTGTTCTGGGTGCAGGGCCTGGACCCCGCGGGGCGCGCGGACGCCGCGGCGGCGCAGCGCACCCTGGTGGAGCCGATCCCGGCGGTGCGCGGTGAGATCACCGACACGCGCGGCACGGTGCTCGCCCGGACCCTGCAGCGCTATGACATCACGGTGGACCAGTCCGCGGTCACGGAGGTCGCGGTGCCCCAGAAGGACGGCTCCACCCAGACCGTGACCCCCACCCAGGCGGTGTACAAGATCGCCGACGCGCTAGGCATGAAGGACACCGACGTCAAGAAGGCCCTGGACGGGGACAAGACCTTCAACTACGTGGCGCGCGGTGTCACCCCGGAGCAGTACAACGCCCTGCGCGAGCTGAACCTGCCGTACATCTACGGCCAGCCCACGTTCCAGCGCAGCTACCCGGACGGTTCCCTGGGCGGTTCCGTGGTCGGGTTCCTGGGCGGGGACAGCGAGGCCCTGGGGGGGATCGAGCAGACGCAGGACGCCTCGCTGCGCGGCACGGACGGCGAGCGCCGCTTCGAGATCTCCGGGGACGGCGTGCGCATCCCCGTGGCGCCCCAGGAGCAGAAGGCCGCCCAGAACGGCTCGGACGTGAAGCTCTCCCTGGACAGCGACGTCCAGTTCTTCGCGGAGCAGGCGGTGCGCGAGCGCGCCAAGCAGCTCAAGGCCGAGTGGGGCACGGCGGTGGTGCTGGACGTGAAGACCGGCAAGGTGCTCGCGCTCGCGGACACCTCCTCGGTGGATCCGAACGTGCCGGGCAAGGCCAAGGCGGAGGACCTCTCCTCGCGGGCCGTGACGCAGGCGGTCGAGCCCGGGTCCACGGAGAAGATCGCCACGGCCGCCGGGGCCCTGGACCGGGGGCTGGTGAGCCCCGAGACGCAGATCACCGTGCCGCCGTACCTGCAGATCGGTTCGGAGAAGATCACGGACGCGTTCGACCACGGGGCGCAGAACCGCACCGTGGCCGGGATCATCGCGGACTCGATGAACACGGGCACGGTGATCATGGGCTCGAAGATGGACAAGCAGGCGCGTCACGACAACCTCGAGGGCTTCGGAGTGGGCTCGTCCACGGGCATCGAGCTGCCCGGTGAGTCCACGGGGATCCTCACGCCCGCGGACCAGTGGGATGCGCGTCAGGAGTACACGGTGCTGTTCGGCCAGGGCGTGTCCCAGACGCCGCTGCGCACGGCGTCGATCTTCCAGGCGGTCGCGAACAAGGGGCGTCAGATCGAGCCGCGCATCGTGGAGAGCACCACGGCCGCGGACGGCACCGTGAGCACCCCGCAGGCGCCCGAGCCCCGACAGGTGATCTCCGAGTCCGCTGCGCAGCAGACCCTGGACGTGATGGAGAACGTGGTCACGCAGGGCGGCGCCAAGGAGGCGGCGGTGCCGGGCTACCGCGTGGGCGGCAAGACGGGCACCGCGGAGGCGCCGAGCGAGAAGGGCGGCTACGACGGCTACACCACGTCCTTCGTGGGTGTCGCTCCCATGGAGGACCCGCAGTACCTCGTGGCCGTGACCATGCAGCGGCCCAAGGGCGACGTGCACACGGTGGGCGTGACCTCCACGTTCTCCACGATCATGTCCCAGGTGCTGCACCACTACAACGTGGCGCCCTCCACGACCCAGGGCCCCAAGCTGCCCATGCAGGTCCCGGAGAACCTCAAGAAGGACGTGACGCCGACCAACGCCCTGGACCAGACCTGGCCCCCGCCGGGCCGGGACGAGTCCCAGGGATAAACTTCCGGTGCAGACGCACGGTGCCCGCGGTGCCGCACGGCGCCAGGCAGCAGCAACGACCGGTGGCTCACCGGCCCGGGTGGACGGGGTTCGTCCGCAGACAGGTTCGAAGAGGATTTCTATGGTGGCATCTGGCCCAGAGGGAGCCGACGCGCAGAGCATGCGTCCGTCGCGTCCCGTCCCGCACACGGTGGAGGAGCTCGCGCGCCTGACGGGCGCCCGGGTGCGGGCGGCGTCGTCGGGGCTGGTGGGCGCCGTCACCGGCGTGGTCCTGAACTCGCGCGAGGTGCAACCCGGGGACCTCTACGCGGCGCTGCCGGGCGCGCAGGTCCACGGTGCGCGCTTCGCGGCCGACGCCGCCGCGGCCGGTGCCGTGGCCGTGCTCACCGATCCGGCCGGGGAGCGGCTGCTCGACGAGGCCGGTGTGTCGCTGCCGGTGCTGGTCAGCGAGCAGCCCCGCTCCTGGGTGGGCCCGGTGGCCGCCGCCGTCTACGACTCGCACCCGGGGGAGGAGGCCGGCCAGGAGCTGTTCGCCGTCACGGGGACCAACGGCAAGACCACCACCACGTACTTCACCACCGCGATCCTGCGGGCGCTCGGGCACACCACCGGGCTGATCGGGACCATCGAGATCCTCGCGGGGGACACCCCGATCCCCTCGCGGCTGACCACGCCCGAGGCACCCCACGTGCACTCGCTACTCGCGCTCATGCGGGAACGGGGGATCACCGCCACGGCCATGGAGGTCTCCTCCCACGCGCTCGAGTTCCACCGGGTGGACGGCGTGCACTACGGCGTGGCCGGGTTCACCAACCTCACGCAGGACCACCTGGACCTGCACGGGTCCATGGAGGAGTACTTCGAGGCCAAGGCGCAGCTGTTCACGCGGCAGCGCACGAGCCGCGCGGTGGTGGTGCTCTCCGACGAGGACCCGTGGAGCGGTGCCATGGCGCGGCGGGCCCGGGAGGAGCTCGGGGACGCGAACGTGACCACGGTGGCCCTGCGGGGCAGCGAGGACGCCGAGCGCGGGCAGGACGCCGCCCAGTGGACCCTGCGCTCGCTCACGCGCCGGGGGATCGGCAGCGCGTTCGTGCTGCGCCACCGGGACGGCCGGGAGCTGCGCGTGCACACCGGGCTGCCCGGGGACTTCAACGTGGCCAACGCGGCCCTGGCCGTGCTCATGGTGCTGGACTCCGGGGTGGAGCTCGAGACCCTGCAGCGGGCCCTGGACGAGCACGACCCCCTCACCGCGAGCGTGCCCGGTCGCATGGAGCTCGTGGGCACCCGCCCCACCTCGCTGGTGGACTTCGCCCACAACCCCGACGCCCTGGTGCGCGCGCTGCGCTCGGTGGACCCCGAGGACGGCCGGGTGATCGTGGTCTTCGGCGCCACGGGTCAGCGGGACACCGGCAAGCGGCCCGTGATGGGCCGGGTGGCCGCCGAGGAGGCGGACGTCGTGATCGTCACCGACGACGACCCCCACGCCGAGGACCCCGCACCCATCCGCGAGCAGGTGGCGGCGGGGGCCCGCGAGGCGGTGGCCGCCGGTGCGCGCGCCACGGACGTGCTGGTCATCGCCCCGCGGGCCACGGCCATCCGCACCGCGGTGCGGATGGCGCGGGCCGAGGACTCGGTCATCGTGGCCGGGCGCGGCCACGAGACCGTGCAGGACGTGGCCGGGGTGGACGTGCCCCTGGACGATCGAGTGGAGCTGCGCGAAGCCCTGGCGCAGCTGCACGCCCACACGGAGGAGAGCAAATGATCCCCATCACCGCCGCAGAGCTCGCGCGGGCCGTCTCCGGCCGACTCGTGAGCGTCGCGGACCCGGACGGCGTGAGCGCCACCTCGGTCACCACGGACTCCCGGGAGGTCACGGCGGGCACCCTGTTCGTCGCCAAGCCCGGGGAGACCACCGACGGCCACGCGTTCGTCCCGCAGGCCGCGGCCGCCGGTGCCGTGCTGAACCTCACCGAGCGCGAGGTCCTCGACGACACCGGCGCTCCCTACCCGAGCGTGGTGGTGGCGGACGTGGTGCAGGCCATGGGCGCGCTCGCGAGCCACGTGCTGCAGCGGCTGCGCGCGGCGCACCCCGTGACCGTGGTGGCCGTGACTGGCTCGGTGGGCAAGACCACCACCAAGGACCTGCTGCACGGGATCTTCGCCGCCGAGGGGCCCACGGTGGCCCCGCGCAACTCGTACAACGGCGAGGTGGGCGTGCCGCTCACCGTGTTCACCGCGGAGCAGGACACCGAGTTCTTCGTCGTCGAGATGGGCGCCACGCACATCGGCAACATCCGCTACCTGTGCGAGATGGTGCGCCCGGACGTGGGCGCGGTGCTGTGCGTCGGATCGGCCCACGCGGGCGAGTTCGGCGGCGTGGAGAACATCGCGCGCGCCAAGGGCGAGATGGTCGAGTGCCTCGCGCCGGAGGGCACCGCGGTGCTCAACGACGACGACGCCCGTGTGCGTCCCATGCGCGAGCGCACCACGGCGCGCGTCGTCTCCTTCGGGCAGGGTGGCCGACCCCACGACCCCGGCCACGAGGACCCACGGGTGTGGGCCGAGGACGTCACCACCGGGGCGGACGGCTGCCCGTCCTTCACCCTGCACTTCCCGGACGGCTCCGCGTTCCCCGTGCACTCGCGGCTGATCGGCGTGCACCACGTGACCAACCTGCTGGCCGCGGCCTCCGTGGCGTGGGCTGCGGGCGTGGCGCCGGAGCGGATCGCCGCGGGGCTCGAGGGCACCGGCGCCCGCTCACGGTGGCGCATGGAGCGCACCGAGCGCTCGGACGGCGTCACCGTGGTCAACGACGCCTACAACGCCAACCCCCAGTCCATGAAGGCCGCCCTGCAGACCCTCGCCCAGCTGGGCCGCGGGGACGCCGAGCACCCGCCCCGGCGCACCATCGCCGTGATCGGGGGGATGCACGAGCTGGGCGACGAGACGATCTCCGCCCACGCGGACCTCGGCCAGCTGCTGGTGCGGCTGAACATCTCCCACGTTGTGGCCGTGGGCGACCTCGCCCGCCCGGTGTACACCGCGGCCACCCTGGAGGGCTCCTGGGGCGAGGAGGCCCTCTGGGTCCCGGACGCCGAAGCCGCCGAGGAGCACCTGCGCGCGGTGCTGCGCCCCGGGGACATCGTGCTGCTGAAATCCTCCAACGCCGCCGGTCTCAATCACCTGGGCGACCGCATCGCCCGCGACGGCGCCGACTCGAACGACAGGAAGGGCTGAGCCCCATGATTCAACTGCTCATGGCAGCGGGGCTCGGTCTCGTGTTCTCGATCTTCGGGACCCCCGCGCTCATCAAGGTCCTGGCCCGCCACGGCTACGGCCAGTACATCCGCGACGACGGCCCCACCTCCCACCAGACCAAGCGGGGCACGCCCACGATGGGCGGGGTGGCCATCCTGCTCTCGGTGGTCGCCGCCTACCTGGTGACCCACCTGATCAGCGTGCTCGCGTGGCCCGAGAACGGGGGGATCACCCTCTCCGGGCTGCTGGCCCTCGGGCTCATGCTCGGCATGGGGATGGTGGGCTTCCTGGACGACTACAAGAAGATCTCCAAGAAGCAGAACCTCGGGCTCACCGCCGCCGGGAAGATGGTGCTGCAGGGCGCTATCGGCAGCGCCTTCGCCGTGCTCGTGCTGTTCTTCCCGGATGCCGCCGGCAACACCCCGGCCTCGACCGCCATCTCCTGGACCCGGGACACCGGCGTGGACCTCGCGTTCGCCGGGCCCGTGGTGGGCCTGATCCTGTTCGTGGTGTGGGTGAACCTGATCGCCACGGGCACCACCAACGCCGTGAACCTCACCGACGGGCTGGACGGGCTCGCCACCGGGGCCTCCATCCTGGTGTTCAGCGGCTACATGCTGATCACCCTGTGGCAGGCCGGGCACCTGTGCGAGAACGCCGCCCAGGCCGCGTGCTACGCGGTGCGGGACCCCATGGACCTCTCGATCGTCGCGGCCGCCCTGGTGGGCGCGCTCATCGGGTTCCTGTGGTGGAACACCTCGCCCGCCAAGATCTTCATGGGGGACACCGGCTCGCTGGGGCTCGGCGGCGCACTCGCCGCGTTCGCCGTGCTCTCCCGCACCGAGCTGCTGCTCGTGCTGATCGCCGGGCTGTTCGTGGTGATCACCATGTCCGTGATCCTGCAGGTGGGCTACTTCAAGCTCTCCCACGGCAAGCGCATCTTCAAGATGGCGCCCCTGCAGCACCACTTCGAGCTCAAGGGCTGGCAGGAGGTCACCATCGTGGTGCGCTTCTGGGTGATCGCCGGGCTCTTCGTGGCCGCGGCGCTCGGTGTGTTCTACGGGGACTGGCTGCTGCACAACGGCGGCGCGTTCCCCGGGGCCGAGGCCCTGCACTGACACCGTCGTCCGGAGCCCGGACACCACCCCTGAACCCGCCACCCGCACGTTCCCTACGAGGATGAGGCAGCACCGGTCATGATGCACGCGAGCAACGACAACCCGATCCTGGACACCCCCCGGCTCGCCGGGCTCACCAGCTGGGACGCACCCTGGGCCGGCCTGCGCGTGGTCGTGGCGGGCATCGGGGTCTCCGGCTTCGCCGCCGCGGACACCCTGATCGAGCTCGGGGCGAAGGTCACGGTGGTGGACGCGGGGGACACCGAGCGCAACCGGCAGAGCGCGGACACCCTGAAGATCGTGGGCGCGAGCGACGTCGTGCTGGGACCGGACGCGATGGCCGCCGTTCCCGACGTCGCCGGGCAGCGCCCCGAGCTCGTGGTCACGTCACCGGGCATCCGGCCCACGAGCTCCCTGCTCACGGCCGCGCGCGAGGAGGGCATCCAGATCTGGGGGGACGTGGAGCTCGCGTGGCGCGTGAACCGCCGGGAGGGCCGCAAGAGCCCCGAGTGGCTGTGCATCACCGGGACCAACGGCAAGACCACCACGGTGGGGATGACCGCCTCGATCCTGCAGGCCGCGGGGCTCAAGGCCGTAGCGGTGGGCAACGTGGGCACCCCCATCCTGGACGCCCTGCGCGACCCCGTGGAGTACGACGTCCTGGCCGTGGAGCTCTCGAGCTTCCAGCTGCACTGGATGCACTCGGTCTCCCCGCTGGCCTCGGCGGTGCTCAACGTGGCCGAGGACCACGTGGACTGGCACGGCAGCTACGAGAACTACCGCGCGGACAAGTCCCGCGTGTACGAGAACACCCGGGTGGCGTGCGTGTACAACGCGGACCAGCCCGGTGCGGAGGAGCTCGTGGAGGCGGCGGACGTGGTCGAGGGCTGCCGCGCCGTGGGCTTCACCACCCAGCACCCGGGACTGTCCATGGTGGGGGTCGTGGAGGACCTGCTCGTGGACCGGGCGTTCGTGGCGGACCGGGCGAGGACCGCCGCGGAGCTGGGATCGGTCTCGGACACGGGACCCATCCCCACCCGCCACGGCGTGGCCAACGCCCTGGCCGCCGCCGCGCTGGCCCGGGCCGCGGGCGTGGAGCCGGAGGCTGTGCGCGACGGACTGCGCGCGCACCACCCCGGGGACCACCGCATCCAGCTCGTGGCCGAGACCGACGGGGTGCGCTGGATCAACGACTCCAAGGCCACCAACCCCCACGCCGCCGAGGCCTCGCTGTCGGCGTTCGACCCCGTGGTGTGGATCGCGGGCGGGCTCTCCAAGGGGGTCACCTACGACGAGCTGGTGGCGCGCCACGCGCAGCGGCTCAGGGCGGTGGTGGTGATCGGCACGGACGACGCCGCCCTGCTCGACGCGCTCGCGCGCCTGGCCCCGGACGTGCCCGTGCTGCACGCGACCCCCGGGGCGGGGCCCGACTCCGCGGCCGGGGACCCCGCCGACGGCCAGGAGGCGATGCGCCGCGCCGTGCGGCTCGCGCACGAGCACGCCGCTGCGCAGGACACCGTGCTCATGGCACCGGCCGCCGCGTCCATGGACCAGTTCTCCGACTACGCCGAGCGCGGCCACGCGTTCATCCGCAGCGTGCACGAGGAGCTGGGGATCTGATGGCCACGCGCACCCAGGGGCGCGCCGCTACGCCGGAGACCCCCGAGAACGCCGCGTCCCCCGCGGGCACCGCCCTGAGCACCCGGCTGCGGGGGCTGTGGCGCCAGCTCACGGACGGGCCGCTGTTCCACTCCTACTACGCGCTGGCCGGTTCGGTGATCCTGCTCACCGGCATCGGCGTGATGATGGTGCTCTCCGCCTCCGCGGTGGAGTCCATCTCCGACTCCCGCTCCGCGTACTCCCTGTTCGGCAAGCAGGTGATGTTCGCGGTGCTGGGGCTGCTGGCCATGTTCGGGCTCTCCCTCGTGCCCACCCAGGTCTTCCGCCGGGCCGCCTGGCCGCTGTGGGGGCTCAGCGTGCTGCTCTCCGCCCTCGTGTTCACCCCGCTGGGCCGCGAGGTCAACGGCAACCGCAACTGGCTCGTAGTCGGGGGGCAGTCCGTGCAGCCCTCGGAGCTCGCCAAGCTCGCGCTGAGCCTGTGGCTCGCCGCGATGTTCGCGAAGCAGGGCCGCGAGGTGGAGACGGACTGGAAGAAGGCGCTGTGGCCCTCGCTCGGTGGCTTCCTGCTGCCCACCGCCATGGTGCTGGCCGGCGGGGACGCCGGCACCGCCATCGTCTTCTGCCTGATCTACGCCGCCGCCCTGTGGTTCGTGCACGCACCGCTGAAGATCTTCGCGGCCGGCGGTGTGCTGGCCGTGGGCGGCGGACTCGTGCTGATCGCCATCGCCCCGCACCGCCTGGACCGCATCACCGGCTGGCTGTTCGGGGACTGCGGCGCCACCGACGCGTGCTGGCAGGCCCAGCAGGGGCTCAACGCGCTGGCCACCGGCGGCTGGTGGGGTGTGGGGCTGGGCCAGTCACGGCTCAAGTACAACTACGTTCCCGAGGCGCACAACGACTACATCTTCTCGATCATCGGGGAGGAGCTCGGGCTGGTGGGCACCGCCATGATCCTGGTGCTGTTCATCGTGGTGGTCGTGGCCATGGCCCGGATCCTCACGCGCACCCGCAGCACGTTCGTGCGCATCACCACCGCGTGCATCACCACGTGGATCGTGGGCCAGGCGTTCGTGAACCTGGGCATGGTCACGGGTCTGCTGCCCGTGATCGGCATCCCCCTGCCGTTCATCAGCTACGGTGGATCCGCGCTGCTCATGACCATGGCGGCCGTGGGCGTAGTGATGTCCTTCGCCCGCGTGCCCCGCACCGTGCGGGTGCGCTCGACGGGCCCCGGCACCGCCGCGAACCAGATCCTGGACGCCCAGGAGGCCCGCGAGCAGGGTCTCGACGACGGCTCCCGCGGTGCGCGCACCCCGTGGCGTGAGCGCCTCACGAGTCGATCAGGAAGGGGACGCCGATGACGTCCGAACACGGTCCGGCACAGAGCCCCCAGCGCGCGGGCTCCGCGCGCGTGGTGCTCGCCGGCGGCGGCACCGCCGGGCACATCAGCCCCCTGCTGGCCATCGCCCGCGCCATCCAGGAGGCCCGGGCGGACGTGAGCGTGTGCGCCGTGGGCACGGCCTCGGGCATGGAGACCCGGCTCGTGCCGGCAGCGGGCGTGCCGCTCGAGCTGATCGAGCGCGTGCCGCTGCCCCGGAGGCCATCCGTGGACCTCGTGCGCCTGCCGCGCCGCATGGCCACCGCTGTGCACCAGGCCGGACGGATCCTGGACTCCCAGCAGGCCACCGTGGTGGTGGGCGTGGGCGGCTACGTGTGCACGCCCGTGTACCTCGCGGCCGCGCGGCGTCGGATCCCCGTGGTGATCCACGAGGCCAACGCCCGGCCCGGGATCGCCAACCGGGTGGGCGCGCGCTTCGCGTCCGTGGTGGCCACCGCGTTCCCGGACACCCCGCTGCGCGGGGCCCGCGTGGTGGGGATGCCCATGCGGGAGGAGATCGCCACCCTGGACCGCGCCGCGCACCGGGCACGGGCGCGGCTGGCCCTGGGACTGCAGCCGGACCTGCCCACCGTGGTGGTCACGGGCGGCTCCTCCGGGGCCCAGTCCATGAACCGTACCGTGGCCGCGGTCGCCTCCGAGATCGGTGGCCGGGGCTACCAGGTGCTGCACGTGACCGGGCGGACCAAAGAGGTCCGCACCCCGGACGGCGAGCTGCTGCGGGCCGAGAACTACGTGCAGACCGAGTTCGTGGACGGCATGGAGACCGTGTACGCGGCCGCGGACCTGCTGGTCGCGCGCGCCGGCGCCGCCACGGTGTGCGAGGTCGCTGCCGTGGGACTGCCCGCCGTGTTCGTCCCGCTGCCCATCGGCAACGGGGAGCAGGCCCTCAACGCGCGCTCCCTCGTGGCTGCCGGGGGAGCGCAGCTCGTCACCGACGCCCAGTTCACCCCCCAGTTCTACCGGGACACCGTGGCACCGCTCGTCACCGACACCGCCCGCCTGGACCGCATGGCCCGGGCCTCGGCGGCCCACGGCGTGCGCGACGCCGCCCAGGTGATGGCCCGCCTGACCCTCGACGCCGCCCGCGCCTGACCCCCACCCCCTTCCCCAGGAGACCACCGTGAACAGCCAGCAACCGCTCGACCCACACGCCCTGGGCCGCGTGCACCTCATCGGCATGGGCGGGGCGGGGATGTCCGCTGTGGCCCGGCTTCTGCTCGCGCGCGGGGTGCCCGTGAGCGGCTCGGACGCGAAGGACTCCGCGGGGCTGCGGGACCTCGAGTCGCTCGGGGCCACGGTGTTCGTGGGCCAGGACGCCGCCCACGTGGCCGGTGCCTCCACGGTGGTGGTCTCCACCGCCATCCGGGAGCAGAACCCGGAGCTGGCCGCCGCGCGCGGGGCCGGGCTGCGCGTGCTGCACCGCTCGCAGGCGCTCGCGGCCGCGATGCACGGGCGCCGCGTGATCGCCGTGGCGGGCACGCACGGCAAGACCACCACCAGCTCCATGACCGCCGTGGCCCTGCGCGCCGCGGGGCTGCGGCCTTCGTGGGCCATCGGCGCCCACGTGGCGGACCTCGGGGCGAACGCGGGCTTCGACGCCGGCGAGTGGTTCGTGGCCGAGGCCGACGAGTCGGACGGCTCGTTCATGGCCTACCACCCCGAGGTGGCCGTGGTCACCAACGTGGAGCCGGACCACCTGGATCACTACGGCAGCGCGGAGGCGTTCCACCGGGCCTTCGACGAGTTCTCCGACACCATCCGGGAGGGCGGCACCCTGGTGGCGTGCGCGGACGATCCCGGCGCGGCCCGGCTGGCCGAGCGGCGTCGTACCCGCGGCGGTGCGGTGCTCAGCTACGGCACGGACCCGGGGGCGGACGTGGTGCTCTCCGAGCTGACCCCCCACGGCACCGGCACCACGTGCCGGATCGGCTTCCCCGTGCCCGGCGGGCGGCGGGAGGCCCTGCTGGAGCTGGCCGTGCCCGGGGCCCACAACGCCGCCGACGCCGCGGCGGCCTTCGCCGCGGGGTGCGCCGCGGGAGCGGACCCGGAGCAGCTGCTCGCGGGGCTCGCGGACTTCCACGGCTCCGCGCGGCGCTTCGACCTCAAGGGCGAGCAGGGCGGGGTGCGCGTCTTCGACGACTACGCCCACCACCCCACCGAGGTGGCCGCCGCGCTCGGTGCCGCCCGGGACGTGGCCGGCGGGCGCCGGGTGCTCGCGATCTTCCAGCCGCACCTGTACTCCCGCACGCGCGAGTTCGCCGAGGCGTTCTGCCGCGCCCTGGAGCTCGCGGATCTCGCGTGCGTCACGGACGTCTTCGGGGCCCGGGAGCAGCCCGAGCCCGGGATCACCGGGGCCACGATCACCGGCCACGCGCGCAACGGGCGCGTGGTCTCCACGCCGGCCACCCGGGAGGCGGTCGAGGCCGTGGTGGCGCGCGCCGAACCCGGTGACGTGGTGATGACCGTGGGCGCCGGGGACGTCACGACCCTCGGCCCGCAGGTGCTCGCGGCCCTGGCGCGGCACTGATGGCACGCTCGACACCCCCGCACCAGCCGCCGGCGGACGGACGCGGCACCCCCGCGGGGGACGACGACGCCGCCCGCGCGCCTCTCGGGGATTCCGCCGCCTCCGGGGAGGGGGCCGGGCTCCGTGCTGGCTCCACGGCGTACGGCTCGTCCGTACCGGGCGCCGAACGGGGCGGTCCGGGCGGTCGCCTTCCCGAGGACGTGCGGGGCGCCGAGGACAGGGGCGGGTCCGAGACCCCGCGCGTGCACGTCAACGACGGCTCCAAGGTCTCGCGCGTGGACCCGGGTCAGCTCGAGGCCGTGCCCGAGGCCGGGGGACGCTTCTCGAGCTGGCGAGCCCGACGCCGCGCAGCGCGGGCCGAGGACGCCGCGGCCGCGGACGGCGCGGGCCAGGCGGGTCCCGAGCCGGGGGAGGGCGGCTCCACGGTGCTGCAGTTCCCGCCCAGCCCGCACCGCACGCGTCGCCGCCGGCGCCTGCTGACGCTGCTCGTGTCCCTGCTGGTGCTGCTCGCGCTCGCGGTCGCGGTGTTCTTCTCCCCGCTGTTTGCCACCCGCACGATCGATGTGCAGGGAGCCCGGGTCACGGACCCCCAGCGCGTGCAGGACGCACTGTCCGGGTACCAGGGCGTGCCCATGACCCGGATCTCCGCGCAGGACGTCAAGGACTCCGTGGGCGACGTGCCCCAGGTGAAGTCCGTGGACGTGGCCTTCCGGCCGCCCCACACGATCTCCGTGCACCTGCACGAGCGCGTGGGGGTCGCGGTGGTCAAGGACGGCGCCAACCTGGTGCTGGTGGACTCCGAGGGCAAGCCGCTGGACACGGTGCCCGCCGAGCGCCGCCCGGACGTCCCCCTGGTCGACGGCGGCCGCGACGTGCTGAGCACCCAGAAGTTCCAGGACGTCTCGGACGTCCTCGCGGCCCTGCCCGCGGACGTGCTGGCCCGCCTCGACAGCGCCGCGGCGCCGTCGGGTTCCGCCGTGGAGCTGACCCTGAAGGACGGCAAGAAGGTCGTGTGGGGGGACGCCCGCGACAGCGAGGTGAAGTCCCAGGTGGTGGCCGCGCTCGTGAACTCCCACACGGTGGACGGGGCCACGGAGATCGACGTGTCGGCCCCCGGCCACCCCGTGGTGAAGTAGCGCCGGTGATTCGCAGAAGATTCCAGTGAATCTTTAAACCTGCGGCTGACCTGGGCGGATGTGGCACACGCCGGTAACACGTGGGAATATGATAGGGACAACGCGTCGGGGCTTGTTATCCTTGGGCGCAACGGAAGTGCATCCCCCGGCGGACCGCATTTCATCCAAGTTTCACGTAAGACTCAAGACTTTTCCCGACAGATACCATCCCCGCAAGCCCACGCGAGTTAGGTGCATATGGACTCCTCAACCCCCCAGAACTACTTGGCCGTCATCAAGGTGGTCGGCATCGGCGGCGGCGGTGTCAACGCCGTGAACCGCATGATCGAGGAAGGCCTGCGCGGCGTCGAGTTCATTGCCATCAACACGGACGCCCAGGCGCTGCTGATGTCCGACGCGGACGTCAAGCTCGACGTCGGCCGCGAGCTGACCCGCGGCCTCGGTGCCGGGGCCAACCCGGACGTGGGGCGCCAGGCCGCCGAGGACCACGAGGAGGAGATCCAGGAGGTGCTCAAGGGCGCCGACATGGTCTTCGTGACCGCCGGCGAGGGCGGCGGCACCGGCACGGGCGGCGCTCCCGTGGTGGCGCGCATCGCCCGGTCCCTGGGTGCGCTGACCATCGGCGTGGTCACCCGTCCGTTCACCTTCGAGGGCCGCCGCCGCTCCAACCAGGCGGAGAACGGCATCGAGACCCTGCGGGACGAGGTGGACACGCTCATCGTGATCCCCAACGACCGCCTGCTATCCATCTCGGACCGCAACGTCTCCATGCTGGACGCGTTCAAGTCCGCGGATCAGGTGCTGCTCTCGGGCGTCTCCGGCATCACCGACCTGATCACCACCCCCGGCCTGATCAACCTGGACTTCGCGGACGTCAAGTCCGTGATGCAGGGCGCGGGCTCCGCGCTCATGGGCATCGGCTCCGCGCAGGGCGAGGACCGCGCCGTGAAGGCGGCGGAGCTCGCGATCGCCTCGCCGCTGCTGGAGGCGTCCATCGACGGCGCCCACGGCGTGCTGCTCTCCATCCAGGGCGGCTCGGACCTCGGGCTGTTCGAGATCAACGAGGCCGCCCGCCTGGTCCAGGAGGTGGCCCACCCGGAGGCGAACATCATCTTCGGTGCCGTGATCGACGACGCCCTGGGCGACCAGGCGCGCGTGACCGTGATCGCCGCCGGCTTCGACTCCGTGTCCCAGGAGACCAACGCGAACAACTCCTCGCCGGCGCAGCGCCAGGCGGAGAGCACCCGTGCCGCGTTCGGCGGGGACGCCTCCCGTCCGTCCGGGCTGGGCCGTTCGCCCCAGCGCGGCGGCAACTCCTACGGCGCTCCGGCCGCAGGCTTCGGCTCGCGCCAGGGCCAGGGCCAGGACGACGACATCCCCGACGACGCCGGGTTCGACGTGGACCTGCCCGCCGAGGCGGACGCGCCGTCCTCGTCGAACACCTCCGCGCGCAAGGACTCCCTGGACTTCCCGGACTTCCTGAAGTGACGCGGCGGGTGCCGAGCACCCGCATCCCACCGCGGACCGGACCGGTCCCGGCGGCCACCCGCGAGGTGGTCCCCGGGCGTGACCCGGATCCGCCCGAGCAACGGGGTGACCGCCCGAGTGGTGGTCACCCCGTTGACGTTCCCGCCCGCGGGCGGACCGATCCAGAGGAGGACCCGATGTGGTTCCGCACCGAGCACGACGCCGTGGGCGTCGCCTTCACGAGCGTCGCGGAGGGGAACCTGGCTGCCCACACGGGTGACGAGCCCGCCGAGGTGGCGCGGCGGCGTCGTGACCTGGAACGGGTGCTGGGATCGGGACCGGTGCGCTACGTGCGACAGGTGCACGGCACCGAGGTCGTGGACGTCACCGCCACGGACGTCCCGGACACCGCACCCGAGGCGGACGCGGCGGTGAGCACGGACGGCACCCCGCTGGGGATCCTCACCGCGGACTGCCTGCCCGTGGTGCTCGTGGGGCGCGGCGAGGGCGGCCCGGCACCGCTGCTCGGGGTGGCACACGCCGGGCGCCGCGGTCTGCTGGACGGTGTGCTGCAGAACGCCGTGCACGCCCTGCGCGAGCGGGGGGCGCGGGAGGTCACCGCGTGGATCGGGCCCGCCGTGTGCGGGTCCTGCTACGAGGTGCCCGAGGCCATGGCGCAGGATGCCGAGCGGTCCCTGCCGGGCATCGCCACCACCACCTCGTGGGGCACCCCGGGGCTGGACCTGCCCGCGGCCGCGCGGGCGGTCCTCGAGGCGCACGGCGTGCGGATCGACCCGGCGTGCGACGACCGCCGGGCGTGGTGCACGCTCGAGCACCCGGACCTCTTCTCGTACCGCCGGGGCGCCACCCCGGGACGCATCGCGGGCCTCGTGTGGCCCCTGGCCAGGAAGGAGCACGCGTGAGCGAGCACCACGACCCCGACGCCGTGAACCACGAGCCCGGATCCCCCGGGAACGACGTCCGGGGGAACGATGTCCACGAGGGGGGCCCTGCCGAGAGCGGTGCACGGCGCACCGCCGAGCTGGCCCAGCGGCTGTCCGCCGTGCGGCGCCGGATCCTGGACGCGGCGGCCCAGCGCCCCGAGGACCGCTCCCACGGCGGTGAGCTGCCCTCTCTCGTGGTGGTCACCAAGTTCTTCCCCGCGCAGGACGTCCTGCGGCTGCGCGAGCTGGGCGTGCGCGCCGTGGGGGAGAACAAGGACCAGGAGGCGGGACCCAAGGCCGCGGAGGTGGCCGAGGAACTGGCCCTGCGCGAGCCGTCCGTGACCCCGCCCGTGTGGCACTTCGTGGGCCAGCTGCAGTCCAACAAGGCCAAGCACGTGGTGCGCTACGCCTCCTGGGTGCACTCCGTGGACCGCCCCTCGCTCGTGACCGCGCTCGGGAAGGCGGTCCGCAACCACCGGGACGCGGTCGCCGCGGGGGACGCCGCACCCGGTCCGTGCGCCACCCGGGACCTCACGTGCCTCGTGCAGGTGGACGTGGACCCGCACGCCGCCGAGCAGGGCGGCCGCGGGGGAGCGCACCCGGACGCCGTCGCCGAGCTCGCGGACGCGATCGCGGGCACCGAGGGCCTCTCCCTGGGTGGTGTGATGACCGTGGCACCGCGCGGGGCCCGCCCCGAGGAAGCCTTCGAACGGCTCTGGGAGATCTCCCAGCGGCTGCAGCGCCGGCACCCGGACGCGCGTGCCGTCTCGGCCGGGATGAGCGGTGACCTGGAGGCCGCCGTGGGGGCCGGTGCCACGCACGTGCGCATCGGCTCCGATGTCCTCGGGGCCCGCCCCGCGGTGCGGTAGCGTTGTGCCGGACGACATGCGGGCCGATGCACGTCGCCCCCCGCTGAAGGAATCGAGGAGAGAATATGGCCGGAGCGCTGCGTCGCACCATGGTGTATCTCGGGCTGGCCGAGAGCGACGACGAGTACATCTCCGATGAAACCCCCCGCCCTCGGGACACCCCCCAGAGCGCCGGCGGCTCCTCCGCCGCCGTGAGCGAGAGCGGCAGCACCTCCGTGGCGCGCCGTTCCCCCGAGTACAGAGCCCCCGTGACCCCCATCAAGCGGGCTCCCAGTTCCCGAGAGGACGAGAACGAATTGCGCACCATCACCACCGTGCATCCCCGGTCCTACAACGACGCCAAGTCGATCGGGGAGGCCTTCCGGGACGGGACCCCCGTGATCATGAACGTCTCCGACATGGGCGAGGCCGAGGCCAAGCGGCTCGTGGACTTCGCCGCCGGCCTCGTGTTCGCCCTGCACGGTTCCATCGAGCGCGTCACCGCCAAGGTGTTCCTGCTGACCCCGTCCTTCGTGGAGGTCCGGGACCAGGGCCACAGCGACGACATCGACGAGGAGCCCGCGTCCCTCGAACAGGTCGAGGGCTGACCCGTGCACCTCGCGCTGTCGATCGTCTACCTGGTGGTCCACGTCCTGTACATCGCCCTGCTGGGGCGGCTCGTGCTGGACTGGGTCCAGATGTTCGCGCGCGGGTGGCGGCCCCGGGGCGTGGCCCTGGTGGCGGCGTCCACGATCTACTCGCTGACCGATCCCCCCATGAACGCCCTGCGCCGGCTCGTGCCGCCGCTGCGCTTCGGCGGGGTGGCACTGGATCTGGGCTTCCTGATCCTGGTGTTCGTCATCAGCATCCTGCAGTCTCTCGTGGCCGGTCTGCTGCTGCGGGTGTGACTATCATCGGGGCCGGGGCACGGTTGTATATCCTGGGTCCGAATCCCTCCGCCGGTCGAGGGGCGCCTGAACGGGCCCGGATGCGCCGAGCGGTTCCAAGTCCAACACGAGGAGCGAGAAGATCTCATGGCTTTGACAGCAGAAGACGTCATCAACAAGCGGTTCCAGCCCACCAAGTTCCGTGAGGGCTACGACCAGGACGAGGTCGACGACTTCCTCGACGAGGTGGTCGTGGAGCTGCGTCGGCTGAACCAGGAGAACGAGACCCTGCGCAAGCAGGTGGAGACCCTCGGCGGGCAGCCCGAGACCGCGTCCGCCGACGAGACCGGCCACGCCGCCGGCGCCACCACGGTCGCCGCCTCCCAGTCCACCGCGCACGATGACGCCGCTTCGGTCTCCGAGCCCGTTGCCGCTCCCGCCGAGGAGACCACCCCGGTGGAGACCACGAGCGCGGCCACGAGCGCCGCCCCCGCCCCGGCGACGTCGCCCACCGGCACCGCGGCGTCGGACCCCGCCACGGCCGAGTCCTCGCAGTCCGCCGCAGCGGTGCTCGCCATGGCCCAGAAGCTGCACGACGACTACGTCTCGCAGGGCCAGGCCGAGCGTGAGCGGCTGATCACCGAGGGCCGCACCCAGGCCGACCACCTCGTGGCCGAGGGCAAGCGCACCAAGGAGCAGACTCTGTCGGCGCTCGAGACCGAGAAGGTGGACCTCGAGGCGGCCGTCGCGCAGCTGCGCACCTTCGAGGCTGACTACCGCAGCAACCTCAAGAGCTTCCTCAACGGGCAGCTGCGGGACCTGGACAACACCGGTTCGCTCGCGCCCACGGACGCCTCCAAGGCCGTGACCGGCAAGCGCACGGGCACCAAGTAAGCGCGTGACCGATCACGCACCCGCAGCGGTGGCCCCCGTCCTCGGACGGACGGGCCGCCGCTGCGCCGTTGCCAGCCTCTTCGTGGCCGCCGCCCTGCTCGCCGCAGACCAGCTCGTCAAGCTCTGGGTGGTCCACCACCTGGCCGTCGGGGAGCAGCACCCGGTGGTGCCCGGCCTGCTGTGGTGGGAGCACATCCGCAACAGCGGAGGCGCGTTCTCGCTGGGCTCCGGGTCCACGTGGTTCTTCACCCTGGTGATGGCGGTGGTGGCGGTGCTGATCCTGTGGACGCTGCGCCGGGTGCGCGATCCCTGGTGGGCCGTGGCCCTGGGGCTCGTGCTCGGCGGCACGCTGGGCAACCTCGCGGACCGGCTGTTCCGGGATCCCGGCTTCGGTGTGGGCCACGTGGTGGACTTCATCGCCGTGCCGCACTTCGCGATCTTCAACGTCGCTGACTGCGGGGTGGTCACGGGCATCGCCCTGGTGCTCGTGCTGATCGTGACCGACCGTGACCTGGAGGCGTCCCGTGACCGCTGAGCGCACGCGCCCCACGGGTTCCGAGCCGCAGTTCGACACCACCCGCTTCACGGTCCCCCCGGAGCAGGACGGACTGCGGCTCGACGCCGCCGTGGCCGCCTGGACGGGGCTCTCCCGCTCGGCGGCCGCGCAGCTGTGCGCCGAGCAGCGCGTGAGCCACCGGGGCAGCCCCGTGGCCAAGTCCCACCGCGTGGCGGTGTCCGAGACGTACACCGTGGAGGTTCCCGTCCCGGAGGACCCGCACCGGATCGCGCCGCAGCACGTGCCGGACCTGCGGCTCGTGCACGTGGAGCCCTCCTACGTGGTGGTCGACAAGCCCGCCGGTGTCGCGGCGCACCCCTCACCGGGGTGGAAGGGGCCCACGGTGGTCGGTGCCCTGGCCGGGGCGGGGATCTCCGTGGCCACCTCGGGCGCTCCCGAGCGGCAGGGGATCGTGCACCGTCTGGACGTGGGCACCTCCGGGCTCATGGTGGTGGCCCGGGAGGAGGGCGCCTACTCCCAGCTCAAGCGGGCGTTCAAGGAGCGCACGGTCACCAAGGTTTACCACGCGGTGGTCCAGGGCATCCCGGACCCCCTGAAGGGGACCATCGACGCCCCCATCGGACGCCACCCGGGCCACGAGTGGCGCTTCGCGGTCATGGAGGACGGGCGGAACTCGGTGACCCACTACGAGGTGCTCGAGGCCTTCGGGCGTGCCTCCCTGGTGGAGGTGCACCTGGAGACCGGGCGCACCCACCAGATCCGCGTGCACTTCAGTGCCCTGCAGTACCCGTGCTGCGGGGACCTCACCTATGGCGCGGATCCGGCCCTCTCCGCCGGGCTGGGGCTGACCCGGCAGTGGCTGCACGCCAAGCGCCTGGGCTTCACGAGCCCCGCCACGGGCCAGCACGTGGAGTACGAGAGCCCGTACCCCACGGACCTCGCCTACGCCGTGGAGACGCTGCGCGAGGGCGGACCCCGGCTGTGACGGATCTCCGCCCGCCCGCGGGCGGGGACGTCGGAGCCGCGGCCTAGAATGGCCGGGTGACTTCGGCGACCGGCAAAAAAGGCTTCACCCATCTCCACGTGCACACCGAGTACTCCATGCTGGACGGTGCCGCGCGCCTGAACGACCTCTTCGAGGAGTGCCACCGGCTGGGCATGGACTCCCTGGCCACCACGGACCACGGGTTCGTGTTCGGGGCTTTCGACTTTTGGAACAAGGCCCGCGCGGCCGGGATCAAACCGATCATCGGCGTGGAGGCCTATCTCACGCCGGGCACGGCTCGCCAGGACCGCACGCGCGTGAAGTTCGCGGACGGCGGGCGGGACGACGTCTCCGGTGCCGGCGCCTACACCCACATGACCCTGCTCGCGCAGTCCAGCGAGGGCATGCAGAACCTCTTCCGCGCCTCCACCAAGGCGTCCCTGGAGGGTCAGCTGTACAAGCCCCGCATGGACCGGGAGCTGCTGAACCAGTACGGCAAGGGGCTCATCGCCACCACGGGCTGCCCGTCCGGGGAGGTGCAGACCCGGCTACGGCTGGGCCAGTACGACGAGGCCGTGAAGGCCGCGGCGGAGTTCCGCGACATCTTCGGCGCGGAGAACTTCTACTGCGAGCTCATGGACCACGGGCTGGGCATCGAGAAGCGCGTGACCCAGGACCTGCTGCGCCTGGCCAAGGAGCTCAACCTGCCCCTGGTGGCCACCAACGACCTGCACTACACCCACGCGGAGGACGCCAAGTCCCACGCGGCGCTGCTGTGCGTGCAGTCCGGCTCCACCCTGCAGGACCCCAAGCGCTTCAAGTTCGACGCGGACGAGTTCTACCTCAAATCCCCCGAGCAGATGCGCGAGCTGTTCCGGGACTTCCCGGACGCGTGCGACAACACCCTGGAGATCGCCGAGCGCTGCGAGGTGGAGTTCGACACCTCCGCCAACTACATGCCGCGCTTCCCCACGCCCGAGGGGGAGGACGAGACCTCGTGGTTCATCAAGGAGGTGGAGAAGGGGCTGCACTACCGCTTCCCGGAGGGGATCCCGGACGACGTCCGCGAGCAGGCGGAGTACGAGAAGAAGATCATCATCCAGATGGGCTTCCCCGGCTACTTCCTGGTGGTCGCCGACTTCATCAACTGGTCCAAGGACAACGGCATCCGCGTGGGCCCGGGCCGTGGTTCCGGTGCCGGTTCCATGGTGGCGTACGCCATGCGCATCACGGAGCTGAACCCCCTGGCGCACGGGCTGATCTTCGAGCGCTTCCTCAACCCGGACCGCGTGTCCATGCCCGACTTCGACGTGGACTTCGACGACCGCCGCCGCTCCGAGGTGATCCACTACGTCACGGAGAAGTACGGGGACGAGCGCGTGGCCATGATCGTCACGTACGGCACCATCAAGGCCAAGCAGGCGCTGAAGGACTCCTCGCGCGTGCTGGGCTACCCGTTCTCCATGGGGGAGCGGCTCACCAAGGCCATGCCGCCGGACGTCATGGGCAAGGGCATCTCCCTGCAGGACGTCTACGACAAGGACGCCAAGCGCTACGACGAGGCCGGCGAGCTGCGCGAGGTCCTCGAGGACGACCCCGAGTCCATGAAGGTCTTCGAGACGGCGCAGGGCCTGGAGGGGCTCAAGCGCCAGTGGGGTGTCCACGCCGCGGGCGTGATCATGTCCTCGGACCCGCTGATCGACATCATCCCGCTCATGCGCCGCGAGCAGGACGGGCAGGTGATCACCCAGTTCGACTACCCCACGTGCGAGGGCCTGGGGCTGATCAAGATGGACTTCCTGGGGCTGCGCAACCTCACGATCATCTCCGACGCCCTGGAGAACATCGCCCTCAACCGGGACGGCTTCGTGCTGGACCTGGAGCACCTGCCCATCGACGACCCCGGCTCCTACGAGCTGCTGGCCCGCGGGGACACCCTGGGCGTGTTCCAGCTGGACGGCGGGCCCATGCGCCAGCTGCTCAAGCTCATGCGCCCCGACAACTTCGAGGACATCTCCGCGACCATCGCCCTGTACCGGCCGGGCCCCATGGGCGCGAACTCCCACACCAACTACGCGCTGCGCAAGAACGGTGCACAGGAGATCACCCCCATCCACCCCGAGCTGGCCGAGCCGCTCGAGGACATCCTGGGCACCACGTACGGGCTGATCGTGTACCAGGAGCAGGTGATGGCGATCGCCCAGAAGGTCGCGGGCTACTCGCTGGGCCAGGCGGACATCCTGCGCCGCGCCATGGGCAAGAAGAAGAAGGCCGAGCTGGACAAGCAGTACCAGGGCTTCCACCAGGGCATGGTGGACCGTGGCTACTCGGAGGCCGCGATCAAGGCCCTGTGGGACATCCTGCTGCCGTTCTCGGACTACGCGTTCAACAAGGCGCACTCCGCCGCGTACGGTCTGGTCTCCTACTGGACCGCGTACCTCAAAGCGCACTACCCGGCCGAGTACATGGCGGCGCTGCTCACCTCGGTGGGCGACGACAAGGACAAGCTGGCCATGTACCTCACCGAGTGCCGCCACATGGGCATCACGGTGCTGCCGCCGGACGTCAACGAGTCGGAGCTGAACTTCACCCCTGTGGGCACGGACATCCGCTTCGGCATGGGAGCGGTGCGCAACGTGGGCGCCAACGTGGTCCAGGCCATGGTGGACGCTCGCAACGAGCAGGGGAAGTTCACGTCCTTCAACGACTTCCTGGCCAAGGTCCCGGCGGTGGTCTGCAACAAGCGCACCATCGAGTCCATGATCAAGGCCGGCGCGTTCGACCAGCTCGGGCACACGCGCCGCAGCCTGGTGATGTGCCACGAGCAGGCCGTCGAGGACGTCGTGGCGCAGAAGAAGAAGGAGGACAACGGCGAGTTCACGTTCGACATCTTCTCGATGGGCGGTTCCGAGGACGACGAGCAGGAGACGTTCTCCGTGGAGGTCCCGGACGTCCCCGAGTGGGAGCGCAAGGACCTGCTCGCCTTCGAGCGCGAGATGCTGGGCCTCTACGTCTCGGACCACCCGCTGCGCGGTCTCGACGACGCCCTGGGCCAGTACACGGACACGGCCATCGCGCCGCTGCTCACCGAGGAGAACACGCGGCCCGACGGCGCCGTGGTCACCATCGGCGGCATGATCACCTCCCTGTCCCGCAGGATCGCGAAGTCCTCCGGCAACGCCTACGCCCGGGTGGAGCTCGAGGACCGCTCGGGCTCGATCGAGGTGATGTTCTTCGGCAAGGCGTACGCGCCGATCGCGGGGGTGCTCGCGGAGGACCTGATCTGCGTGATCAAGGGACGCATGCAGCGCCGCGACGACGGCTCGATCACCATCTCTGCGCAGGAGCTCACGGTGCCCGAGCTGAGCGTGGACGGCTCGTCGGGGCCGGTGTGCGTGGCCCTGCCCGAGCACCGCGCCACGGAGGCCACCATCCGTCAGATCGGGGAGGTGCTGCGCAACCACAGGGGCGATTCCGAGGTGCGGATCCACCTGGACACCCGGCGCAGCATCCAGGTGATGCGGCTGGGCCCGGAGTACCGGGTGAACCCGTCACCCGCGCTGTTCGGAGACCTCAAGGTGCTGCTGGGGCCCGCCTGCCTGGAGGCCTGAACAGCCTCGAGGCTGGAGCGCGCCATGTTCCAGGCGCCACGAACGGGGCCCGGCCCCGCGCTGCAGGACCCGTCTCGCACCGGGGTCACGTGCACCGTGTCCGCCCGCCCGCTCACCGATCCGCCGACACCCAGGTGGGTATCGAGAGCGGGCGTGGACGGCGGTGGCCGGAGCCCGCGATCCGGACCGACCACGCGTCTGCCACGGGCGGGCCGTGCGCGGGCGTCCCGGGCTGTTTTGACGCGCGATTGTAGACTGGCACGGTGAACGTGCAACCCCAGAGCTCCCCGTCCTCCGGCCCCGACCGCGCCCACCTGCGGGTCATCGACCTGCGCGGGCAGCACCTGGGCTGGGACGAGCTGCGGGGCGTGGTGCCGCGCCAGGCGGCGTCGTCGGTCTCCGCGGCCGAGGACACCGTCCGGGGGATCATCGAGGACGTCCGCGCGCGCGGGGCGGACGCGCTGCGCGAGCTGGCCCACCGGTTCGACGGTGTGGAGCAGCAGCGCCTGCGCGTGGGCCCCGAGCAGATCGAGCGGGCCGTTGCGGAGCTGGCCCCGGAGGTCCGGCGCGCCCTGGAGACCGCCATCGCCCGCACCCGGGCGTTCGCCGAGGCCCAGCGCCCGCGGGACGTCGAGGTGGAGGTGGCACCCGGGGCGGTGCTGCGCCACCGCTGGACCGCGGTGCGCCGCGCGGGCCTCTACATTCCCGGGGGACTGGCCGTGTACCCGTCCTCCGTGGTGATGAACGTGGTGCCGGCCCAGGCCGCGGGCGTGGAGTCTGTGGTGCTGTGCTCGCCCCCGCAGAAGGAGTTCGGCGGTCTGCCGCACCCCGTGATCCTGGGGGCGGCCGGGCTGCTCGGCGTGGACGAGGTGTGGGCCGTGGGCGGTGCCCAGTCCCTCGCGGCCATGGCCCTGGGTGTGACGGACGGCCAGGACGTCCTCGAGCCCGTGAACACCCTCACCGGCCCCGGCAACATCTTCGTGGCCACGGCCAAGCGCCAGCTGCGCTCCCTCGTGGGGGTGGACGCCGAGGCGGGGACCACCGAGATCGCCGTCCTCGCGGACGACTCCGCGGACCCGCGCTACGTGGCCGCGGACCTGATCTCCCAGGCGGAGCACGACCCCGCGGCGGGCTCGGTGCTCATCACCGACTCGCCCGGGCTGGCCCGAGCCGTGGAGCGCGAGCTCGACCGGCAGGTTCCCGCGGCACGGCACCGTGAGCGGATCGCCACGGCCCTGGGCGGTCCGCAGTCCGGGGTGGTGCTCACGGACGGGCTGGAGCAGTCGATCGCGGTTGCGGACGCGTACGCCGCGGAGCACCTGGAGATCCACACGCGCGACGCCCGCGCGGTGGCCGCACGGGTCCGCAACGCCGGGGCCATCTTCGTGGGCCCGTACAGTCCCGTGCCGCTGGGGGACTACGCCGCCGGCTCCAACCACGTGCTGCCCACGGGCGGCACCGCGGTGTTCGCGTCCGGGCTGCAGGCCGCATCCTTCATGAAGGCCGTGCAGGTGGTCGAGTACACCCGCGAGGCGCTCGCCGAGCTGGAGGGGGACATCGTGGCCCTGTCCGGCAGCGAGGACCTGCCCGCGCACGGGCGCGCCGTGACCATCCGCTCGGAGGACCATGACGGCGGGGACGCCCGCGGCGCGGAGGGGTCCGTGCGCGCCACCGCCCCGGGCCCCACGTCCGGGGCGGACGACGACGCCGCGTCCCGCGCGGGTGACGCCGGCCGCCTCTCGGGGGCGCCCGGCACCGGATCCTCCGACACCCACGGGAAGGGCTGAGCCGTGCACTGTCCGTTCTGCCGCCACAACGACTCCAAGGTGGTGGACTCCCGCACCTCGGACGACGGCACGTCCATCCGTCGCCGCCGCCGCTGCACCGAGTGCGGCCGACGCTTCTCCACGCTGGAGACCACGTCCATCTCCGTGATCAAGCGTTCCGGGGTCACCGAGCCGTTCGACCGGCAGAAGATCGTCAACGGCGTGCGCAAGGCTTGCCAGGGCCGGCCCGTGAGCGAGGACGACCTCGCGATGCTCGCGCAGGAGGTCGAGGAGTCCATCCGGGCGTCCGGCAGCGCCGAGGTGGAGGCGCACGACGTGGGCCTGGCCATCCTGCCGCCGCTGCGCCGCCTGGACGTCGTGGCGTACCTGCGCTTCGCGTCCGTGTACCAGGCCTTCGAGGACCTGGAGGACTTCGAGCGGGCCATCGACGTGCTGCGGGACCAGCAGGCCGAGCTGGCGGGCCAGCAGACGCTCGTTCCCCCCGCCGCACGCTCCGCCGCTCCGGCACGACGCCGCTCGGGCCGCAAGGACGCGCCCGCCACCCCCGCGGGACCGGCCGGCACGGCAGCGGCGGCGAACAGCACCGAGGAAGCACACGTCGGCGCCGGGGAGGCAGGAACCAGCGCCGCGGAGGCACAAGCCAGCGCCGCCGAGGCGTCAGCTGGTGCCGACAACGCGTCGGCTGGCTCTGGGGAGCCGTCGGCCGGAACCGCAGACACATCCCCCCGGGCTGCACCGGGGTCCAAGGGCACGTCCCGCAGGAAAACATCCGATCGGTCGGCGTCCGGCGCCGCGGAGGGTGATGACGCACCGGAGGGGGCGGGCGGCAGGTCCGCGGCCCCGCGGCGTCGTCGTACGAGGAAGCCGGCCGAGACCGTCACCCAGCCGCGGCTGCTCTGAGGCCCGTGGGGCGGCGTCGTCGCAGGTTAGCGTGGAGGACGGCGACCCGTCGCGGGGTGTGCACTGCTACTGTCGGGTCGTGGTGACGAAGCAGATGACCCCCGCCCCCGGGACGCAGCCGGTCGAGATCGTGCCGGCGTCCCCCTCCGACGCCGCGGGTGCCGCGGCCACGCTGGCCGAGGCGTTCGCCGGTGACGCCCACGTGCTGGGCCTGCTGCCGCGCGGCGAGGTGACCGGCTCGCTCACGCGGCTGTGGCGCCGGATCGTGCACGAGACGTTCGAGGCCGGCGGGCACGTGTACCTGGCGGTGGGGGAGGACCGCTCCCGGCCCGAGGGCGTGGCCCTGTGGGAGGCGCCCGAGAGCAAGGTGCACCTGTCCCAGATGCTGCCGGGGCTGCTGTCCTACGCGCGCGTGTTCCGCGGCCGCATTGCCGATGCGTTCATCACCGAGTTCCTCACCCAGCGCGCCCACCCGCGCGCTCCGCACTGGTACCTTAAGGCGCTGGGGACGCTGCCCCGGGCGCAGGGAACGGGGATCGGCACGCGGCTGCTCGAGGACCGCCTCGTGGCGATCGACCGGGAGCACGCGGGGACGTACCTCGAGGCCTCCACCGAGCGGCTGGTGCCCTACTACGAGCGTTTCGGATTCGCCTCCCGCGGTCCTGTCCCGTGCCGGGGCACCGTTCCCGCGGTGGGCATGTGGCGCCCTCCCGCCGTCTGACGAGGTGCGCGGCGGCACTGGTTCGGCCGGGACACCGCGCCGTGGTGCCGCGACGGCACGGGTGCCGGAGTCAGGCCGTGGGCGGCGCGGGAGGCACCCGGGGCGGCGTGCGGCGAGCCGTGCCCAGTTCGACCGCCGCCGCAACGAAGGCCGCCAGCGCGGACGCGCACGCGCCCAGGACGGCGAACTCTCCGACCTCCCCGGTCCTCTGCTCGGAGAGCCCCCACCACTGCAGGGCGCTGGGGGTCGTGGTTCCGCGGGTGTCCTCGACCTCGCCCACCGTCAGTGCCAGGACCACCAGCAGCAGCCAGTGGACCGGCAGGAAGACCGTGGTCCACACCCCCGCGGCGCAGGGCCGCACCAGGCAGGCCCGTGCCGTCACGAGAACCGCCAGCACCATGCCCACGAGCCACATCACGGGCACGCCGACGAGGAGGTGGACGAGCGTGAGGAGCCCGTGGAGTCCGAAGGCCGGCCTCAGGACGAGGACCAGTGGCGGGAGCCCCAGGACCACGGGCCACACGAGCCAGGCCACGAGCCGCTGCAGGACGGATGCCGGGCGGGCACGTCTCCTCGACGAACGGCCCGGCCGCCAGGGAGCCACCGGGGCGGGCGCGGGGCTGGTCACGAGACCGGTCCTGCGCAGGCCGGAGGGATGACGCCGCCCGCGTGCGCCAACGCTGATCCGTCCGTCACGCGCGGGCTCGTGACGGCCCAGCGCGTGGCTGCCCTGCTCCGCGGTGACCGACCGAGGCGCTCACCCGTGCAGTGCGGGGCGGGCCCGAGCCGGGGCGCCCGGTCGTGATTGTCTCCCATCCGTCCACGGGCTCAAGCTAGCCAGGTTGGCAGGAGCGGCAACAGGGATCGCGCCCGGCTGTGGAGGACGCGGCTGGCGTCGGCGAAGCCCGCCGCGGACAGATGCATCGAGGATGCAGCACGCCCCGCTCGTCCGAGGACGGGCGGGGCGTGCACCGGTGGGCCCTGCCGGGATCGAACCGACGACATCTACGGTGTAAACGTAGCGCTCTACCAGCTGAGCTAAAGGCCCGGGGATCGGGTGGGCACGACTGGAGCAGCTGCCAGCACCCGATTGGGAGTCAGCCTACCGTTCGGTCGGGTTCTCGCGCAGGGGCGGCGCGGTGAGCTTGCACACGTGGCGCTCACCCGGGGCTCCGCGGTTTGACACCGCAGCGTCACCGGGGGTTAAAATGACGGTGCAGCACGCGGGAGACCGCAGTGTTCACCAGGGGACGCTGGTGCGCTTGATCGCTTTCGAGCGTGACAGATACGGCGGTTCGATTCCGTCGGTCTCCACCACACGGACAGCCCCGGAACCACCAGGTTCCGGGGTTTTCTCGTGCCCGCGGCCGCCCGGTGTCCGGGACGGCTGCACCGTGTCCCCGCGGGTGCGTAGGCTGGGGACATGGCTGCAGAAAACAAAGCTGATATCGGTGTCACCGGCCTTGCCGTGATGGGCGCCAACCTTGCCCGCAACTTCGCGCACCACGGCTACACCGTGGCCCTGCACAACCGTTCCGTGGCGAAGACGGACGCCCTGATCGAGGAGCACGGCTCCGAGGGCGAGTTCATCCGCACGGAGACCATGCAGGAACTCGTGGACTCTCTGGAGCGCCCACGCCGCGTGCTGATCATGGTCAAGGCCGGCGCACCCGTGGACTCGGTCATTGAGCAGCTCACGCCGCTGCTGGACGAGGGCGACATCATCATCGACGGCGGCAACTCGTACTTCCAGGACACCCGGCGCCGTGAGCGCGAGTGCGCGGAGAACGGGCTGCACTTCGTCGGCGTGGGCGTCTCCGGCGGTGAGGAGGGCGCGCTCAACGGCCCGTCCATCATGCCGGGCGGCTCGGAGGAGTCCTACAGGACCCTGGGCCCCATGCTCGAGGACATCTCCGCCAAGGCGGACGACGGCGCTCCGTGCTGCGCGTGGATCGGCACGGACGGCGCGGGGCACTTCGTGAAGATGGTGCACAACGGCATCGAGTACGCGGACATGCAGGTGATCGGCGAGGCCCACGAGCTGCTGCGCTCCGTGGCCGGGCTCGAGCCGGCCGAGCAGGCGGACGTGTTCGACCGGTGGAACACCACCGAGCTGTCCTCCTACCTCATCGAGATCACCGCCCAGGTGCTGCGCCAGGTGGACCCGAAGACCGGCAAACCGTTCATCGACATCGTCGCGGACGCCGCGGGCCAGAAGGGCACCGGGCGCTGGACCGTGCAGGAGGCCCTGGAGCTCGGTTCCCCGGTCACCGCGATCGCCGAGTCCGTGTTCGCGCGCGCGCTGTCCTCCTCGGAGCCCGCGATGCGCAAGGAGGCCCAGGAGGTGCTGCCCGCGGGCATCGGGGACACCACGGAGGACGTCGTGAAGGACCCCGGGTTCGTGGAGGACGTCCGCAAGGCGCTCTACGCCTCCAAGCTCGTGGCCTACGCCCAGGGCCTGGACATGCTCACCATGGCTGGACGCGAGTACGGCTGGACCCTGGACCTCGCCACGATCGCGAGCCTGTGGCGCAACGGCTGCATCATCCGTGCCGATCTGCTCAACGTGATCATGAAGGCCTACGAGGGTGACAAGGCCCCGCTGAACCTGCTCTTCGCGCCCGAGTTCGTGAATTCCATTGAGGACGCCCTGCCGGCGTGGCGTCGCGTGGTCGCCCGCGCGGTGGAACGCGGCATCCCCGCCCCGGTGTTCTCCTCGGCGCTCGCATACTACGACGGCCTGCGTCGCCCGCGTCTGAACGCCGCGCTGACCCAGGGTCTGCGCGACTACTTCGGCGCGCACACCTACAAGCGCATCGACGATCCCGAGTCCAGCTTCCACGTGCTGTGGAGCGGGGACCGTTCCGAGGTCGTCTCCTGATTGTGCAGCTCAGAGACCAGAGCTCGGCGCCCTGACGCACTGGCAGCGGGCCGGTTCCTCCGACGAGGAACCGGCCCGTTCTCGTCGTGGGTACACGGCCCCGGGTAACGGCGTCGCGGGGTCTCGTCCCGGCGCCAGGCTCCCATGGGGTCCGTGCAGCGAAAAGACGCCCGTTCCCCGACAGGGGGAGCGGGCGCCGTCGTGGTGGCGGGAGGGGAGCTCTCAGATCCACATGGCGGGGTCGATGTAGGTGGCCGGGTCCACGAGCGGCTCCTGCTTCTCCGGTGTCCTGCGGCGGACCTTGCCGGGGATGCCCGTGACGATGGAGTCCTCGGGGACGTGCTTGACCACCACGGCGTTGGCGCCCACCGAGGAGTCGTGGCCCACGGTGAGCGGGCCGAGGATCTTGGCCCCCGCGCCGATGGTGACCCGGTCCCCGATGGTGGGGTGGCGCTTGACTGGCTCCAGCGAGCGGCCGCCCAGCGTGACACCGTGGTAGATCATGACGTCCTCGCCGATCTCTGCCGTCTCCCCGATCACGACCCCCATGCCATGGTCGATGAAGAAGCGGCGGCCGATCGTGGCCCCCGGGTGGATTTCCACTCCAGTGGCGAAACGCGCGACCTGGGACACGGTGCGGGCCAGCAGCCGCCGCTCGGGCTTCTGCCACAGCCGGTGGGAGAGCCGGTGCGCCCAGATGGCGTGCAGCCCGGAGTAGTTCAGCACGATCTCCACGGCGGAGCGCGCCGCGGGGTCGTGGGTGCGGGCCGTGTCGATGTCCTCGCGGAGTCGGCGCCAGAAGCTCACGTGAAATTCCCCTTCGGTGGTGGACCGGCAGACCGGTCCATTGTCCCAGGTCGGCGGGCCGTGCACGCCGCGCCCGAGTGCCGGGCGCGGGGCCGGGAGGCGGTGAAAGTGACGAACGGGTGCCCGGGGCGCGCCGGTGAGGGTGCAGGCCCCGGGCACCCGCAATGCCCGTTGGTGGGTGCGATCAGCCCCGGATGTCCTCGTAGAGGATGGTGGAGATGTAGCGCTCGCCGAAGTCGCAGACCACGGCCACGATCAGCTTGTCGCGGTTCTCGTCCTTCGCAGCCTCCTGCAGGGCGGCCCACACGATGGCGCCGGAAGAGATGCCTCCGAGAATGCCCTCCTTGGTGCCGAGGTCGCGTGCGACCCTCACGGAGTCCTCCACGGTGACGTCGTAGACGTCGTCGTAGACCTCGCGGTCCAGGACGTCCGGCACGAAGTTGGCGCCGAGGCCCTGGATCTTGTGGGGCCCGGCCTTGCCCTCGGTGAGCAGCGGGGAGTCGGAGGGCTCCACGGCGATGAGGCGCACGTCCGACTTCTGCTCGCGCAGGTACTTCCCGACGCCGGAGATGGTGCCACCGGTGCCGACGCCCGCCACAAAGACGTCCACCTGCCCGTTCGTGTCCTCCCAGACCTCCGGACCCGTGGTCTCGTAGTGCACCTGGGGGTTCGCGGGGTTGGCGAACTGGCTCGCGAGCACCGCGTTCTCGGTGGTGTCCACGATCTCCTGGGCCTTGTCCACCGCGCCGCGCATGCCGTCCGCGCCGGGGGTCAGCACGATCTCCGCGCCGTAGGCGCGCAGCATGACGCGACGCTCGGTGGACATGGTCTCCGGCATGGTCAGGATGACCTTGTAGCCGCGGGCCGCACCCACCATGGCGAGCGCGATGCCGGTGTTGCCGGAGGTGCCCTCCACGATCGTGCCGCCGGGCTTGAGCTGGCCGGAGGCCTCGGCCGCGTCCACGATGGCCTTGCCGATGCGGTCCTTCACGGAGTTGGCGGGGTTGTAGAACTCGAGCTTGACGGCCACGTTGCCGGGGAGGTCGTTGTCGAGCCGGTTCAGCCGGACCAGGGGGGTGCCCCCCACGATCTCCGTGACGTCGTTGTAGATGGTGCCCATGGCGTGTCTCCTGTTCGGTGGTATCGCGTTCGCGGCATGCGGGTGCCGCGGACCGTACGGGGATTCCGTGTCAGCGTAGTCGCGACGAGGCGTGGGATCTCAGTCCGTGAGCCACGCGGCGTAATGTTTGCGGACCTTGGCCAGTTTGGGGTTGATGATCACCTGGCAGTATCCGTTGAACGGCTGGTTGCCGTAGAAGTCCTGGTGGAAGTCCTCGGCCTCGTGCAGGGGGCCCAGGGGCTCCACCGTGGTGACCACGGGGTCCTCGAACAGCTCCTGCGCGCGGGCGATCGCGGCCTCGAAGGTGCGCCGCTGCTCGTCGTCCGCGGGGAACATCGCGGAGCGGTATTGCGTGCCCACGTCGTAGCCCTGGCGGTTCAGCGTGGTGGGGTCGTGGCCCGTGAAGAACAGGTCCAGGACCACCTCGGCGGGAACCACGTCCGGGTCGAAGGTGACTTCCACGGCCTCGGCGTGCCCGGTGGTGCCCGAGCACACGCTCTCGTAGTCGGGGTGCGCGGTGTGCCCGCCGGTGTACACGCTGCGGACCCGCTGCACGCCGCGCGTCCGGCGGTAGACGGCGTCGAGGCACCAGAAGCAGCCACCGGCCAGCACGAACGTCTGCGGTGCGGATGAAGTCATGCCTAGTACAACGCGCGGCACGTCAGAAGATTCCCGGGCGCGCCGCTGCGGGCCCTCCTAGGATGGGCTGCATGGACACCGCGCACCCGCCCAGCACCACTGCCACCCTGCAGGACGTCGTGGACGTCGCGGACCGCCTGTGGCCCTTCCGGCTGCAGGAGGACTGGGACGCGTCCGGGCTCGCCGTGGGCCGGCCCGAGCGGCCGGTGCGGCGCATCCACCTCGCGGTGGACCCGGTGGCCTCGGTGGTGGCGGAGGCGGTCGACGCGGGTGCGGACCTGCTGCTGACCCACCACCCCCTGCTGCTGCGCGGGGTCACCTCGGTGGCCGCGGACGGCTTCAAGGGCCGCGCGATCCACGACCTCGTCGAGGGCGGCTGCGCCCTGCTGAGCTGCCACACCAACGCCGACGCCGCGCGCCGCGGCGTCTCGGACGCGCTGATCGCCGCGTGCGGTGTGAACCCCGACGACGCCGCACCGCTCGTCCCGGACGCCGCGGACCCCCGCGTGGGGCTGGGTCGGGTGGGCACCCTGGAGCACCCCGTGACGCTCGCGGAGCTCGCGGAGCGTCTCGCCCTGCGGATTCCACCCGCGGTGCAGGGCCTGCGCGTGGCGGGGGAGCCGGGGCGGCGGATCGGCACGGTCGCGGTGTGCGGCGGATCGGGGGACTCGCTGTTCGACACCGTGCGCGCCCACGGCGCGGACGTGTACGTGACCGCGGACCTGCGGCACCACCCGGCGTCGGAGGCCCGGGAGCGCGCCCTGGGCCCGGGCGAGCACGGCACCCCCGCGCTGATCGACGCCGCCCACTCCGCGAGCGAGGCCCTGTGGCTGCCGTGGGCCGCGGAGGACCTGCAGCGGGCCCTGTCCGCACGGGGCTTCGAGGTGGACGTGCACGTGAGCACGCTGCGCACCGACCCCTGGGACTTCACGGTGCCGACCCCACCGGGCTGAGCCCGTCGGCACGGCCCCGCAGGCGGGACACCCCGGCTCGGCCCGCTCCCTGCCGGCCCGCGCACCGCCGCTCGGCCGGGAAGGCAGGGGAGGAGCGGGCTCCCGCGAGCACGTTCCCACCCGGCCCCGTCACCGGCCGCGCGCCCCGGGTCCACCCCGCACCGTCCGTCACCACCGAACCGGAGGAAGACTCCCATGGCTTCACCCCGTACGTCCCTGACCGCCCTGCTGGAGCTGCAGGCGGTGGACTCCCGCCTGCTCACCACGCTGCGCCGCGCGAAGGAGCTCCAGACCTCCGAGAGGGTGGCGGCTCTGATGACCCGCCGCACCCAGGCCATTGCCGCCGCCCGTGAGCTGGACGCCGCCGTGCAGCGCGCGCAGGAGGCCGTCCAGCAGGCCGAGCAGGCGGTGACCGAGATCCAGACGAGGATCGACCGGGACACCCAGCGGCTGAACGCGGGTGGAACGTCCAAGGACCTGATGGGCATCCAGCACCAGATCGACACGCTCACCGCCCAGCGGGACCGGGCGGAGGAGGAGCAGCTCGGCGCCATGGACCACGCCGAGGAGGTCGCCGCCGACCGGGAGCGCAAGCAGCCGCTGCTGCGGTCCGCGGACGCGGAGGCCCGCGCGGCGGTGGCCGAGCGGGACGCGGAGCTGGCGCGCCTCCAGGAGGAGCACGCCCGCCTGGGCGCAGAGCGCTCGCGGCTGGCCTCAGGCATCGCCGACGCCGCGCTGCTGGATCGCTACGACAGTCTGCGCACCGCGCGCGGAGGGGGCCGGATCGCCGTCGCCCGCTGGGAGCACGGGACGTGCGGGGCGTGCGGCACCCGGCTGAGCCCCGCGGACGCCGCGGCGCTGGAGGCCACCCCGGAAGCCACCGTCCCGCAGTGCCCGGAGTGCTCGGCGATGCTCGTGCTCTGACCCGCGGCCGTGACCCGGACACCGGCGAACGCCGCATCCGGGGACCCGCAGGCGCCGCGGGCGGCGACGTCTCCGGGAGCGCCTCGGGCGGGCGTGCGCGGACGCGGTAGGATCATGGCGGACAGGTGGGCCGGGCGACCGCGCGGCGTCGTCGTTCGCGACGGCGTCTCGAGGAAAGTCCGGGCTCCGCAGAGCAGGACGGTGGGTAACACCCACTCGGGGAAACCCGCAGGACAGTGCCACAGAAAACAGACCGCCCGCCGCGAGCGGGTCAGGGTGAAAAGGTGGTGTAAGAGACCACCAGCGCGCCGGGTGACCGGCGCGGCTCGGTAAACCCCGTCCGGAGCAAGGCCATGCAGGGCGCGTTCGAGGGCTGCTCGCCCGAGCGTCCGGGTAGGCTGCTCGAGCCGTGCGGCAACGCACGGCCTAGATGGATGGTCGTCACCGCGGTGCGGGCAACCGGCCGCGGCACAGAACCCGGCTCACAGGCCCACCTGTCCACCACACCCCCGTGCCTGGAAGGCGGCACTGCGGGTGCGCGCGGGTCCCTAGACTCGTGGGGTGCTCATTCTGCTCCCGCCCTCCGAATCGAAGACCGCCCCCGCCGCCGGTGAGCCCCTGGACCTCACCTCCCTCTCGCTGCCCGAGCTCACTGAGGCCCGTGACGGGCTCGCGGACGAGCTCGCGGCCGTGAGCGCCCGCCCGGACGCGCTGGACGTGCTCGGGGTGGGCCCCTCCCTGGCTGATGACGTCGCCCGCAACCGGTGCCTGCGCACCGCACCCGCCGCACCTGCCCTGGAGGTCTACACCGGGGTGCTCTACGACGCCCTGGACGCGGGCTCGCTGCCGCCAGACGCGCGGCGCATGGCGGAGGACTCGGTGCTGGTGGTCTCAGCGCTGTGGGGTGCGGTGCGTCCGACGGACCGGATCCCGGCGTACCGCCTGTCGATGGGGGCCGCGCTGCCCGGCACCGGCAAGCTCGGGACGTGGTGGAAACCCCGGCTCACCCCGTTGCTGGACGCACTCGCCGCCCACCGGGTGGTCGTGGACTGCCGGTCGGCGGCCTACGCGGCCGCGTGGGCCCCGCCCGCGCCGCGCACCGTCACCGTGCGCGTGGAGCAGCGCAGACCGGACGGCACCCGCTCGGTGGTCTCCCACCACGCCAAGCACACCCGCGGTCTGGTGGCACGGGCGCTGTGCGAGGCCCGGGCCGCAGGCGCGGCGCTGGAGACGGTCGAGGACGTGCGGGACGCCGTGGCCTCCCGCTGGGAGGTGGAGCTGCGGCAGCCTGCGGGCCGGAAGGCTGGGGTGCTGACCGTGGTGCTGGACCCGCAGTGACCCTCGGGTGCGTGCGCGACGGTGCGTCCGCGACAGCGCGGCTGCAACGGTGCGTTCGTGTCGGTGCACCGACAGCGCAACGTCCCCGGGAGCACCGCCCGGATGCCGGAGTCAGTGGCCGAACGGGTCCTCGTCCACGCCGGGAAGCCACGTGGAGTCCGTGCCCCACTCCTCGCGGCGGATGGCCTTGCGGGCACGGCGGCTCCACTTGGGGTTGAGACGGTCCACGTAGAGCTTGCCGTCCAGGTGGTCGTACTCGTGCTGCATCACCCGGGCGAACCAGCCGTTGGCCTCGAACGCCACGGGGTCCCCGTTCTCGTCCTGGCCGGCGATCCGCACCCAGTCCGCGCGCTTGAGCGGCCACGCCTGGCCGGGCACGGACAGGCAGCCCTCGGACTCCTCGTCCGGGTCCGGTACCACCTCGGAGATCTTCCCCGTGGTCAGCACCGGGTTGACCAGGGTGCCGCGCGGGGGGACGCCGTCCTCGTTCTCGTAGAGGTACGTGAAGATCCGCAGCCCCACCCCGATCTGGGGAGCCGCCAGTCCCACGCCGTGGGAGGCGTCCATGGTCTCGTGCAGGTCCGCGACCAGGGTGCGCAGGGCGGCGTCGAACTCGGTGACCCGCGCGGCGGGACGGTGCAGCACGGGGTGGCCGGAGATCACGATGGGACGGATGCTCATGCGGGAGGTACCTCGGAGGTCGTGGGCGGGTGCGGTGAGCGCGCTCGGGCAGCGGGGGCGCGCGGCCGGAGCACAATATATCGTGTCGGGACCGTCAGTAAGATGTGTATCCTCGCCGGAGGGCCGTACGGGAGTGCGTGCACGGCGTCGCAGCGGACCCGGACCGCAGGCGCGGTCGAACCGGGGTCCCGCGGGTGCTGTCAGCACCGGCCGCCGAATCCGCCTACCGCAGGAGGTCCACCGAGTGAGGGTTGCGTCCCTACCCCACGGTCACGCGTACGTGCAGCACCTGAGCGACCCGGCCGAGGACCACGGCGTGCTCCGACTGCCGGACCCCGCGCCCGAGCACCCCGTGCCAGGGGCCCCGTGGTGGCCGCTCGTGATGCTCGACGAGGCCTGGATCCGGGACAACGCCCACCGCTTCGACGTGTACCACCTGCACTTCGGCTTCGACCAGACCCCGCCCGAGACCCTGCAGCGGATCATCGACACCCTCCACGCACTGGGCAAGCCGTTCGTGTACACGGTCCACGACCTGCGCAACCCACACCAGGTGGACCCCGCCGCGCAGGACGCCGCGCTGGACGTGCTCGTGCCCGGAGCGGACGCGCTGATCACCCTCACGGACGGCGCCGCCGAGGTCATCCGTGACCGCTGGGACCGCACCGCCACCGTGGTCCCGCACCCGCACGTGCTGCCCCTGGACCGCTGGCGGCCGCGGGACCCCGTGGGCCCGGTGCCCACCGTGGGCCTGAGCTTCAAGAGCATGCGGGCCAACATGGCGCCGCTGCCCATGGCCGAGGTGCTGCTGGGGCACGCGGCCCGCGGCCGCATCCGCCTGGTGCTCGACGCCCACACCGACGTGGTCACCCCGGGCGAGCGCCACCACGATGTGCGGGTGGCGCGTCTGCTGGACTCTGCCCGCCGCACCCCCAGCACCCGGGTGGAGGTGCACGGGATCTACACGGACGAGCAGCTGTGGGACCACCTGCGCGGTCTGGACCTCTCCGTGCTGCCCTACCGCTTCGGCAGCCACTCCGGGTGGCTCGAGCTGTGCCACGACCTCGGCACCCGGGTGCTCGCCCCGCGGACCGGTTTCTACCACCGGCAGCATCCCGGCGTGCTCGCCTTCGACTGGGACCCCTCCGGCGCTCCCCGTGAGGACCAGGTGGAGGCCGCCCTCGCGAGCCTGCCGGGGCAGCCCCCGTGGCAGGCGGACGCCTTGCAGCGCCGCGCACAACGACGCCGTATCGCCGCCTCCCACGCGGAGGTCTACCACCGCGCGGTGGCCGCGCTCGTAGACAGCTCGGGGGGTGCCGCATGAAGGTCGCCCTGCTGGCGCACGACCGGTTCCCCATCATCCCGCCGTTCTCCGGGGGTCTGGAGTCCTTCACGTGGCACCTGGCCCGCGGGCTGCGGGCGAGGGGCATCGACGTGGTGGTCTTCGCGGCGCCCGGTTCCGACCCCCAGCTGGGGATCGAGGAGCTGGACGTGGAACCGCTCGTGCTCTCCGACGAGGCCCGCAACGACGTCTCCATGCCGCCCGAGGCGCAGGTGCGGGAGACGTTCTCCTACCTGCAGGTGATGCGGGCGTTCGCGTCCCGGCCGGACATCGACGTGGTGCACAACAACTCGCTGCACTTCCTGCCGATCGTGATGTCCGGTGCCATCCCACAGCCGCTGCTGACCACGCTGCACACCCCGGCCACGCCGTGGCTGGAGCCGGCGCTGCGGCTCACGCCCACCGCGCACACCGTGGCCGTCAGCGACTCCGTGGCGCAGCTGTGGAGCACCATCACCCCCGCGCGGGTGATCCGCAACGGGGTGGACCCGCACGAGTGGCGCCCCGGCCCGGGCGGGGACACCCTCGTGTGGTCCGGGCGCATCGTCCCGGAGAAGGCCCCGCACATTGCCGCGCTGATCGCCAGCAAGGCCGGGTGGCGGCTGCGGATCGCCGGGCCGGTCGCGGACCGGCAGTACTTCGAGACCCGGCTCAAGCCGCTGCTCGACGAGAGCATCACCTACGTGGGCCACCTGGACACCGGGCAGCTGCGGGACCTCGCGGGCCACAGTGCCGCGAGCCTCGTGACCCCCGCGTGGGAGGAGCCCTACGGTCTCGTGGCCGCCGAGGCCATGGCGTGCGGCACCCCGGTGCTCGCCGTGGCCCGCGGCGGGCTGAGCGAGATCGTCCGCTTCCCCGGAGGGCTCACGTCCCAGCCCGGGGCGAGCGAGGCGGAGACGGTGGCAGCGGCCGCGGCCATGCTGCCGCTGGTCGTGGCCATGGACCGCGCACGGGTGCGCCGCTACGCGCTCGAGCACTGCTCGCTGGACGCCACGGTGGACGCGTACGTCGAGCTCTACCGGGAGCTGGTGGGGGCGTGATCGGCTACTACGTCCACCACCACGGTCTCGGACACCGCAACCGGGCCACGCAGATCGCGCGTGAGCTGACCGTGCCGGTCGTGGGCTTCAGCTCGCTCGGGCGCCCTGAGGGGTGGCCGGGCGAGTGGGTGTGGCTGCCGGAGGACACCACCGAGCACCCGGTGGACCCCACCGCCCACGGCGTGCTGCACTGGGCCCCGCTGGGCCACCCCGGTCACCGCGAGCGCCTGGGCCTGATCGCCGAACGGCTGCGCTCGGACGTGGACCTCATGGTCACGGACACCTCAGCCGAAGTGACCCTGCTGGCCCGGCTCATGGGTGTGCCCACGGTGGTCCTCGCGATGCGCGGGGACCGCACCGACCGCACGCACCGCGCCGCCTACGACGCCGCCACGGCCCTGATCGCGCCGTGGTCCCGCGAGACGGCGGAGCCCTACTGGCCCGAGGCGTGGACCCGCAAGACCACCTTCACCGGGGCCATCTCCCGTTTCGACGAGCCGGTCGCCCCCGCGCCGCGGGACGCCGGCCCCACCGGGGCCACGCCCGGGATGCGCGACTCCGACCCCAGCGGCGGCGTTCCCGAGACGCCCGTTCCCGACCCGGCCGGCATCGTCTCCGCACTGCCCGACGCCGACCCGGCCGGAGCGGCCCCCGCGCTGCAGGGAACCGGCTCGAGCGGCGTCGTTCCCGCGCTGCAGGACGGCGAGACGAGCGGCGTCGTGCCCGGCGAGCGCGTGCTGGTTGTGTGGGGGCGCGGCGGCACCGAGGTGGGGGACGCCCAGATCGACGCCGCCCGCGCCGCGACCCCGGGCTGGGCCTGGACCGTGCGCACCCCGGACGCACCCTCACCGGACCTGTGGCGGGAGCTGCACGAGGCCACCGTGGTGGTGACCCACGGCGGGAACAACGCCGTGGCCGAGCTCTCGGCGGTGCAGGCTCACGCAGTGGTCGTCGCGCAGCCGCGCCCGCACGACGAGCAGGAGGCCACCGCGGCTGCCCTGGACCGGGCCGGGATCTGCGTGGGGCTCGCGCGCTGGCCCGAGGCGCACGAGTGGCCCGGGCTGCTAGCGCGCGCCCTCACCCTCGGCGGCGAGCGGTGGGAACGGTGGCGTCACGGTGACGGGGCGCACCGCGCGGCCCGCGCCATGGAGGAGCTGCTGAGCGGTGGGGTCCGGTGAGCGCGGCCGTCGTGACCATCGCCAGCGGCCGGCACACGCACCTGCGGCGTCAGCGCGAGTGGCTCGCCGCGCAGAGCGAGGTACCCCTGGCCCACGTGGTCGTGAGCATGGGGGACCCCGGGATCCGGGACGTGGTGGCCCAGCACCCGGACGTGCCGAGCGAGCCCGTGGAGCTGCCCCCGGCGGCGGAGCTGCCTTTGGCCGCGGCGCGCAACGCCGGAGTGCGGCGGGCCGCGGAGCTCGGCGCGGACACCGTGGTGCTGCTCGACGTGGACTGTCTGCCCCACGAGCACCTGGTGCGCGACTACACGTGGGCCCTCCGGGAGCTGGACGGCGCCCCGGCCGTGGTGAGCGGACGCGTGCAGTACCTGCCCGAGGGCGTGTCGGAGGCCGAGCACACCCCGCAGACCGTGACGCGGCTGGGCCGAGACCACCCGGCGCGGGTGCTGCCGGAGCCCGGGGCGCTCGAGGCGGCCGACCCCCGCATGCTGTGGTCCCTGTCCCTGGCGTGCACGGTCAGCACGTGGGACCTCGCCGGTGGCTTCGACGAGCGCTACGTGGGCTACGGCGGAGAGGACACGGACTTCGGTCAGCGGCTGGCGGCCGCCGGGGGAACGCTGTGGTGGCTCGGGGGAGCCACGGCGTACCACCAGTACCACCCCACGCAGTCCCCGCCCGTGCAGCACGTCTCCGCCATCGTCCGCAATGCGGCCCTGTTCCAGGACACCTGGGGCTTCGAGCCCATGGAGGGCTGGTTGCGGGAGTTCGCCTCCCGCGGGCTCATCGTGCGGGAGGGCGGACGCTGGCGCGAGACCGCCCGGGATTCGGGCGATAGTGCGTGAGCTTACTATTATGCTCGTGTGGTGAGTTCCGAACGTCCTGACATCTCCCTGGCCCTGATCAACGACTACCCGGTGGTAGTCGAGGGCGTGGCGCACATGCTGCGCCGCCACCCCCGGCTCGACGTGGTGGAGCTGGACTCCGGTCTGCTGCCGGAGCAGGACGTGGACGTGGTGCTCTACGACGCCTTCGCGGCCACCGGGCGCGGCACGCGGGACGTGATGCGGCTGCTGGGGGAGGCCCGCTTCCGCAGGGTGGTCATGTACACCTGGAACGTCAGCGCGCAGCGTGTGGACGAGGCCCTGGCCATGGGCATGGACGGGTTCCTGTCCAAGGAGCTCAGCGCGCAGGAGCTCGGCGACGCCCTGGTGCGCGTGCACGAGGGCGAGCGCGTGGTGGAGCCGGAGCCCGTGCGCGAGGACGTCACCCCGCCGGACTGGCCCGGCCGCCGGACCGGTCTCTCAGCGCGCGAGGCCGAGGTGATCGCGCTCATCACCCAGGGCTTCACCAATGACGAGATCGCCCGCAACTGCTACCTCAGCATCAACTCCGTGAAGTCCTACATCCGCTCCGCCTACCGCAAGATGGGCGTCGAACGGCGCAGCCAGGCCGTCCTGTGGGGCGTGCAGCACGGGATGGACCCCTCGGGCCAGCAGCGGCGCGTCCTCTCCGCGTGAGCCACCCCGCGCCCCGGCGGGCGGCTCGGCCTCGCCCGAGCCGATCGCGGGTGCGGCCGTCCCGCCCGTGCAGGTGGGGGACGAGTCTCGCCGGCCCGGGGCACAATGGGCGCATGAGCGAAGACGAGTACGCAGCACAGAAGAAGGCCCAGCAGCTCGCCGGCGAGGACGGCGGCTTCCCGGAGCAGGAGCAGACCCCTCCGGGGCTGACCACGGACATGGACCCGCTGCCGGACCACGGCGAGCAGACCTGGGTGGGACGCGGGCGACTGGACGGTCTCAAGGCCCTCGTGACCGGCGGTGACTCCGGGATCGGCCGCGCCGTGGCCATCGCGTTCGCCCGCGAGGGCGCGGACGTGGCCATCAACTACCTCCCCGAGGAGACGTCGGACGCCGAGGACACCCGGCAGTGGATCGAGAAGGCCGGACGCAAGGCGGTCCTGCTCCCCGGCGACCTGCGCGAGGAGTCCCAGGCACGCGGCGTCGTGGACCAGGCGGCGAAGGAGCTGGGCGGGCTCGACATCCTCGTCAACAACGCGGGGTTCCAGTGGGCGCGCCGCGAGGGCGGGCTGCAGGGGCTGAAGTCCGAGGAGATGGACCGGGTCTTCAAGACCAACCTCTACGCGCTGTTCTGGGTCTCCCAGCAGGCGCTGTCGTACCTGAAGGAGGGCTCCTCGATCATCAACGTGAGCTCCATCCAGGCCTACGACCCCTCCGAGAACCTGATCGACTACGCCTCCACCAAGGCCGCGATCAACAACTTCACGGTCAACCTGGCCAGTGAGCTGGGGGAGAAGGGCATCCGCGTCAACGCGGTGGCGCCCGGGCCCATCTGGACCCCCCTGCAGCCCGCCACCAAGGCCGGGGAGGGCATGCCCGCGTTCGGCGGGGACACCCCGCTGGGCCGCGCTGGCCAGCCCTCCGAACTGGCCGGGGCGTTCGTGTTCCTCGCGAGCCCGGCGGAGGCCTCCTACGTCTCGGGCACGGTGATCGGTGTGACCGGCGGCAAACCCGTCTTCTGAGACCCGCGCACCAGTACCACCCCTGCGGAGCCGCAACCGCCCCCGCAGGGGTGGTGTCATTTCACGGCGTTGGTGGTTGACTGGCACCATGCGAGCACTGACATGGCAAGGACTCGGCGACGTCCGGGTCGAGAACGTTCCCGACCCCGTCCTGCAGGACCCCACCGATGCGATCGTGCGGGTGACCTCCACGGCCATCTGCGGCTCGGACCTGCACCTCTACGGGGTGCTGGCCCCGTACCTGCAAAAGGACTACGTGCTGGGCCACGAGTTCATGGGCGTCGTGGAGGAGGTCGGTTCCGGGGTCTCCAGCCTGCGTCCCGGGGACCGCGTGGTGGTGCCGTTCGTGATCGCGTGCGGCCACTGCTGGATGTGCGACCGCGGGCTGTTCGCGGCGTGCGAGACCACGCAGATCCGTGAGATGGGCACCGGCGCAGCCCTGTTCGGCTTCTCCTCCCTCTACGGCTCGGTGCCCGGCGGGCAGGCCGAGATGGTGCGCGTGCCGCACGCGGACTTCGGCCCCGTGAAGCTGCCCCAGGACTTCGAGGACGAGCGCTTCCTCTACCTCAGCGACATCCTGCCCACCGCGTGGCAGGGCGTGAAGTACGCGAACGTGGGAGAGGAGGACACCCTCGCGGTGCTGGGCCTCGGTCCCGTGGGGCAGCTGGCGGTGCGCTCCGCAGCCCTGCAGGGCGTCAAGCGCGTCATCGCCGTGGACCTCGTGGACGAGCGCCTGGCGCTGGCCAAGAGCTGGGGTGCGGAGACGGTGGACCTGCGCGAGGTCGACGACGTCTCGGACACCCTCAAGGACATGACCGACGGCCGCGGCCCGGACGGTGTCCTGGACGCCGTGGGCATGGAGGCCCACGGCAACCCGATCGCCGAGAAGGTCGTCGCCGGTGCCGCCCGCCTGCCCAAGGCACTGGGCCGCAAGGCCATCGAGACCGCGGGCATCGACCGACTGGACGCGCTGCACACGGCCATACACAGCGTGCGCCGTGCGGGCACCGTGTCCCTGTCCGGCGTGTACGGGGGAATGGCGGATCCCATGCCCATGATGGAGATGTTCGACAAGGGCATCACCATGCGCATGGGCCAGTGCCACGTGCGCCACTGGACGGACGAGCTGCTGGAGATCGCCAGCCGGCCCGAGGACGTCCTGGGGCTGGAGTCCCTGGCCACGCACCACGTGTCCCTGGACGAGGCGCCGGAGGCGTACAAGATGTTCCAGGAGAAGAAGGACGGCTGCATCAAGGTGGTCCTCAAGCCGTAGCCCCACCGCGCACGACGACGGCCGGTCACCCCCGCGGGGTGGCCGGCCGTTCTCGTGGCCGCACCACGAGCACCGCGGCACCCGGGGCCTGCGGCGGCACCGGGCCCGGGCGGGTCTGCGGCAACGGGGTGTTGGGCTCGGACATGCAGAACGCGGCACCCCGCACGGGGTGCCGCGTTCTGTGTTGACTGGGGTGAGCGACGGGGGTTGAACCCGCGACCTCCTGGACCACAACCAGGCGCTCTGCCGACTGAGCTACGCCCACCATGGAACCCGTGACGGAACCGTTCGGTCCCGCCGGGCAACGACGACCACTATAGCGCAACCGGGGGCGGAATCGCGCATCGGGGGACCGGCGCCCCGCAACCCGTATCGGTGCTCCAGGGGCCGCGCCGGATGTCTCACCCTGGGGCGGCTGTCAGCGCCCCGACCCGGTGGGGGAGGCCTTGATGAGGGCGGCCACCTTCCGGGCGTCGTCCGAGGTGGGCCCCGGGTCCGCGGGGAACAGGATGTGGCGGTAGTAGCGCAGCTCGTCGATGGAGTCCTCGATGTCCCCCAGCGCACGGTGGTTGCCGGTCTTCTCCGGGGCCTGGAAGTAGGCACGGGGGTACCACCGGCGAGCGAGCTCCTTGATGGTGGACACGTCGATCACGCGATAGTGCAGGTGATCCACCAGCTCCGGCATGTCACGGGTGAGGAAGGTCTTGTCCGTGCCCACGGAGTTCCCGCCCAGGGGAGCCTTGCCGGCGTCCGGAACCCACTCGCGGATGTAGTCGAGCACCATGGCCTGGGCCTGGGCCATGTCCATGCCGCGCTCGAGCTCGGGCAACAGCCCGGAGTTCTCGTGCATGGTGCGCACGAAGTCGTTCATCTGCTCGAGGGCCTGCTGCGGGGGCTTGATCACCACGTCCACGCCGCTGCCGAGCACGTTGAGCTCGTCGTCGGTCACGAGCGCCGCGACCTCGATGAGCGCGTCCTCGGACAGGGACAGCCCCGTCATCTCGCAGTCGATCCACACAATTCTCCGGTTACCAGTCGTCACGTCCCCCAATCTATCGCGTCGGCACCGTCACGGACCCCGCGCGGCCACCGGCGTGCGCTCCACCGGGCGCGGTAGGATCGGGCCCGACCAGCCCCGGCGCGCCCCCAGCGCCCGTGGCACGACGCCGCACGGGTACGCCCGCGCCGGCACGCACGTCTTCGGGAGGCCACCTGTGCGCACCACGTCCGGGACGCGGCGCGTCCTCGCGCTGCTCGGACGCACCGGGACCCCGCCCGGGAGCACCAGGGCCGCGGCCGGGGGCACGGCGGCGTCGCGCTCCCTGTGGCGCACGGTGGCGGCGGGCACCCTCGGCTCCACGATGCTGTTCCTCGGATCCCTGGGGGTGGGGTGGCTCGCGAGCATCTCGGGGCTGCGCCGAAACCCCCTGGTGATGTGGATGCGCTTCGAGACCATCGGCGTGGTGGTCTCGATCGTGCTGCTGGCCCTGGGAGCCATGCTGCTGGTGCGCCAGTGGCTGCGGCTCGGGCAGAAGCTGCACCCGTGGGGCCCGCAGAGCGCGCGCTGGGTGCTGACGGCGATTGCCGCGTGGTCCGGGCCCATGCTCGTGAGCATCCCGCTGTTCAGCCGGGACGTGTACTCGTACATCGGCCAGGGGCGGGTGACGGCCAGCGGGCTGAACCCCTACGAGTCCGGGGTCTCCTCCATCGACAACTTCTTCCAGCTCGGCGCAGACCAGCTGTGGGCCGAGTCCCCGCCGCCGTACGGGCCGGTGTTCCTGTGGCTCGAGCAGCTCGTGGTGACCCTCTCGGGCGGCAACCCGGACGTGGCCGTGCTGCTGTTCCGCGCCATGTGCGTGCTCGCCGTGCTCGCGTGCATGTGGGTGGTCCCGCGGCTGGCCCGGCTGCACGGGGTGAACCCGCGCCGCGCACTGTGGCTCACGGTGGCCAACCCGCTGCTGCTCACCAACTTCGTGATCGCCGCGCACAACGACGCCATCATGCTCGCGCTCGCCCTGCTGGGCACCTACGCCGCGGCCGTGCAGCGCAACTGGAGGGGCGGACTGATCGGCACCACGCTGGTGACCCTGTCCGTGGCCATCAAGCCCATCACCCTCGTGTTCCTGCCGTTCATCGGCCTGCTCTGGGCCGGGAGGAACGCCTCGTGGCCCCGCAGGTTCGTGGTGTGGGCCCTGACGCTCGCGTACGCCGTGGTGCTGCTGGGGATCATGGGACTCGTGAGCGGCTTCGGCTTCGGGTGGGTCTCGGCGGTGTCCACCCCCGGGACCGTCTACATCTGGTACGCGCCCATCGGACTGCTGGGCCTGTTCGCGCAGCTCGTGGGGGACTCGTGGGGCCTGGACGGCTCCGCGTGGATGGACGCCGTGCACTCGCTGGGCACGCTGCTCGCGGCCGGGACGGCCGTGGTGCTGATGTTCGTGGGACGGGACGGCACCATCATGCGGCGCCTCGCGTGGTCCATGGCCGGCTTCGTGCTGCTCGCCCCGATCATCCAGGCGTGGTACGTGGTGTGGCTCATCCCGCTGTTCGCCATCACGGGCATCCGCCCGGACTGGCACACGGACGTGCTGTTCTTCGTCACGGGCTTCTTCACGGTGTACGCCGTGGCGGACCAGCTGGACGTGTTCCCGTACCTGGACCTGAACCTGATCGCCGCGCGCGTGATCTCCGCCCTCGTGGCCTTCACCTTCGGGGTCTACCTCTGGGCGCTGGACCCCGCCACACGGCGCATCCGACGGGCAGACCCGGTCCCGCGCGCGGTGGTGCTCTAGACCCGTCCCGCTGCGGTGCTGCGGCACCCGCTCACCGGGCGCGGCGGGTCGGCTGCGGCGCACCCGGCGCGGTCGGCCGCCGAACCCGCCGAACCCGCCGAACGACGTCGCCCCCCCGCCCCGCGCGCCCACCGCACCGGCGGTGGCGGGAGGCACCGCGAACGGCGGGTGGGTCTCACACGCCGTAGTAGAGCTCGAACTCCAGGGGGTGGGGCACGAGCGAGAGCGGCTTGAGCTCGAACTCGCGCTTGTACTCGATCCAGGACTCGATGAGGTCCTCGGTGAACACGTCACCGGCGAGCAGGAACTCGTGGTCCTCCTCGAGCGCCTGTAGGGCCTCCTCCAGGGTGCCCGGGGCCTTCTTGATGTCCTTGGCCTCCTCCGGGGGCAGCTCGTAGAGGTCCTTGTCCACCGGGTCCGCGGGCTCGATGCGGTTGCGGATGCCGTCCAGCCCGGCCATCAGCTGCGCGGCGAACGCGAGGTACGGGTTGCAGGAGGGATCCGGGGCGCGGAACTCCAGGCGCTTGGCCTTGGGGTTGGTGCCCGTGATCGGGATCCGGATACCCGCGGAGCGGTTGCCCTGCGAGTACACCATGTTCACGGGGGCCTCGAAGCCCTTCACCAGGCGGCGGTAGGAGTTCACCGTGGGGTTGGTGAACGCCAGCACGGCGGAGGAGTGCTCGAGCAGACCGCCGATGTACCAGCGGGCCACGTCCGAGAGGCCCGCGTAGCCCTTCTCGTCGTAGAACAGCGGCTCCCCGCCCTTCCACAGGGACTGGTGGCAGTGCATGCCGGAGCCGTTGTCGTTGAACACGGGCTTGGGCATGAACGTGACGGTCTTGCCGAACGCGTCCGCGGTGTTCTTGATCACGTACTTGAACTTCAGCAGGTCGTCCGCCGCCGCCGTGAGGGTGGAGAACGTGTAGTTGATCTCCGCCTGGCCGGAGGCGCCCACCTCGTGGTGGGAGCGCTCCACCTCGAGGCCCACGTCGTCCAGGGCCACGCACATGGCGTCACGCAGGTCCGCCTGCTTGTCCACGGGCGAGACCGGGAAGTACCCGCCCTTCACGGCGGTCTTGTTGGCGAGGTTGCCGCCCTCCTCCTTGCGGCCGCTGTTCCACGGGGCCTCCTCGGAGTCCAGCTTGTAGAAGGTGGACTCGGGGCGCACCTGGAAGCGGGCGTCGTCGAACACGAAGAACTCGGCCTCGGAGGCGAAGTTGGCGGTGTCCGCGATGCCGGTGGAGGCCAGGTAGGCCTCGGCGCGCTCGGCCACGCCGCGGGGATCGCGATGGTAGGGCTCACCGGTGCGGGGGTTGACGATCGAGCACGTGACCACCAGGGTCTTCTCGACCCGGAAGGGGTCCACGAACGCGGACTGGGGGTCCGGGATCAGCTGCATGTCGGACTCGGCGATGCCCTGGAAGCCGCGGATCGAGGACCCGTCGAAGAGCTGGCCGTCCGTGAAGAAATCCTCGTCCACCGCCTTGGCCGGCAGGTTGAAGTGCTGCTGCACCCCGGGCATGTCCGTGAAGCGCAGATCGACGAACACCACCTCTTCGTCCTTGAGGTACGCCAGGACTTCTTCGGCTGATTGGAACATGGACCTGTTCTCCTTCTCTGTGGGCGTCCGATCGGCGTGGCGGGACCCGTGCGGGGTGCCGCCGCCGTCCGGTTCTGGTGTCCAGCGTAAGAACCTGGCGTTGCCCCCCGGTGTCACCCGTGTTTCCACCGTGTAACGCCCGGGGGGCCGCCGACCGGTCAGTACGCGGCCCAGTCTAGCGAGCGTGCGCGGGGCCCCCGCCGCGGCGGATAGGCTGGGGGCCATGATTTCTCGCCAGGACATGGGCTCGTGGCTCGACGGCGCACCGGGTTCCGGCAGCCCCTACCCCGGGCGTCGGCTCAGGCGTCCCGCGCAGGGCCCCGGCTCCGTCGCCCGCTTCGCGCCGCGCGTGGTGGCCCTCGTGCTCGACTGGCTGCTCGCCCTCGCGCTCGCCTCGGCGTTCCTGAGCCGCTGGAACGGGTCCGGGCTGATGAACCTGCTCGTGTTCTTCGTGCTCAGCGCGCTCATGGTGGGCTTCTTCGGCCGCACCCCCGGGCACTGGATCATGGGCCTGCAGGTGCAGACGATGGACGGCCGCCCCGCCGGTTTCGGCAGAGCGGCCGTCCGGTCGCTGCTGATCTGTCTGGTGGTCCCGCCGCTCGTGGTGGACGAGGACCACCGCGGCCTCCACGACCGCGCCGTGGGCACCATCCTCGTGCGCGTGCGCTGAACCCCGTGCCCTGATCCCCCCCCCGCCCCGAGCACGGCACTCTGCGCCTCCGGGCGCGGGTCCGCCCGCGGACGTGACGACGCCGCTGGGCCGGCTCAGCGGCCCTGAATTCTCACGGGGCGCTCACCCGGGTGCCCCACGCCGCAGGGGCCGCTGGGAGGGAAAGGATCCTCCAGGTCGCGTCAGCGGCCGCGCATGGACTTCCGGTCCGGGCGGGCGCGGGTGGGATCCACGCCCTTGGGGATGGGCAGGCGGTTCTGCAGGGTGTTCATGCGGCGGTGCACCACCTGCACCTCCTGCTTGGTGAGCTTGTTGTCCAGCCCGCGCAGGGTCTTGGCGAGCTTGTTCAGCGGCACCTGGCCCTCGCCGTTGCCGGACTTGATCACGTGGATCGGCACGTTGGTGATCACGGGTCCGATGCGGCGGCGCTCCTTCTTGACGAGCTTCTCCACGCGGTTCACGGGGCCCTCGGTGATGAACACGACGCCGGGCCGGCCCACGGCACGGAAGAGCAGGTCCTTGGACTTGGGGTCCATGGCGGCCGGCTCCTCCTCGACGATCCAGCCGCGCTTGAGCGTGGACAGCGCGGCACCGGCGGCACCGGGCTGGCCCTCGATGCGGGTGAACGCCGCCCGCTCCGCCCTGCGGGAGAGCAGGATCACCGCGGCGAGCACCGCGAACGGAATGCCGATCAGCAGCCACGTGACCCAGTTGCCCAGGGCCACGCCGATCAGCAGGAACACCAGCAGCACCGCAAGGCCCAGCAGGATCATCCACCACAGGATGTTCGGCTCGCTCTCGCGGGTCATCTGGAAGACCTGCTTCATCTGCGCGAAGACGCCGGGGCCCTTGGCGGCCTTGCGCTGGCGCTTCTCCTCACGCTTGCGGTCGCGCTCGGCGGCCCTGGCCTTGGTGGAGGTGGCTGGTGACACGGTGGTTCCTCGCAGTAGCTGGTAGGGGATCGCGGTCATTCTATCCGCTGCCGCGCGGGCGCCGCTCGACGCGCGGGGGCGCGTCCCGGGGCGGGGCACACGCGTCCGCACCGCGGTCGACTCCCGGGGCGCGCCCCGCCCGGGACGCGACGACGCCGCCCGGAACCGGGCGGCGTCGTCGGATGGCGGCGGGTGGGCCTCAGCCCAGGCGGGCCAGCAGGGAGGAGGCCTCCTGGGTCGCGGAGCCGGAGTCGTCGATGTGCGAGAGGTGCTCGGGGATCTCCCGGCCCATCTTCTTCATGGCGCGCGCCCACAGCTTGCCGGCGCGGTAGCTGGAACGGACCATGGGCCCGGCCATGACGCCCAGGAAGCCGATCTCCTCGGCGGCCTTGGACAGCTCCACGAACGTCTCGGGCTTCACCCAGCGGTCGATGGGGTGGAACGTGGGCCCCGGGCGCAGGTACTGCGTGAGCGTGATGATGTCGCACCCGGCGTCGTGGAGGTCGCACAGGGCCTCGTAGACCTCGTCGTCGGTCTCGCCCATGCCCAGGATCAGGTTGGACTTCACGATCATGCCGTGCTCCTTGCCCTGCGTGAGCACGTCCAGGGAGCGCTCGTACGCGAAGGCGGGGCGGATCTGCTTGAAGATGCGCGGCACGGTCTCCAGATTGTGTGCGAAGACCTCGGGCTGCGCGTCGATGACCTGCTGAACGGCGTCCGGCTGGCCCTTGAAGTCCGGGATCAGGATCTCCACGCCCGTGCTCGGGTTCATGGCGTGGATCGCGCGGATGGTCTCTGCGTTGAGCCAGGCCCCGCCGTCCGCGAGGTCGTCGCGGGCCACGGACGTGACGGTCGCGTAGCGCAGCCCGAGGTCGCGCACGGACTCGGCGACCTTGCGCGGCTCGGCCACGTCCACCATGCCGGGCTTGCCCGTGGCGATGTCGCAGAAGTCGCAGCGTCGGGTGCAGGTGTCACCGCCGATGAGGAACGTGGCCTCGCGGTCCTCCCAGCACTCGTAGATGTTGGGGCAGCCGGCCTCCTCGCACACCGTGTGCAGACCGCGGCCGCGGGCCATGGACTTGAGCTCCGTGAACTGGGGGCCCATCTTGGCCGTGTTCTTCAACCACGACGGCTTCTTCTCGATGGGCACCTCGGCATTGCGTGCCTCGACGCGCAGCAGCTTGCGGCCTTCGGGTGCGATGGTCATGAGTACTCCTCGCTGGTGGTGCGGGCGTGGCCCGGGCCCCACGGTATTCGGGGCCGGCGGGTCTCGTGCGGTCTGTGGCGGGTGGCCGTCTCAGGAGGCGGCGGCGCTGGTGGCCGTTCCCGGGGCGGGCAGCCGCACCGGCTCGGCGGGGGTGTCGGGCTCGAACGGGACGCACAGGTCCGCCTCCCGGGCCGAGAGCTCCTGCTCCATACGCTCCACAACGTCCGCGGGGTCGATGCGATTCCCTGTCTCGGCGCTCAGGGACGTGACCCCGGCGTCGGTGATCCCGCACGGGATGATCTTGCCGAACGGCCGGAGGTCGTTGGAGCAGTTCAGGGCGAAGCCGTGCATGGTGGCGCGCTTGGACACCTGCACCCCGATGGCGGAGATCTTCCGGTCCGGACCGCGCTCGTCCGCGAGCACCCACGCCCCGGAGCGTCCCTCCACCGTGGTGGCGGGCACCCCGAAGTCACGGACCACCGCGATGATGACCTCCTCGAGCACGCGCACGAAGCGCACGACGTCCAGCGGGATGGGCAGGCGCACGATCGGGTAGCCCACGAGCATCCCGGGGCCGTGGTAGGTCAGCTTCCCGCCGCGGCCGATGGGCACCACCTCGGTGCCGTCCCACGGGTACTCGTGCTTCTCGGTGCGGCGCCCGGCGGTGTAGACGGGATCGTGCTCGACCATGAGCACCGTGTTGCCGCGGGAACCGGCCACGACCTCCTGGTGGACCTGCCGCTGCAGGTCCAGGCACTCCCGGTAGTTCACCAGCTCCGGGGCGAATCCAATGCGTTCGAAGTGCAGAGCCATTCATCCAGCCTATCCCTTCCCCCAGCCTGTGGATAACGTGAGCGGGACCACTCCCGGCGGGGCACAGTGGTGCCATGCACGCAGACCGCAGACACCCCGGGAGCGAATCCCCCGGGCCCTCCGCCCCGGCAGCCGACGACGCCGCCCGCGCACCGGACGACGCCGCCCCCGCCGGCGCACGGGGCCGGCACCGCAGCGCGGAGGAACGGCTCCGGGCCGCGCGGGGCACGGCCGCGCCCCCGGCGCTCCCACATGACGCCGCCGGACAGACCCCGGACACGCCCTCCAGGGAAGGGGACGACTGCTCCGTGGCGTCGCGAATCGGGGAGGAGAGCACCCACGGTGAGGCGGCGGCGTCGGCGTCCGGGGGACTGGAGCTCGTGGCCGTGCAGGCGGAGGGCGGGGGCACGCGTACCTGGCGGGCCAGGGAGCGCAGCACACGCGAGCCGTTCACCGTCACGTTCGCCACGGGACCGGATCCGGCGCTGCGGCAGCGGCACGAGCAGCGGTTCGCCGCACTCGTGGCCGCGTTCGCCGAGGCCCCGCACCCCCACCTGGTGCCGGTGCTGGGCACCCTCGGGGAGGGGGCGCAGGTCCGGGCACTGGTGAGTGCGTGCGTGACGGCGGAGACCCTGCACGAGCGGGCCCGCGGCGCGGAACGGATCAGCCCCGAGGAGATGTCGAGCGTGCTCGGGGACGTCGCGCGAGCCCTGGGCCACCTGCACGACCGCGGTTGGGCCCACGGGCGCCTCGGCGCGGAGCACGTGCTGCTCACGGGCGACGGGGCGGTCGTTGACGGGTACGGCGTCCCGTTCGGATCCTCGCTCCGGGTGCCGTGGGGGCACGGTCGCCAAACCCCGGACACCGCGGGGCTCGTCGAGGAGGAGCGCGCACCGGGTGTGGGCGGCCATCACGGACCCCGGGACGAGTGGGCCGTGCCCGATGCCGGGGTGCCGCCGTGGACGGAAGACCACCCGGGGCAGGAACCGGCGAGTGCGGCGGGCGCCGCTGCCGGGACGGAGCAGTGGGACGACGACGCCGCGCACGAGGGGGCGAGCGCCGCCCAGGACGTCTACGACCTCGGCGTGCTGGGGTGGCTGGCGCTGACTGGCCGGCTGCCCGGAACGGACTCCCACCGTGTTCCGCTCACGCTCATGTGCCCCACTGCGCCGCGGCACCTGGTGCTGATGCTCGAGGCCGCGCTCGCCGACGATCCCGCCGCGCGGCCCTCGGCCCACGAGCTCGCGACCGGGTTCAGCGCCCCCGCGCCCCGCACCCGCCCCGCGCGCCGACCACCGGAGCGCATGACTCCCGAGGTGATCCGCGCCGACGGAACGGTGGTGAAGCTGCGGGCCCGCGCCCTGCCTCGGGCAGTGGCTCGCCTGCGTCCCGACTCAGGCCGTGGCGAGGCTGCCACCGCGCCGGTGGGTGGCCGGGGACGGACCGTCGGATCCGCCGGTGCTGCCGCGCCTCCGGGCGGTCGGGAGACCGTCCTGGGCGCCGTGGGCGCCGCCGTGCGTCGGCCCGGCGTACGGGGCCCCGCGCTGCTGCTCGCGGTGCTGCTGGCAGTGGCCCTCGCCTGGGCCCTCGTCCAGCACGACGGTTCCACCGGAACCGGTGCCGACGCGGGTGCCGCTGCCTCGCCCCCGGCGCCCGCTGCGCCGTCGACGGACCCGTCGCGGGCCGCGGCGGACCGGCAGACGCCTGCCACGGGCAGCACGTCCCCGGGTGCGGGACACGGGGCCTCACCCAGCCCGGGGACGCCGACCCACAGCTCTGCCTCCGCGCCCGGAGCCAGCATGCAGGACAAGGACCGTGAAGCGGCGGACGCGGTGCGGGCTCTCGTGGCCGAACGGGCCGCGGCGCTCGCGGCGGGGGACGAGGCGGCGGCCGCCGCGGTCTACGTGCCGGACTCAGGACTCGCGGCCCGGGACCGGGAGGTGATCCGCCGCGCGGCCGCCCAGGACAGCACGGGCAGTGGTTTTACGGCACTGTCGGGACTGAGCATGGAGGTCGTCTCCCTGGAGGAGCAGCCCCCCGCTCCCGGCGCGCACCTGAGCCCGGCGGAGGCCGCGCGGAGCCGGACCTACCGCGCGGAGGTGCTCACCCGCGGGTGGCACGGGGAGCTGCCTGCCGGGTCGGCCGTGACACGCGAGGGTGGCGACGCCCGGCAGTCCGTCCGGATCACCGTGGTGCAGACCTCCCAGGGGTGGCGCCTCACGGACGTGACCCCGTTACCCCGGAAGTGAGCCGGCGAGTCACCACGGAAAGACCCCGGGTCCTCCTCGACGAGGAGGACCCGGGGTCAGTGGGTTCGGCGCTCAGCCGTCGCCGAGTCCGCGGGCTAGTGCCAGAAGACGGCCACGGCCGCGTTGATCAGCGCCATGCCACCCACGGCGTGGGCGAGACCGGTGGAGACGGGCTCGTTGCGCTGGGTCTTGCGCATGCCGATGAACGCGGCCACGAGCACCACCAGCAGGATCACGATCTTCACGGTGATCTTCGCGTAGTTGATGGTGTCGCCCTCCATCTCGTGGATGCCCACGAGCCCGAGACCCGTGACGAGCATCAGCACGGCGGCCCAGAACTGGGCCACGGTCACGGTGGGCCGCTTCATGGTGTAGAACCACGTGCCCACGATCACGGCCACACCCACGATGTGCAGGAAGACGAGGAGATTCAGCAGAAAAGTCATGCTCCGAGACTATCCGACCGTCGGGTGGGCGAACGCCCGGGAGGCCCCGGCACGCGGCGCGCGTGAGACACCGCACACCCCAGGTCAACGTAAGACCGCGCACAGACCGCTGCCCGCCGGTCCCGGGTGAACGGGACGGGCGGGCAGCGGCGGAGCGGGGTGGCTCAGAGACCGACCTCGGACTCGAACTGGCCAGCCTCGAGACGCTTCTTGAGGGTGCTCAGGAAGCGCCCGGCGTCGGCGCCGTCCACCAGGCGGTGGTCGTAGGTCAGCGACAGGTAGCACATGTGGCGGATGGCGATGGTGTCGTTGCCCTCCGCGTCCGTGACCACCATGGGGCGCTTCACGATCGACCCGGTGCCCAAGATGCCCACCTGCGGCTGGTTGATGATCGGGGTGTCGAACAGGGCCCCGAACGAGCCGATGTTGGTGATCGTGAAGGTGCCACCGGCCAGGGCGTCCGGCGAGATGCTGCCGTCCTTGGCGGAGGCGCCCAGCTCGGCGATCTGCTTGGCCAGACCACCCAGGTTGAGGTCACCCGCGTTCTTCACCACCGGCACCAGCAGACCGCGCGGGGTGTCCACGGCGATTGCGATGTCCTCGGAGGAGTTGTAGACGATCTCCTTCGACTCCTCCTTGAAGGTGGCGTTGAGCACGGGGTGCGCCTGCAGTGCCTCGGCCACGGCCTTCGCGAAGAAGGGCATAAACGTGAGCTTGGCGCCCTCGCGCTTCTGGAACTGGTCCTTGGCCTGCTGACGAAGCTTGGCCACGCGGGTCATGTCCACCTCGGTCACCTGGGTGAGCTGGGCGGAGACGTCCAGGGACTCGCGCATACGCTTGGCGATCGTCATGCGGATGCGCGGGGCCTTCTCGGTGGTGCCGCGCTTGGCGTCCGGGGCCGGAGCCGCCTCGGGGGCCTTCGCAGAACCCTGCTGGGACACGGCCGGGGCCATGTCCGCTCCGGTGTCCTGGATGGCGGGTGCCGAGGACGTCTCGGACTTCTCCGCCGCGGCGAGGACGTCCTGCTTGCGGATGCGGCCGCCCACACCGGTGCCGGTGAGGGTGCTCAGGTCCACGTTCTTCTCGCGGGCCAGCTTGCGCACCAGCGGGGTCACGTAGCCCGGGACGTCCGTGCCAGCGTTGCCGGTGGAGGACTGCTCCGAACCAGCCTTGCCCGAGGCCTGCTTGGTGTCCGCCTTCGGGGCCTGTTCGGTCTTGATCTCCGCGGCCTGTTCGGTGTTCTCACCGGAGTCGGCGGCGGTGGCGGCGTCCTCGACCTTCTCGGCCTTGGTCTCGCCGGAGGTCTCGGAGGAGCCGTTGTCGGAGTCGGACCCGGCATCGGAGGACGCCGCGGACTCGTCGCCCACGATGGCCAGAACCTGGCCGACCTCGGCGTCCTCGTCCTCCTGGACCTTGATCTCCAGGATCGTGCCGGCCACGGGGGAGGGGACCTCGGTGTCGACCTTGTCGGTGGAGACCTCGAGCAGGGGCTCGTCCACCTCGATGCTCTCGCCGACCTGCTTGAGCCAGCGGGTCACGGTGCCCTCGGTCACGGACTCGCCCAGTGCGGGCAGGGTGACCTCCACCGAGTTGCCCGAGGCCTGCTTGGTGTCCGCCTTCGGGGCCTGTTCGGTCTTGATCTCCGCGGCCTGTTCGGTGTTCTCACCGGAGTCGGCGGCGGTGGCGGCGTCCTCGACCTTCTCGGCCTTGGTCTCGCCGGAGGTCTCGGAGGAGCCGTTGTCGGAGTCGGACCCGGCATCGGAGGACGCCGCGGACTCGTCGCCCACGATGGCCAGAACCTGGCCGACCTCGGCGTCCTCGTCCTCCTGGACCTTGATCTCCAGGATCGTGCCGGCCACGGGGGAGGGGACCTCGGTGTCGACCTTGTCGGTGGAGACCTCGAGCAGGGGCTCGTCCACCTCGATGCTCTCGCCGACCTGCTTGAGCCAGCGGGTCACGGTGCCCTCGGTCACGGACTCGCCCAGTGCGGGCAGGGTGACCTCCACCGAGTTGCCCGAGGCCTGCTTGGTGTCCGCCTTCGGGGCCTGTTCGGTCTTGATCTCCGCGGCCTGCTCCTCGTCCTGGGACTCGTCGGTGGAGTCCTCCTGCGCCGCGGCGTCCTGGGAGGAGTCGTCGGAACCGGAGTCACCGGAGCCGTCGCCGATGACGACCAGCGGGGCGCCGACCTCGACGTCCTCGTCCTCATCGACCAGGATCTTCTCGATCACACCGGCCACGGGGGAGGGGACCTCGGTGTCCACCTTGTCCGTGGACACCTCCACCAGGGGCTCGTCGACGGCCACTTCCTCGCCCACCTGCTTGAGCCAGCGGGTGACGGTTCCTTCGGTGACAGACTCGCCCAGCGCGGGCAGGTTAACGGTCTCAGACATTGTCGTGTCCGTCCCTCTCTTGAAAAAAGATCGAAAAATGTTCTACGTGTTCCGGCCCGGGCGGTTCCGGTGTGCGACGCCGGGCGCCCGCCCTCAGGGCGGGCGCCCGGCCCGGTGGATCAGCCGTGCAGCGGGGAGCCGGCCAGAGCCATGGCGGCCTCCCCGATGGCCTCGTTCTGGGTGGGGTGGGCGTGGACGAACGCGGCGACGTCCTCCGGGTAGGCCTCCCAGTTGACCATCAGCTGGCCCTCGCCGATCTGCTCGCTGATGCGGGTGCCGATCGCGTGGAAGCCCACGATGGGGCCGTCCTTCTCGCGGACCAGCTTGATCAGCCCGCCGGTGCCGAGGATCGAACTCTTTCCGTTGCCGGCCAGGTTGTACTCGAAGGTCTCCACGTTGTCCTTGCCGAACTTCTCCTCGGCCTTGGGCTGGGAGTAGCCCACGGAGGCGATCTCCGGCTCGGTGAAGGTGACCTTGGGGACGTTGATGTCGGGGACCACCACGGGGTTGAGCCCGGCGATCTCCTCCGCCACGAAACGGCCCTGCTGGTAGCCGCGGTGGGCCAGCTGCACGCCGGGGACGATGTCGCCGATCGCGTAGATGTTGCCCACGCCGGTGTGCAGGCGCTCGTTCGGGGTCACGAAGCCGCGGTCCATGGGGATGCCCTGGTCCTCGAAGCCCATGTCCGCGGTGTTCGGTCCGCGGCCTACGGCCACGAGCACGATGTCCGCCTCGAACTCCTTGCCGTCCGCGAGGGTGACCTTGGCGCCGTCGTCGTTCTGCTCGACCTTCTCGAAGAAGGTGCCCAGGTTGGACTTGATGCCGCGCTTCTTGAACTCCCGCTCGAGGGTCTTGATGATCGCGGGGTCCTCGTTGGCCACCAGGTGGGGCAGGCCCTCGATCACGGTGACGTCCACGCCGAAGGAACGCCACATGGAGGCGAACTCGCAGCCGATCACGCCGCCGCCCAGGACGATCGCGGACTTCGGGACGAAGTCGATCTCGAGCGCCTCGGTGGAGGTCATCACGCGGCCGCCGATCTCCAGGCCCATGGTCTTGGACACGGAGCCGGTGGCCAGGACGATGTGCTCACCGGTGTAGGTGGTGCCGTCCACGTCGATGGTGTTCTTGCCGGTGAGCTTGCCGTTGCCCTGGATGACGTCGACCTTGCGCATCTTCATGAGACCGGTGAGGCCCTTGTACTTGCCCTGCACGATCTTGTTCTTGTAGTCGCGCACCGCGCCCATGTCGATGGACTCGAGGGTGGCCTTGATGCCGTACTTCTCCGACTCCCGGGCGCCCTCCGCGAGCTCCGCGGAGTGCAGGTACGCCTTGGTGGGGATGCAGCCCCAGTGCAGGCACGTGCCGCCCAGCTTCTCCTTCTCGATCAGCGCCACGGAGTAGCCCAGCTGCACGGCGCGCAGAGCGGCGGAGTACCCGGCGGATCCTCCGCCCAGGACCAGGATGTCGTATTGGTTGTCGGCCACGTTGGCTCCCTCGGGGTTCGAGTTCTTGGTTTCGGACGTCCGCCCGGGTCCCGATCCGGGGAGTGAGGTGGACGGTCACGGTTGGGGTCAAGCCTAACGCCACCCGTGGGGCCCCACCAGGTATTACAACCCGGTGGGACCCCACAACGTGGCACACCTCACGCGGTGGGTGCCTACTCGGCGCAGGAGGCGGCGAGCTCGAGCATCGTGCGCACGCCGAAGCCCGTTCCTTCCTTGGGGGTGTAGCCCCACGGCTGCGACTCGTTGAAGGAGGGCCCGGCGATGTCGATGTGGGCCCACGGCACGCGGCGACCGTTGGTCTCGGGCACGAACTCGCGCAGGAACAGCCCCGCCACGAGCATCCCGCCGTGCTTGTCGCCCATGTTCTTCAGGTCCGCCACGAAGGAGTCCAGCGAGGGCCGCAGGTGCTCGGGCAGGGGCATGGGCCAGGCGGGTTCGCCCGCGCGGGCCGCGGCGTCCACCACGAGGCCGCGGGCGGCGTCGTCGCCCATGATGCCCGCGGTGCGCACGCCCAGCGCGGCCATCTGCGCGCCGGTGAGGGTGGCGATGTCCACGAGCAGGTCCGGGTTCTCCTGACCGGCGGCCCAGAGGCCGTCGGCGAGCACCAGGCGGCCCTCGGCGTCCGTGTTGAGCACCTCCACCGTGCGGCCGCTGTGCATGCGCAGCACGTCGCCGGGACGGGTCGCGGAGCCCGAGGGCAGGTTCTCGGCGAGGCACAGCCAGCCGGTCACGGCCACGGGCAGCTCGAGGGCGGCGGCGGCCAGCACCGTGCTCAGCACCGCGGCGGCGCCGGCCATGTCGGACTTCATGGTCATCATCGAGGCCGGGGGCTTGAGGGAGAGTCCGCCCGAGTCGAACGTGATGCCCTTGCCCACGAGTGCCACGTGCTTGGCGGCGCGCGCGGGGGACCACTGCAGCTTGACCAGGCGCGGGCCGTTCACGGAGCCGCGGCCCACACCGAGCAGGCCGCCGTACTGGCCGCGGGTGAGCTCCTTCTCGGCAAGCACCTCGACCTTCACCCTGGTGCCCTTGGCTGCGGTGGCGGCCACGTCCGCGACGAACTCGGGGGTCGCGGTGTCCGGGGAGAGGTCCACGAGGGTGCGGGTCAGGCGCACGGCGCGGGTCACGTGGGAGGCGCGGGTCAGCGCACCCTTGGCGGCCTTGGCCAGGTTCTTGGGCACGCTCACGAACGCCTCGCGCAGGGGCGCGTGCTCGTCCTCGGTGGTCTTCTGCACGGTGTACTCGAACGCGCCCAGGCCGACGCCCTCGGCGACCGCCTGGACCTCGTCCTCGGCGAGCACGGGCAGCGCGACCACGGCAGTGGCAGCGCGGCCCTGCAGCGCGCGGGTCGCGGAGCCCGCGGCCAGGCGCAGGTTCTCGAGCCGCTGCGGGCCCTCGCCACGGCCCAGACCGGTGAACACCACGAGATCGGCACGGACCTCGTCCGGTGCGGGGACCACGGTCACCTTCTCGACGGAGCCCGAGGCCTGCGCGCGCTGCGCGAGGGCATCGAGACGACGCCGCACGCTGGACTTGACCTCGCCGGTCACCGCGAGCGCGCCGTCGTGGTCGACGCCCACCACGAGGGCGTCGGCGGGGACGTCGCCGAGGGTCTTGGTGGTGCTGGAGAGCAGCACCTCGTGGGTCGTGATGATCTCTTGCGCTGTGGTCACTGTGATGTCCTTCCACGCCTGGCTGAGAACTGGCGGGCGCGCGGTGCAGGTGGCCGCGGGCCCGGGCGCGACGCGCCGGTGTGACACCGATCCTAGTCACGGCCCCCGGGGCGGCCGGGGGAATAGCGGGTGGCGTGCGGGGCGTTGCACTGACCAGGAACCGCGTGGGCCCCCGGTAAGGGGGCGCGGCGCGGCGTCGTCGTCCCCGAGGAGGAAAAGTGCTGGATCCCACGGCCCTGTACCTGGGCAACCCCGCCCTGCTGGGTGATCCGCGGCTGCGCGGGCTGCCACTGGTGGTCGCGCTGTCGGGGTACGTGGAGGCGGGGCACCTCGCGGCGCAGATCGAGGCCGTGGTGCTGGACTCCATGCCCAGCGAGACCGTGGCGCGCTTCGACATCGACCAGCTCTACGACTACCGCTCCCGGCGTCCGCGCGTGACGTTCGCCCAGGACCACTTCGAGGACTGGGAGGCTCCCGAGCTGAGCCTGCACGTGGTCACGGACGGGCTGGACCGCCACTTCCTGATGCTCACGGGTCCGGAGCCGGACACCCAGTGGGAGCGCTTCGCCTCGGCGGTGGTGGGCCTCGCCCAGCGCCTGCAGGTCAGTCTGGTGGCGGTGGTGGGCGGCATTCCCATGCCGGTGCCCCACACCCGGCCGGTGCTGGTCACCGCCCACGGGCCCCGCGCGGACCTGTTGCCGCGCATCAACGGCAACCGCCCCACGTTCGAGGTCAGCGCCTCGGTGTCCCACCTGCTGGAGCTGCGGCTGCAGGAGAACGGGATCGACCACGTGGGCCTGTCCGTGCACGTGCCGCAGTACCTCGCCGAGTCCTACCTGCCGCAGGCCGCGGTGGCCGCCCTGGAGTACCTCAGCGCGGTCACCGGCAGAACGCTGCCCACGGACGAGCTGCGCGAGGCCTCCCGGGACGTGATCCGTCAGATCGACGAGCAGGCCGGCTCCTCTCCCGAGGTGCAGGCCGTCATCGAGAACATGGAACGGCGATACGATGACGTGGTGGACGCGTCCGCCCGCCGTTCGATCCTCGCCGGGCCCGACGACGCCGATCTCCCCGACGCCGACGACCTCGGCGCTGCGGCTGAGGCGTTCCTCGCCGCCCAGAGCGACCCGGACGCCCACGAGGACTAGGACCCGCGGGCACCGTGCGCCCCGCGGGTCGATCATTTCCACCGCGGGAGGCCCCCAGCATGACCGGCACGTCGACACCCCCTCCGTCCAGGCACAAGGACTCACCCACCGCGTGGCTGATCCTGGCGGTGGGGGTGTTCGCGTACTTCTCCGCCGTGGCCCAGCGCACGAGCTTCGGGGTGGCCACCGTGGAGGCCGCCGACCGGTTCCAGACCGCCGCGTCCGGCCTGTCCCTGTTCTCGATGATGCAGGTGCTCGTCTACGCCGTGCTGCAGGTCCCGGTGGGGGTGCTCGTGGACCGCTTCGGACCGCGCGTGCTCATCACGGTGGGTGCAGTGGCCATGGCGGCGGGGCAGCTGCAGCTCGCCGCGGCGCAGTCGGTGGCCGGTGGTGTCGTGGGGCGCATCCTGGTGGGAGCGGGTGACGCGGCCACGTTCGTGTGCGTGATGCGCCTGCTGCCCGTGTGGTTCTCCGCCCTCAAGGTGCCCATGCTCACCCAGGTGGTCGGGATGACCGGCAACCTGGGGCAGCTGTTCTCCGTGATCCCGTTCGCGGCCCTGCTGCACGCCGCGGGCTGGGTCCCCTCGTTCGTGGCCATGGCCGCCATCGCGCTGCTCGCGGCAGTGCTCTCGGGTGTGCTGCTGCGCAACCACCCGCCGGGGGTCACGGCGCTGTCCGACAGCATCTCCCTGTCCTCCGTGCGGACCTCCATGGGGCGGGCCCTGAAGGAACCCGGCACCCAGCTGGGTTTCTGGATCCACTTCACGGTGCAGTTCGCGGGCAACACCTTCGCCCTGATGTGGGCCTACCCCTACCTCCAGAACGCACAGGGGCTGGACCCCGCCCAGGCCTCGCTCGTGATGACCGTCTACGTGGTCTTCAACGTGGCCGTCGCGCCTTTGGTGGGCAAGCTCAGCGCGCGGTTCGCGCGGCGGCGCTCGCGGCTCGTGCTCGCGTGCTGCGCGGTGGCCTGGTCCGGGTGGCTCGTCCTGCTCGTGTGGCCCGGCCACGCGCCCACCGCTGTGGTGTACGTGGCGGTCTGCATGATCGCGCTGTCCCTGCCCGCGTCCATGATCGCGTTCGACGTGGTGCGCGCGTTCAACCCGCCCCAGTGGGGTGGCACCGCCACCGGGCTCGCCAACGTGGGCGGTTTCGCGGCGTCCCTGCTCGCGATCTACGTGACGGGGCTGGTGCTCGACCTGCTCTACGGCGCGGGGCTGTCCAGCTCCCTGTACGACGGCGAGGCCTTCCGCCCCGCGATCGCCGCCCAGGGTCTCGTGGCCCTCGTGGGCACGGTGGCGATCCTGCGCTGCACCGTCAAGGTGCGCCGCGCCCACGGCGCCGACTCCGTCTGATTCCACGCCGTTGCCCGTGCCGCGTCCGGGCCCGGACGACGACGCCGCGTTCCGCGTGCGGCGCACAGGCGACCTTCCCTGCACCCTGCGGCGCTCACGTCGCACACCGTGGCGTTCGCGCGGCACCCCCGCTGCGTTCGGGCTGTTCCCGACAGCGCTCGCGCGGCTCCCCGCGGCGAGCGGCCTGCACCGCGGGTGCCGGACCGGGCACTACCGGCCCGTTCTCCCCGGACGACGACGCCGCTGCCGCACGCCCGCGTGCCCACGGCCACCGTGGTGCCATGACGCTGGCACCCGAACCCACCACGACCATCCGGCTGCGCGAGCCCGAGGACCTGCTCGCCCTGATCCCGCACCAGACGGGGCACCCGCCACGGGAGGCCTCCGTGGTCTTCCTCCCGGCAACGGGCGGCCATGCCGTGTGCCTGGGCCTGGACACCCCGGGCGAGGACCGGGACGTGGACGTCCTGGCTGATGAGCTGGGGGACGTCCTGCGGACGGTGCCGCACTGCGGCGAGGCGGTGGTGGTCGTGTACTCGGACCACGAGCACGGACCGCAGCTCACGGTCACCGTACCTGCCCTGGAGCGCTGGACGGCGGTGGCGCAGCGGCTGGGTCTGACCCTGCTCCGGACGCTCGTGGTGGGACCCGCCCACTGGTGGGATGCAGAGGCGCCGTACTTGCCCCGGCCCGTTCGTCTCGTCGCGGACAGCGCGGTGAACGCGCAGCTCGTGGCGATGGGCAGCGGTGCGGAACCCGGGTCCCTGTGCCGCGACTCCTTAGACCGCGACCGGTGGCGCGAGCGGGGAATCCGCGTATTCGGCGCCGACGAGGGGCCGCACACCGCCGGCAGTGCGGTGCCTGTCCGGGAGGCGTCCGGCCAGGGCACAGCTGACCGGGAGGCCCCGGACCGGAAGGAGCTCGGCGGGGGAGGAACGGGGCCCGCGGCACCGCCTCCGGGCGATCTGGACCGGGCCCGGTCCCGGCTGCGGCTCTGGGACCGGGCCGTGAGCCGGGTCGGGGCACAACGCGAGGACTGGGTGCACACCGTGCTGCGCCTGTCCGACCACGAGCTGCGCGAACTCGTGGCCGGGCTCGAGGACCACGCCACCCGGGACGCGCTGCTGTACCTCTGGCTCACGGGCAGCCTCGAACGGGCGCAGGCCGCGCTCGAGGGACTGCACGTCGCCCTCCGGCACCTGTCCGGGGAGGCGGGACGCGGCACGGAACCTGCGACGGACGTCGTCGACGAGGCCCTGCGCTGCGTCGTGACCGTCTCGGGTGAGTGGGACGGGCCGCCGCACTGGGACACGCTGGACGGCGCCCACCGGGTGCTGCAGGTGCTCGCGGCCGTGCTGCGGGGCGCCCTGCCCGCCGCCGAGCACCCGGTGCCGCCCGCCGGTCGCGGCAGCGAGGAGCCCGAGCCGGGGCCGGCGCAGCAGCCGCGTTCCGCGCAGGAGCGGCTGGTGACCGTCACGGCCGTGCTGGCCCAGATCGAGCAGTACCGGGGCCGTTCCCACACGGCGGCGCGCATGCTGCGGGACCTCGACCGCGAGCTGGCCGGCGCGGGGGACGGGCCTCGGCGGCGTCGTGCCCGCGGGCGCAGCGCCCTGGGCGACGTCCAGCGCAGGCTCAGCACCGTGGTGGCCCCGTGGTGGTGCGCGGACCGCCGGACCTCGTGGCCGGGGCGGCACACGTGGGCCCGGTCCTCGCCGGCGCCCGCGTGAGCTCCCTCCCGCTCACGACGGAGGCCGTGGGAGGGGCAGACCCGCGCGGACGCAAACTTTTCCCGGTCGCCGGGAACAAACCCGGCACCCGCGGTGTTGCGGCAGATAGGACCCTCAGAGTCTCGGCAGATGCCCACGCCAGGCGGCCGGACTTGACAGGGTCATAGGTGTGTTGGCCACTCGCGTGGCGACCCCTGAAGGTCTGTCCAACGAAAGGTTTTCCGTGTCACCAGCTGCCAGCAAGACCGCGTCCGCCTCCCAGGCCCCCGAGGCAGAGTCGGCCTCCGCCCAGGCCGCAGCCCAGACCGGTACGAGCGGAGCGGGCACGAGCGCCGCCGCGAAGAAGGCGCCAGCGAAGAAGACCACTGCCGCCAAGAAGACGGTGGCGCGCAAGTCCACGGCGGCCAAGAAGACCACGGCCGCCCGGAAGACCACTGCCGCGGGCACGGCCAAGACCGCCGGCACCAAGTCCACGAGAAGCAAGACGGCAACGGCCACCGCTGACGCGACCTCGGAGGCCACCACCGCCCCGGCCGCACCGTCGAAGGCCGCGTCGGACGCCCCGGCCGAGTCCGCCCCCAAGAAGACCGCGGCGCGCAAGACCGCGGCTCCCAAGAAGACCGCGACCCGCAAGACGGCCGCGTCGAAGACCGCCGCGTCCCGCACTGCGGGCACCAAGGCCACGAGCACCACGGCGTCCTCCACGTCCAAGACCGCCGAGGCGGAGAGCGCCGAGAAGCCTGCGGCGGGCACCGCCAAGCGAAAGCCCGCGGCGAAGGCTGCCCCCAAGACCACCGGGCGCGGCCGCAAGAAGGCGGACCCGGTGGACGAGGCGCTCGCCGAGGACGAGCTGGCGCCCGAGGACGTCCAGGAGGACACCGAGGACGAGGACGCCCAGGAGTCCGCGCAGGCCTCCGTCGAGGAGTCCGCGCAGCTCATGAAGGGCCGCCAGGACCGCAGCGCTCGCGGCTTCGTGCTCACCAACAACGACGACGACGACGCCCCCGCCCAGCAGGTGGTCGTCGCCGGTGCCACCGCGGACCCCGTCAAGGACTACCTCAAGCAGATCGGCAAGGTGGCGCTGCTCAACGCCGAGCAGGAGGTGGACCTCGCCCTGCGCATCGAGGCCGGGCTCTACGCCGAGCACAAGTTCGCGGATGAGGCCGACTCCATGGACGCGAACACCCGCCGGGCCTACCGCTGGGTGATCCACGACGGCCGCCGCGCCAAGAACCACCTGCTCGAGGCCAACCTGCGCCTCGTGGTGTCCCTGGCCAAGCGTTACACGGGCCGCGGCATGCTGTTCCTGGACCTGATCCAGGAGGGCAACCTGGGCCTGATCCGCGCGGTCGAGAAGTTCGACTACACCAAGGGCTTCAAGTTCTCCACGTACGCCACGTGGTGGATCCGCCAGGCCATCACCCGCGCCATGGCGGACCAGGCCCGCACCATCCGCATCCCGGTGCACATGGTGGAGGTCATCAACAAGCTGGCCCGCGTGCAGCGCCAGATGCTGCAGGACCTCGGCCGCGAGCCCACCCCGGAGGAGCTCGCCAACGAGCTCGACATGACCCCCGAGAAGGTGGTGGAGGTACAGAAGTACGGTCGCGAGCCCATCTCGCTGCACACCCCGCTGGGCGAGGACGGCGATTCCGAGTTCGGGGACCTGATCGAGGACTCCGAGGCCGTGGTCCCCGCGGACGCGGTGTCCTTCACCCTTCTGCAGGAGCAGCTGCACTCCGTGCTGGACACCCTGTCCGAACGGGAGGCCGGCGTGGTGGCCATGCGCTTCGGACTCACCGACGGCCAGCCCAAGACCCTGGACGAGATCGGCAAGGTCTACGGGGTGACCCGCGAGCGGATCCGCCAGATAGAGTCCAAGACCATGTCCAAGCTGCGCCACCCGTCCCGCTCGCAGGTGCTGCGGGACTACCTCGACTGATGACCGCGCAGGGGCCGGAGGGCCAACACGAGATGACCACGCGCGACTCCCAGGTGCAGAGCATGTTCAACCGGGTCAACGTGCAGTACGACCGCATCAACACCCTCATGACACTGGGCGGCCACGCCCGGTGGTGCCGTGAGGTGGCCCGCCGCGCGCAGGTCGCCCCGGGAGGGAAGGTGCTGGACATCGCCACCGGGACCGGTGAGATCGCCCTGGCCGTGCGGCGTCGTGAACCCCGCGCCGAGGTGGTGGGGGTGGACTTCTCCGAGAACATGCTCGCGGAGGCCCGGACCAAGCCCGGGGCGGAGACGGTCACGTGGGAGTTCGCGGACGCCCACCGGCTGCAGTACGAGGACGCCTCCTTCGACGCCGTGACCCACGGCTACCTGCTGCGCAACGTCAGCGACGTGCCCCGGGTGCTGGGCGAGCAGTTCCGCGTGCTCAGGCCGGGCGGCCGGGTGGTGGTGCTGGAGACGGCGCCGCCGCGCGGTCTGCTCAGGCTCGCGGTGTCCGCGGGCATGAGCGTGGTGCTGCCGCTGCTGGGGCAGCTGGTCGCGAAGGACCGCGACGCCTACAGCTACCTCAAGTCCTCCACGCTGGGATTCATCCCGCCCGCTGAGGTCGCACGGCTGCTGCGCGAGGCCGGGTTCGAGGACGTGGGGTACGAGAGCAGGTACCTGGGCACCAACGTGATCTTCTGGGGTCGCAAGCCCGCTGCCGCCTGAGCCCACCGGGTGCATGGCAGGGCTGCACGATCCTGACGATCAGACGAGACGAGGCGCGCACCGCACGGTGCGCGCCTCGTCTCGTGCCACCCCGACGGTTTGGGACTCAGGCCCCGATGCGCTCGGTCTCGTCCTGCCACGAGGCGGCCAGCGGGCGCAGCTTGTCCTCGTTGACCCGGGCGTGGTGGGCGCAGAACAGCAGCTCGCCGCCGGTGGATTCGAGGACCACGCGCACGTAGGCCTGCGCGCCGCAGGCGTCGCAGCGGTGGGTCGCGTTGAGTTCACGCGCTTCGAGAGTCGCGTTCATGGGATCCTCCTCACAGGTGTGGAATGCGGTGTGCACGCGTGTGCCCACCGCAGCGCGATGCCGGCTCGACGGGCCGGATCGCACGTTCCAGTACAACCCACGGGCGCGGTCATTGCTTCCCGCACGGGCGGTGTTTCGCCCACCGCGCACAAATCCCCGGGGGCTCCGTCTAGAGTGATGTGGTCCCCAGCCGCCCTCGCGGCCCCCCGACCCCCGGAAGAAGCCCGTGACACCGTCTCGCTCCGAATACAACGCCCGCCACCTCTCCGTGCTGGAGGGACTGGAGGCGGTGCGCAAGCGCCCGGGCATGTACATCGGCTCCACGGATTCGCGCGGCCTGATGCACTGTCTGTGGGAGATCATCGACAACTCCGTGGACGAGGCGCTGGCCGGCTACGGGCAGGACATCGCCGTGATCCTGCACCGGGACGGCTCCGTGGAGGTCCACGACGACGGCCGGGGCATCCCCATCGACACCGAGCCCCGCACCGGGCTGACCGGTGTGGAGGTCGTGTTCACCAAGCTGCACGCGGGCGGGAAGTTCGGCGGGGGCTCGTACTCCGCTTCGGGCGGCCTGCACGGCGTGGGGGCGTCGGTGGTCAATGCACTGTCCGCGCGCCTGGACGTGCAGGTGGACCGCGGTGGGAAGACCTACCAGATGTCCTTCAAGCGCGGCGAGCCGGGGACGTTCGCGGACAAGGGGGCGCCGTCCCCGAGCGCCCCGTTCGAGGCCTTCACCACGGACTCGCACCTGCAGGTGGTGGGCCGGGCCAAGCGCGGCGTCACCGGCACCCGGATCCGCTACTGGGCCGACGACCAGATCTTCACGCCGGACGCGAAGTTCTCCACGGAGGAGCTCGTGCGGCGCGCGCGCCAGACCGCGTTCCTGATCCCCGGGCTGCGCATCACCGTCACGGACGAGCGCCGCCTGCCGGGCACCGCCGGTGCCGACGGCCCCGTGGAGGAGGTCTTCCAGTACGACGGCGGGATCTCCGAGTTCGCGGAGTTCCTGGCCCCGGACGCCCCCGTCACCGACGTGTGGCGGCTGCAGGGCCAGGGATCCTTCACGGAGCGCGTGCCCGTGCTGGACGGCTCCGGCCACGCGCAGCTGCAGGACGTGGAGCGCACGTGCGAGGTGGACGTGGCCCTGCGCTGGGGCGTGGGCTACGACACCGCGGTGCGCTCGTTCGTGAACATCATCGCCACGCCCAAGGGCGGCACGCACCTGAGCGGTTTCGAGAACGCCCTGCTCAAGACGCTGCGCAAGCAGGTGGACGCGAACACCCGCAAGCTCAAGGCCGGCAACGACAAGCTCGAGAAGGACGACGTCCTCGCGGGTCTCACGGCCGTGCTGACCGTGCGCCTGGCCGAGCCCCAGTTCGAGGGCCAGACCAAGGAGGTGCTCGGCACCCCCGCCGTGCGCCAGATCGTGGCCAAGGTCGTGGAGACGGAGCTCACGAAGCAGCTGACATCGAAGAAGCGCGACGACAAGGCCCAGGCCGGGCAGCTGCTCGAGAAGGTCGTGGCGGAGATGAAGTCCCGCATCTCCGCGCGCGTGCACAAGGAGACCCAGCGGCGCAAGAACGCACTTGAGACCTCGTCCATGCCCACCAAGCTCGTGGAGTGCCGCTCCGCGGATGTGGCCCGCTCCGAGCTGTTCATCGTCGAGGGGGACTCCGCCCTGGGCACGGCCCGGCTGGCGCGCAACTCCAACCACCAGGCGCTGCTGCCCATCCGCGGCAAGATCCTCAACGTGCAGAAGGCCTCCATCACGGACATGCTGGCCAACGCCGAGTGCGCCGCGCTGATCCAGGTGATCGGTGCGGGCTCTGGCCGCAGCTTCGACCTGGACGCCGCGCGCTACGGCAAGGTGATCATGATGACGGACGCGGACGTGGACGGCGCCCACATCCGCACGCTGCTGCTCACCCTCTTCTACCGCTACATGCGCCCCCTCGTGGAGGCCGGTCGTGTGTACGCCGCGGTGCCGCCGCTGCATCGCGTGCAGATCGTGAACCCCGGCTCCAAGGCCAACGAGATGGTCTACACGTACTCCGAGCGTGAGCTGGACACCCTGCTGGGCAGCCTGGAGGAGCAGGGGCGCCGCTACAAGGAGCCCATCCAGCGCTACAAGGGTCTGGGCGAGATGGACGCCGACCAGCTCGCGGAGACCACCATGGACATCCGCCACCGTGTGCTGCGCCGGGTGCGCGTGGCGGACGCGGAGGCCGCCGAGCGCGCGTTCTCCCTGCTCATGGGTTCGCAGGTGGCCCCGCGCAAGGACTTCATCGTCGCGGGCGCCTCGCACCTGAACCAGGAGCAGATCGACGCCTGATCCGGGCCGCGCACGGTGGCGTGCCACGGGCTGCGGCACCGTGCCTGCGGGGCACGAGCACCACGACGCCGCCCGGCTGCGCCAGCTCGGCCCGGCGTGAGAATGGTGCCCGGTCGCCTTGCGGGAGCAGGCGGCGGGGGCTGCATCAGCGCAGTGGGGGTAGGACGCCGGTCGGTCGCGTTTGCGCGCGGCGCGGGCGCAGGCGTCGTCGTCCGGGCCGAGGCCGAACCGGTCCGCGTGTCACGCGGCTCGATCCGCCCCGGGACGAGGCACGTCGTCCGTGTCCCGAGGGCACCGGCCCCCGGGCAGCCAGCGGCTCAGCCGTCTGCCGGGGCGGTGCCCGCGTCCTCCCCGGAACCGCTTGCGGCGGCGGGGACCTCCACGGGCAGGCCCGTGAGAGCCGGTCCCACGGCGGCCACGGCGCGGTCGATGCCCACCCCGGAGCCGTCCCGGCGGCCGTACTCGGTGGGCAGAGTGCGTGCGACCCCGGCGGCGGACACGGCCTTGCCCGGTCCGTGGCCCACCCACGCGAGGTTCAGGGCGTCCTCACCGGCGAGCAGCCGCTGCGCGCGCACGCCCGCGGTGGCACGGCCCTTGGCGGGGAACTCGCTCAGCGGGGTGACCTTGACGGAGGCCTCTCCCATCTCCGGCAGCTGACCGTCCCCGCGGGCCTGGGTGACCACCACGGTGGAGTCCTGCGGCACCACTGCGGCGCAGAAGATCACGTGCTCACCGGCGGCGAGCTTCATCCCGGCCACGCCACCGGCGGTACGGCCCTGCGGACGCACAGCGGAGGCGGGGAAGTGCAGCAGCTTGGCGTCCGAGGACACCATCACGAGCTCCGTGCCGTCCGGGGCGGCCGAGACACCGACCACGCGGTCCCCGTCCTTGAGCTTGATCGCGGGCCACTGGTCCAGGTTCAGCGGGTAGTCCGGGTTCACGCGCTTGACCACGCCGGCCGCGGTACCGATGGCCACGACCTCGCTGAGGGGCGCCAGGCCCACGAGCGCCTCGTTCTTCTCGAGACCCAGGAAGTCCGCGGCGGGTACACCGTCCGCGAGGCGGGGCACGCCGTCGAAGTCCTGCAGCACGGGGATGTCCACGCACGAGACGCGCAGCATCCGCCCCGTGGAGGTCACCGCAGCGATCTCCCCGCGCGCGGTGGCGGGGACCACGCTCGTCAGGGCGTCGTGCTTGAACCGTCGGGAGCCGTCCGCCAGCGGTCGGCGCGTGGCGCTGCGGGCGATCCGCCCGGTGGTGGAGAGGAACACCCAGCAGGGGTCGTCGCTGATCTCCAGCGCCACGGACGTGGCCGCCTTCTTCCCACCGGTCTGCGCGGCGGTCACCGCGGGCAGGTCCTCGGCCTCGAGCAGCACGGTGCGGCGCTCGTCCCCGAACTTCTGGGCGGTCTCGGACAGCTCGTCGGCGACGACGCCGCGCAGCGTGGTCTCCGAGCCCAGGATCGCCTCGAGCTCGGCGATCTCCTTCTGCAGCTGGTCGCGCTCGGCCTCGAGCTCGATCCGCGAGAACTTGGTGAGCTGGCGCAGCCGCAGCTCCAGGATGTGCTCGGCCTGGGCCCGGGAGAGGTCGAAGACCGCGATCAGCCGGTCCCGGGCCTCGGCGGTCTCCTCGGAGCCGCGGATGATCTGGATGACCTCGTCGATGTCGAGGATCGCGATCAGCAGGCCCTCCACGAGGTGCAGCCGGTCCTGCCGCTTGGCCAGGCGGAACGCGGTGCGCCGGCGCACCACGGCGATCCGGTGGTCCGTGTAGACCCGCAGCAGCTCCAGCAGACCCATGGTGCGCGGCTGGCCGTCCACGAGCGCCACGTTGTTGATCCCGAAGGACTCCTCCAGGGGCGTGTGCCTGTAGAGCTGCGCGAGCACGGCCTGCGGGTTGAAGCCGTTCTTGACCTCGATCACCAGCCGCAGCCCGTTGGTGCGGTCGGTGAGGTCCACGACGTCCGAGATGCCCGTGAGCTTCTTGGCCTGGACGGCGTCCTTGATCTTCTCGGTGATCTTCTCCGGGCCCACCATGTACGGCAGCTCGGTGACCACGATGCCCTGCTTGCGCGGGGACACCTGCTCCACGGACACCGTGGCGCGGGTGCGGAACGAGCCGCGGCCGGTGCGGTAGGCGTCCCGGATGCCCTCCAGGCCCACGATCCGCCCGCCCGAGGGCAGGTCCGGGCCGGGGATGAGCTTCATGAGCTCCTCCAGCGTGGCCTCGGGGTTCAGCACCAGGTGCCGGGCGCCGGCGGCGACCTCCCGCATGTTGTGCGGGGCCATGTTCGTGGCCATGCCCACCGCGATGCCGGTGGCGCCGTTGACCAGCAGGTTGGGGTAGGCGGCGGGGAGCACCGCGGGCTGCTGGAACTGGTTGTCGTAGTTGGGCACGAAGTCCACGACGTCCTCGTCGAGGTCCCCGGTGAGGGTGCGCGCGGCCGGGGCCATGCGGGCCTCCGTGTAGCGCGGGGCGGCGGGACCGTCGTCCAGCGAGCCGAAGTTGCCGTGCCCGTCCACCAGGGGCACGCGCATCGCGAAGGACTGCGCCATGCGCACCATGGCGTCGTAGATCGCGGCGTCCCCGTGGGGGTGCAGCTTGCCCATGACCTCGCCCACCACGCGGGCGCTCTTGACGTGGCCGCGGTCCGGGCGCAGACCCATCTGATCCATCATGAACAGGATCCGCCGCTGCACAGGCTTGAGACCGTCCCGGGCGTCCGGCAGGGCACGTGAGTAGATCACGGAGTAGGAGTACTCCAGGAAGCTCGTCTCCATCTCCTGGGTGACGTCCACGTCCACGATGTGCTCGACGAAGTCTTCGGGGAGGTCGTCCTGGGGGGAACGTGTGGCTGAGCGGCGACGAGCCATCGAGCGGCAACTCCTTGGAATCGATGCGTGCTCCTGTGTGAGGGGCAGGCGGTTGGCTAGTCTGAAGTCTATGGGTTCCCACGACGAGACTCCGCAGCAGCAGTCCTACCCCGAGTACTGGGAGGCGGACGTGATCCTGCGCGACGGAGCCACCGCGCACCTGCGGCCCATCAGCCCGCAGGACCAGGAGCTGCTGCAGCAGTTCCACTCCTCGCAGTCCCAGGACAGCATCTACCTGCGCTTCTTCTCCTACAAGCCCCGGCTGTCCCAGCGGGAGCTGGAGCGCTTCACCACGGTGGACCACGTGGACCGCGTGTGCTTCGTGCTGATGCTGGGGGAGCGGCTCATCGGCGTGGGACGCTACGACCGCACCACGCCGCGGGCCGCCGAGGTGGCATTCATGATCTCGGACCACCACCAGGGCCGGGGCATCGGTTCCATCCTCCTGGAGCACCTGGCCGCGGCCGCACGGGAGAACGGCATCGACCGCTTCACGGCGGAAGTGCTGCCCGAGAACCGCAAGATGCTCCACGTGTTCGTGGAGGCCGGCTACGACGTCTCCCGCCAGTTCGAGGACGGCGTGGTGGTGGTGGACTTCGACATCGACCCCACCGAGAAGTCCCTGGCCGTGATGGCCGCGCGCGAGCACCGCGCGGAGGCGCGCTCGGTCAAGGACCTGCTCACGCCCTCCACCATCGCCGTGGTCGGGGCCTCCGCCCACGAGGACCACGCCGGGCATCACGCGGTGGAGGGCATCCTGGCCGGCGGCTTCACCGGAACCCTCTACGGTGTGGGGCACACCCCCTACGAGCGGGAGGGCCTCACCTTCGTCCCGTCCCTGTCCGAGATCGAGGGCCCCGTGGACCTCGCCCTGATCGCCGTGCCCCGGGAGGCCGTGGAGGACGCGGTGACGGACTGCGGCAGGGCCGGCGTGCGCGCCGTCGTCGTGATGACCGGCGGCTACGCCGAGGACGGCCTGGAGGGGGCCACGGCCCAGCGCCGGCTCGTGCGGATCGCGCGGGCCGCGGGGATGCGCGTGGTGGGCCCGGCCAGCCTGGGGCTGATCAACACGGACCCCGAGGTCTCCCTCAACGCGTCCGTGCTGCCCGAGCTGCCGCGGCGCGGCGGGCTGGGCCTGTTCTCCCAGTCCGGCGCGGTGGGCACCATGCTCTACGGCGCGGCGCTGCGCCACGGGGTGGGGGTGTCCAGCTACCTCTCGGCGGGCAACCGCGCGGACGTCTCCGGCAACGACCTCATGCAGCACTGGGAGGACGACCCCGGGACCACCGTGTGCGGGCTGTACCTGCAGTCCGTCGGTAACCCCCGCAAGTTCTCGCGCATCGCCCGCAGGCTGTCCCTGACCAAGCCCGTGATCGTCGCCAAGTCCGAGGTCACCGGCCTGCGCCTGCCGCCCGGGCACACGGGACGCGTCACCCAGGCCCCCGCCGGCGCCCTGGACGCCATGTTCCGTCAGGCTGGGGTGATCCGCGCGGCCACCACGGAGCAGCTCATGGACATCGCCGCCGTGGCCGAGTGCCAGCCGCTGCCGCGCTCGCGGCGCGTCGCGGTGCTCTCCAACGCGCTCGCGCTGGCCCAGCTCACCGAGGACACCGCCCTGCGCCTGGACCTCGAACCCGGCACGGTGGACGGTTCCGTGGACACCACCCACGGCGCCGCGGCCGCCCGCGAGGCCGTCCTCGCCGCGGTGCGCGCCGAGTTCGCGCGGGACACCGAGGACAGCCTCGTGGTCGTGCTGATGCCCGTCCCCGGCCTGGACCGTGACGCGGTGCTCCGCGACGTCGCCCACGCCGCGAGCGAGGCGGGGCGCACCACCCTGCTGGTGTTCACGGGCGAGTTCGGCCCGCACGCCGTCACCACCGCGGTGCGCACGGACGGCGACGCCGCCCTGCCGTGCTTCGACTCGCCCGGCGCCGCGATGACGGCGCTCGCCCGCGTGATCGACTACACGTCCTGGCGCTCGCAAGACCATGGCGTGGTGGTGGACCCGGAGGGCTTCGACTTCGACGGCGTGGAGAAGTTCCTGGAGCGGCAGTGGGAGAAGGTCAGCGGGGACACGCTGTACGAGCTGACGATCGCCGAGCGCAACGAGCTGCTGAGCTGCGCGGGCATCGCGGTGCTCGAGTCGGCGCGCTTCACGGATCCCGACGAGGCGTGTGCTGCCGCCGAGCGGCTGGGCTACCCGGTGGCGCTGAAGACCACGGACCCGTTCCTGCGCCACCGCCTGGACCTCGGCGGCGTGGTGCTGAACCTGGAGGATGCGGAGCAGCTGCGGGCGGCGATCGAGACCATGCGCCGGACCCTGGCGGGGTGGAACGCCACGGACTTCGAGGTGCAGTCCATGGCCCCCACTGGTCAGACCGTGGTGCTGCGCGCCGCCGAGGACCCGCTGATTGGGCCCGTGCTCTCCTTCGGGATGGCCGGGGACGCCGTGAACCTGCTGGACGACTGGGCCCACCGGGTGCCCCCGCTCACTGACCGGGACATCACGCGCATGGTGCGGGCGCCCAAGGCCGCGCGCAAGCTCTTCGGCTACCAGGGGGTTCCGCCCGTGGACACCACGGGCCTGGAACGGCTGGTCAACCGCGTGGCGTACCTCAAGGACCGCTTCCCGCAGGTCGCGTTCCTGGAGCTGAACCCCGTGGTGCTCTCCGGCTCCGTGCTGACCGTGCTCTCGGCGAGCGTCAAGATCGGCGATCCCGGCCAGCGCACCGACAGCGCGCGCCGCGCGATGCTGGGCTAGGCGCAGCACCGAGTGCGGGACACGATCGCCGGCCGGTTCGAGCTGCTGACGCCCATCGCGGAGGGCGGCAGCGGTGCCGTGTGGCGTGCCCACGACCTCCGGCTCGGCCGGGAGTGCGCGGCCAAGGTGCTGCGTCAGCGGGACTCTGCGGAGCTGCTGCGCTTCGTCCGCGAGCAGACCGTGAACCTGGAGCACCCGCACGTGGTGGCACCGTACGGGTGGGCCGCAGAGGATGAGCACGTGGCAATCGCCATGGAACTGGTCTCGGGCGGCACCCTGGAGGCCGCGCTGCAGGACAACGGGGCGGTGGCGGACTGGCTCGCGGAGGAGCTCGTCTGCCAGCTGCTGGAGGCCCTGCGCTTCGTGCACACCAGGGGATGGGTGCACCGCGACGTCAAGCCCGCCAACGTGCTGCTGGAACCCACCGGCTCGGCCCTGCCGGTGGCGCGGCTCGCGGACTTCGGGATCGCGGTGCGGGTCGACGACGCCCGCCTGACCCACACCGGAACGGTCGTGGGAACCCCCGGATACCTGCCCACGGAGGCGTACGCCCCCGGCAACCCCTCGCCCGGCATGGACCTCTACGCGGCGGGCGTGACCGCGGTGCGCATGGTGCTGCCCGAGGCCGATCTCAGCGGCGATCCGCTGGGCCCGGGCGACGTCGCCGCGCTCGGGCTGTTCGCGGACTCGCCGTGCCTGCGCGCGGGGGTCGCCGGGCTGCTGGACCCCGACCTCGAGCAGCGGGTCCGGGCGGCGGACCGGCTGCTCGCAGGCCTGCTGGAGACGGCCGACCGGCGGGTGGGGCGCTCGGCCGAGACCGCAGAGGGCGAGCCCTTCGAGGTATTCGACGTGCTTGAGCCCACCACGGAGCGTGAGCTGTCCCCGGTGGCCGACGCCGCCCGGCTGCCCTCCGGGGCCGCGTGCACCGAGGACGCGCCCATTGCCTGGCACGCCGTGCACCGCCAGGCCGTCCCGGTCCAGGACCGGCCCGAGATGGCGCAGCGCGGGACCGATGTGCTGCGCCCGTTCGCCCCTGTGACCGCCCCTGTGACCGCGACGGGTCCCTCCGCCGGGGTCGCCGCCGACCCGCACTCCGCAGCCCCCGGGGAGGTTCCTGCCCGCTCGTTCGCCGAGCCGCCCGCCGAGGACAGCACCGAGCTCATCGACGCCGCGCAGCCCCCGCCCGTGCAGCGGCTCACCGGACCCTCCGGCGCGGCGGAGGAGGTGCGGGCAGCCGGGGACACTGCCACCCTGCCCGTGGACGGGACGGTGTCCGAGCCGACCGGTTCGGCGGGACGCGGCACGGGCGCGTTCTCCCGTGCGGGCGGGGCGGCTGCGCGCGGACCCGCCGCGCGGCGTCGTGCGCGGTGGCCGTGGTGGCTGCTGGGCGTGCTGCTCGCGGTGCTCGCCGTGGTGGTGGGATACCTGTGGCTGGGACCCGTGCTGGCACGGTGGACCGGAACGGGGGACCCGGACCCCGCGGCGCCCAGCACGAGCGCCCCGGCGCGAGCTCCGGGAGGCGGCGGGACCCCAGCACGGAGCCCGGCACCCACCACGGACGTGACCCCCCAGTGCACCCAGCTCGAGGACGGGACCGTCTCCTGCGTCGTGACGCCCTGACGCGGGAGTGCGGCCCGGGCGCCGTTCGCTGACACGGTGTGCCCCGGGGGCCGCGGTGGAGGACAATGGGCCCATGACTTACTCAGCACCCGATGGTTCGCGGCTCGTCCAGGACATCGAGAAGGCGGGGTTCTACCCCCAGCTCGTCACGGACGTGGTCAACGACTCCCTGGACGGGCGGCAGCCCGTGTCCCACCTCGTGCAGCTGGAGACGCACTTCACCAACACCGAGCTGCACCGCCACATCACCGCGCTCGTGCTGGCCGAGGACGTGCTGCACATCACGCACGTGGATGACCAGCAGTACGACGACACCGGCGCGGAGACCGTGGCGCGGGTCTCCACCGAGACGGTGCCGATCTCCCAGATCCGCTCGGTGACCCTGAGCTACGCGTACCACCAACCCCAGGACTATCAGCCGGGAACGCCCATCATGGAGCTCAACCTCGCGGTGAGCTGGACGGGCACGCAGCAGCTCGAGCTCTACCCCGCGATGTGCGAGGACCCCGAGTGCCAGGCCGATCACGGCTACACGGGCACCGCGGCGAGCGAGGACGTGGTGATGCGCATCAGCTCCGAGGCAGACGGGCAGGACGCCGTGGAGGGCGCCCGGGAGTTCGCGCGCACCCTGCGCCGGGCCAACGTGGCGCCCCTGACCGACTCCGGCGCCCAGCTGGCGGCTCCCCACGCCGGGGCACCGCGGGCCGAGGGCGCCACCCCGCGCAGCCGCTTCAGCCACCGGCTCGGCGGGCGGGACACGGGGCACACCTCGTGACCGGGGCGCCCGCCGCGCTCCCGGACACGCTGCCTCCCGCGCCACGCTACGGCAGCCGCTCGATCGCCGAGACGCTGTCCTCCGCGGCGGCCGCCGTGGGGGTCCCGGGCACGTCCAACGCCCTGGGGCTGCCCGCCGCCCGGCGCTACGTGGTGGTGCTCGTGGACGGGCTGGGCTCGCGGCTGCTGCGCGAGGTCTCCGGCTACGCACCCACGCTGCGCGCGGCGGACTCCCTGGGCGAGCTTGACGCCGCGTTCCCCTCCACCACGTCCGTGTCCCTGTCCAGCCTGGGCACCGGTGCGGCGCCCGGGCGCCACGGCATGCTGGGCTACGACGTCCTGGACCCAGCAAGCGGCAGGGTGGTCAACATGCTCGGCAACTGGCCCGCGGACGTGGACCCGCTGCAGTGGCAGCCGGTTCCCACCGTGCTGCAGCGCGCCGAGCAGCACGTGGACGCCGTGACCGTGAGCGCACCCCGATTCGAGACCTCCGCCCTGACCCGTGCCGCGTTGCGCGGCGGGCGGTTCGTGGGCGCCGACGGCGTGTACGCCCGGTCCTCCCGGGCGCTCGAGCAGCTGCGCGAGGGGCGCCGCGGGCTGGTGTACTTCTACTGGGACGAGCTGGACAAGACAGGCCACAAGCTCGGTTGGCGCTCGGACGCGTGGTTGCATGCCCTCGAGGAGCTGGACTCGGCCCTGAAACGGCTGGTCACCCGGTTGCCCGCGAACACCCGGGTGCTGCTCAGCGCGGACCACGGCATGGTGGACGTGGTCCCGGAGTACCGGATCGACGTCAGCGCGGACCCGGAGCTCATGGCGGGCGTGCACCTCACGGCCGGGGAGCCCCGGGCCCTGCAGCTGCACGTGACGCCGGGCACCGACCCCGCGACGGTGGCGCGCACGTGGCGGCACCACTTCGGGGACGCCGTGTGGGTGGCCACGCGCGAGGCCCTCGTGCAGGGGGGCTACTTCGGCCCCGATCCGGATCCGGCACTGCTCGCCCGCGCCGGGGACGTGTGGATCCTGGGCCGCGAGGAGATCGCTCTCTACGACGTCGCCCGCCAGGGAACCCGCCCCCTCGCGATGGTGGGCCAGCACGGTTCACTCACGGACGACGAGCGGCGCGTCCCTGCCCTGCTGTGGTGAGTCCGCGCCCCTGACCGGGGCACGCGGCCCCGGGCCTCACCGGGAGGACGTGCCCTGCGTGGCCGCGGGCCCGGGCTGCTCCACGGCGGCCCCCTTGCCCGCAGGCTTCGTGGGCTTGGGCTTCTCGGGCGGGGGGAGCGTGGGCTGCGGGGGCTTCGGCGGTATCGGGGCCTGGGTGGGTGCCGGGGGCTTGGTAGGTGCCGGCGCCTTGGTGGGCTCGGGAGCCTCCGTGGGCTCGGCTGTGGTCGGAGCCGGCTGAGGCACCACGGGCGGCTGCGGAACGGGCACCACCGGCTGCACGGGCGCCACTGGCTGCTGCGGGGGAACGTAGTACTGCTCCGGCGGCAAGGTCGGCTCCACGGTGGGGGTGGGGCTCGGGGTCGCGGAGAGTGTGGGGGTGGGGCTCGGCGTGCTGGAGGGGGTCTGGCTCGCGAAGTCCGCGGGCGCGGGATCGTCCGAGCCGCCGGTGAGGCCCGTGAACGCCACCGCACCCACGCCCGCCAGCACCAGCAGGGCCGCACCGCCCAGGGCCGCGGGCGCGAGGAATCGACGCGCCCCAGAGCGGGACTCGGCGCTCGCCGAGCCCGTCGGCTGGGAGTCGTCCCCGAATAGATCGTCCTGGATGGAGTTGCTCATGCCCATTGTCCCTCGGAATCGCCCATGACCACACGCGCGGCCGGGTCGTGTTCTCCCCTGGTCCCGGTCCGCTCCACGCGACTGTACCGCGTGGTGCGGCCCCGGCGCACCACAGCACGTGGGGCCGGGGATCGAGGGTCAGGACCTGTTGGCGCCGAAGACGATGTCGTCCCAGCTGGGCACCGACGAGCGCTTGGCCTTGGGGGTGCGGCCGCGGGGACCGGGGGCCGGGGCGTCGTCATCCCGGTCGGAGCCCCGGTGGGTCCCGGTGACGTCGTGCTCCCCGCCCTGCTGGGTGTCCGCAGCATCCTGGCGGGTCTCCGCCGGTGAGGTCTCCGCCGGTGAGGTGTCCGCCCCGTGGTCGCGGGTTGCGGAGCCGTCCGCCCCGGTGTGCTCGGGTGCGTCCGAGGGCGCGGCGGGGGAGGTCGAGCGCGGGTGCAGCGCGGCCACCGGCGCCACGGTCTCCCGCGTGGTGGGCGCACCGGCTGCCGGTTCCGTGCCGTCCTCGCCGGTGGTGACCTCGGCGGCGGCCTCCGTGCCGGTCACGTCCACCCAGCTCTCCGCGGCGGGGGTCTCTGCCTCCCCGTCCCCGGACGCGGCGTCCCGGGACGTCCCCGTCCCGCGGTGCACGGTCCCCGACGGTCCTGCCGAGAACGCGGCGCCACCGCTGGAGGGGTCCTCGGCGGGTGCGTCGTGGCCGGGGGCGGTCTCGTGCCGCGCGGGGGTGGAGTCGTCCACGATCTCGATGCCCTCACCGCGCAGCGCCTGCTCCTCGGCCATCTGGGAGGCCGCGGGCTGGATAGGGCGGTCGAAGACCGGGGAGTCCTCGGGGGCGTCGATGGGACGCGGACGCTGCTCCACGGGGCCCATGCCGCGGCCGAGGATCTCCGCGAGCCGGTCGTCGGCGGTCTCGTCCGAGCCCAACCGGCGGCCGCGCCGGGACTGCAGCACGTCCAGCAGGTCGTCGGCCTGGCTCGCCTCGTGCTGCAGCCGGCGCAGCTGCGGGCTGGGAGCCGCGGCCGGTGCCGCGGGGGCGGCGGTGCCGAGCGGTCCGGTCTCCCGCGGCTCCTCCATGAGGGCGCGGGCCCAGTCGTTCTCGGGGCGCACGCTCTGGGTGGCGGGGTTGAAGCTCCACCGGGCCGGGCCGGTGCCGGCGGGGCCCGAGGTGGTCTCCGACGCGGTGAAGCTCAGCTGCACGGTCCACAGCTGGTCCTCGCGCAGCCAGGCGTCCCAGTCCAGCGAGGAGCGCTGCACCCCAAGCTGCTGGGCGCGTTCGAGCACGGTCTCCTCGAGCGTCCTGGGCTCGCCCTCGAAGACCGAGCGGTAGCCGTCGTGGGCGGGATCCGTGCCGGAGACCTTGACGCGGCACGCCTCGCTGACCATGTGGGAGCGCTCGGCCAGGATGGGCCACTCGTAGCGCCGGACGCGCTCCGCCTCCCAGCCGCACTCCGCGACGATGTCCTCCACGCTCGCACCGGCACGGAACCTGGCCTGGATGTCCCGGGGGCCGTAGGAGGCGCCCCCGCGGCCGCGGGCCGGCGGTTTGCGGCGCGCGTGCTGGATGGTCTGTCGCAACTGCTGGTCGATGGTCAGCAGGTACCTCGTGGAATCGGGGGTCTCCACGATGAGGTGCTCACCGTCGTCGTGCACTCCTGCCAGGCGCAACTGCTCCATGCTGTCCTTCCCTCACCGGTGCGTCCGCCACGGGATCCGTGGTGCGCGCCGCGCGTTCGTGGCACTCAGTCTACTGGCCCGCCCCGGCCGGGACCGGGCAGGGCGTGGGGGCCGCGCGGCGGCGTCGTGAAGGGCCGGCGGAGGGGCGGTGCGAGCGGGCCCGCGGCCACGATCATGCTGTGCGAGAAAACCCCCGCGGGGGTGCTGGCTTTTTCGGCCCCCATGGTGAACAATCTACGCGACACGGCCCCGGGGGAGATCGCCCGGGGACCCGTTTCTCGCAGCGATCTCGCGAAGACCGGTTGGAGCGGATAGACACATGGCCACAGACTACGACGCACCGCGCAAGCAGGACGAGGACCTCAAGGAAGACTCCATCGAGGAGCTGCAGTCCCGGCGGTCGGACCACCAGTCCGGGAGCGTTGACGAAGACGAAGCCACGGCGGCCGAGAGTTTCGAGCTGCCCGGCGCCGACCTCTCCAACGAGGAGCTCTCCGTGGTGGTGCTCCCGGCGCAGGACGACGAGTTCACGTGCGGTTCCTGCTTCCTGGTGCGCCACCGTTCGCAGCTCGCCGAGGAGCGCAACGGTGTGAAGTACTGCTTCGAGTGCCTCGGGTGCCGGTGCGCACGCAGCGGCGGGGCGCCTCAGGGCCTGTCGTCGCGGGGGGCCTCTGCGCGGTGGCCCGCGCCGGCATTGACGGCGCGCGCCAGCTCGTCGGGGTGCCGCGTGGCGGTGAGCCAGTAGGGAGTGGGGTCCACGGGATCGGTGATCCGGATGCGGCACAGGTCCGGGACGGACACCCGGAAGTTCATGAAGGCGCGGCCGTCGAGCCCCGGCCCGCGTGCGGTGCGCGCCTCGGCACCGCGCAGCGCTTCGGCCTCGCCCACGTACTGGCGCTCGATGTAGGCGCGGCCCACGCGCAGGTCCTCGTCGGTGAGCACGATGCTCGGGGCCCCCAGGTGCACGGCGAGCCCCACGCCGATCATGAGCACGGCGCCCACGATCACCCCCACCGCGATGCTGATGGGTGCCACGGCCACGAAGCCGGCCGCTCCCACGAACACGACGATCAACCACACCCACCACGAGACCGTGAGCTTCTCCGAGTACTGCACCGCGCCGGTGGTCGCGGGGGTCTGCGCCGCGGACGACGCCGCCCGCTCACCGTCCCCGTCTCGGGGACGGTCCGCGGGGGTGGCGTCGCGCCCCGGCCGGGTCGCGGTCGCCGCGTCCGGAGCGGAGCGGGCCGCGCGCTCGGCGGCATGGGGCGCGTCGTCGTGCGCGCCGGGGGAGGCACCGCGACCGGCGGCCGAGGCGGTGTGCTCGGGGGAGGGCGCCGCGGCGTCGAGCGTCCCGCGGGCCTCGGACGGGTGGTGCGTGGCGGAGGAGCGGGGGGTGGCCGCGGTGTCGCGCCGCGGGGGCCGGTCCGCGCCCGGCTCCGGATGCTGAGAACTCATGGCACCACCTTGGCACACTCACCCGGGAGCCGGCCCACCGTGCGTGGGGCCCCGGCGCCGCGCGTTAGAGTGGGGCACTGTGACTGACGCGAGCACCCCCGCCACGGTGGACGTGGCCCTGCAGCTGCTGGACCCGGACCTGCCCGCCCCCGCCTACGCGCGCGAGGGGGACGCCGGAGCGGACCTGCGGGCCCGCGCGGACGTGGAGCTGCTGCCCGGCGAGCGCGCGCTCGTGGACACGGGCGTGGCCGTGGCGATCCCGGCGGGGTACGTGGGTCTGGTGCACCCCCGCTCGGGACTCGCCGCGAAGCACGGCATCACGGTGGTCAACGCCCCGGGCACCGTGGACAGCGGCTACCGGGGTGAGCTCAGGGTGTGTCTGCTCAACACGGACGCGCGGCAGCCCTACACCGTGCGCCGCGGCGAGCGGATCGCCCAGCTGGTGGTCCAGGAGGTGGTGACCGCGCGGTTCCGGGTCACCGATCGGCTGCCCACCAGCGAACGGGCCGAGCGCGGGTTCGGCTCCTCCGGAACGCACTGACCCGCTCGCCAACAACCGCTGGGCTGCGCACGACGCGGGCGACCCGGTACGGCCCCCGTGGGGCACACCGGGCCCGGCGGTGGTGCCCACCCGGGACGACCGCGCGGTGCGGGTCCGCCAGAATTTCCCCTCGACGACTTCTTGGAGGCACTGATGTTCGGACGTAGGAAGCGCACGCGCGCCGAGGCCGCGGACACCGCGCAGCAGACGGGCGCCACCGCGGCGAGCGCCGAGGACGGCGAGGCCACCGAGCCCCGGGGCGACGTCGACCGGGCCGAGGACCCCCGTGCCAACGGGCCGTGGGACGAGTCGGAGTTCACGGGCGAGCGCGGCGAGTACCTGGACCTCGGCGCGCTGCTCGTCAAGCCGATGGCCGACGTGACCGTGCGCGTGGAGGTGGACCAGGCCACCCAGGTGCCGCGCGCGGTGAACCTCGACTTCCGGGACGGCTCGGTGCAGCTGCAGGCGTTCACCGCCCCGAAGTCCTCCGGGCTGTGGGACGAGGTCCGGGCCGAGCTCGTGGCCGGCCTGCGTCGGGACGGGGCGCAGCCCACGATCGCGCAGGGCCCCCTCGGGGCGCAGGTGGACGTGCGGATCCCCGGCACCACCCCGGACGGGCAGCAGGGCTTCCGCCTGGCCCGGTTCGTGGGCATCGACGGTCCCCGCTGGTTCCTGCGCGCCGTGTTCACCGGCGGCGCGGCCCTGCCCGGGACCACCGCGGAGGTGCTCGACGACGCCGTGCGCGCCCTCGTGGTCGTGCGCGGCCAGGACCCGCACCCGCCCCGTGACCTGCTCACGCTGTCGATGCCGCAGGACGCCACGGTCACCCCGGCCCACGGCGGCCCGGAGCACGAGGGCTCCGACGCCACCGCCGGCGACCGTGCGGCGTCGGGCCCCGCGGTGCAGCCCCCGCGGCGCGGGCCCGAGATCACCGAGATCGGCTGAGCGTGACCGGCAACAACCCCCTGACCGGGGCCATCGACGTGATGGCCGAGCCCGAGGCCACAAACAGCGACCTCACCCCGCCGCGCGGCGAGCGGCCCCGGCGCCGGGCGGTCGTGGAGGGGACCGTGGTGGAGGTGACCCTCGCCCCGGCCACGGCGGCCCCGCACTTCCGTGCTCTGCTGAAAGTTCCGCGCCCGGGCAGCGCCCTGCCGTGCGGCGTGGAGCTGCTGTGGCACGGTCAGCGCACCGTGCCGGGCGTGGCCGCCGGCACCCGGCTGCGGTGCCTGGCCGTCGTGTGCTTCCCGGACGGGGTGCCCACCATGTACAACCCGCGCTACGAGATCGTGACGCCCAAGAAGGTGGGCCGGTGACGCGCGAGGGGGATCCGGGGGAGCAGCCCCGGGAGGACCCCGGGGCGAGGGTGAACCGCGCCGCGGAGGACTTCGCGCAGCGCTCCGGGTGGCGCCGGGACGAGAGCGGCCAGCTGGACGTGCTCTCCGCCGTGGGCGGCTGGCGCGGCGTGGTGGAGTCCGTGCTTCCCGGTCTGGTGTACCTGGTGTGCGTGATCGCCGTGGGCAGCTTGTCCGTGGCGCTCACCGCGTCCCTGGCGAGCGCGGCCGTGTTCACGGTGGTGCGCCTGGCGCAGCGGCAGTCCGCGACCCAGGCGTTCGCGGGTCTCGTGGGCGTGGGGATCTGCGCACTGTTCGCTCGCGTGGGCGGGGACGCCCTCGACTACTACGTGTGGGGCTTCATCACCAACGCCGTGGGGATCGTGGTGCTCGCGGTCTCCGCGGCCGCAGGCTGGCCCCTGCTGGGAGTGCTCTACGGCTACATCCGCGGCGAGGGGACCGAGTGGCATGCCAGGCCGGCGCGGCGCTCCGCGTACCAGCGGGCGACCGCGCTGCTGATCGCCATGTTCGCGGCCCGGCTGGCCGTGCAGCTGCCGCTGTTCTTCGCGCAGGACGTGGCCGCGCTGGGGATCACCCGGCTGGTGATGGGGGCTCCGCTGTACGCCGCCGTGCTGTGGGTGGGATGGCTGTGGAGCCGCCCTCGTCAAGTGCCGCCTGCAGGTTGACGTCCCGGGCCGTGGTGAACATGGCCCGCAGCTGCTCCTCACCCTCCGCGGTGGTGATGAAGAACAGCTCGTCCCCGCCCTCCAGCAGGTCGTCGCCCGAGGGGGCGATGGGCACGCCGTCGCGCAGGATGGCCACGAGCGCCACGTCCGGGGGCCACGGCACCTGGGACACCGTGCTGGCCACCACGGGGTGCTCGCGCGGGACCGTGTAGGCGGACAGCGTGGCCGCCCCGGTCTGGAAGCTCAGCAACCGCACCACGTCCCCGATCTCCACGGCCTCCTCCACGAGCGCCGTCATCAGCCGGGGGGTGGACACCGCCACGTCCACGCCCCAGGCGTCGTCGAAGAGCCACTCGTTCTTGGGGTTGTTCACGCGGCCCACGGTGCGCGGCACGCCGAACTCGCTGCGCGCGAGCAGGGAGACCACCAGGTTGGCCCTGTCGTCCCCGGTGGCCGCGACCACCACGTCCGCCTCCTCCGCCCGCGCGCGTTGGAGCACGTCGAGGTCGCACGCGTCCCCCACGACCCACTGCGCGCCGCGCAGGTTGGAGCGGCCGATCACCTCGGCGGTGGCGTCCACCACCACCACGTCGTGGCCGTGCGAGAGCAGCTCCCGGGCGATCGAGGAGCCCACGGAGCCCCCGCCCACGATGACCACGTGCATCAGCCACGCCCCCGCGAGTCCTGGGTCGCGGCCAGGGCCACGGCCTCCATGACCTCGTCCGACGGCGGACGGGACAGGACACGGGCAACCCGCTCCACGTCCTCCACGCGCATCATGGCGTGCACGATGTCTCCTTGCTGGTAGCTGGTGTCGCTGGCCGGGAGGATGCCCTCCCCGAACCGGGTGACGAACGCGATCCGCACCCCGGCCGCCTCCTCGATGCGGTCCAGGTGCAGCCCCGACCAGGAGTCGTCCAGGGGCAGCTCCCCGAGCTGCAGCCGCCCGGAGGCCTCCCGGAAGTCCCCGGTGATGGCGTGCTCGGGCAGGATCCGCCGCAACACCTGGTCCGCGCTCCAGCGCACCGACGCCACGGTGGGGATGCCCATGCGCTGGTAGAACTCGGCGCGGGTGGGATCGTAGATCCGCGCCACCACGTGCTTGACCTTGAAGGTCTCACGGGCCACCCGCGCGGCGATGATGTTGGAGTTGTCCCCGCTGGAGACCGCAGCGAAGGCGTACGCCTCGGCGATCCCGGCGCGCTGGAGCACCTCGCGGTCGAAGCCGTGTCCGGTGACCTTCTTGCCCGAGAACGAGGGCCGCAGCTTGCGGAACGCCCGGTCGTCCTGGTCGATCACCGCCACGGTGTGCCCGGAGTCCTCCAGGGCGTGCGCGAGGGTGATCCCCACCCTGCCCACACCCATGATCACGAAATGCGCCATGGGCGACAGCATAGGTCCCCCGCGGGACAAGCACCGGCCGAGGGACTAGCGTGTTCCCACGTGTATGTGTCCCAGTTCGTCCGCCGCGCGCTCGTGGGCAAGCCGCTCCACAACGAGCGCGCCGCGGGCACCGTGCTCTCGAAGGGCACGGCCCTGCCCGTGTTCGCCTCAGACGCGCTGTCCTCGGTCGCGTACGCCCCGGACGAGATCGTCCTGACGCTCGCGCTCGCGGGCTCCGCCGCGATCGTCGTCTCCCCGTGGGTGGGGCTCGCGGTGCTCGTGGTGCTGGCCGTGATCATCACCGCCTACCGCCAGAACGTGAGGGCCTACCCATCCGGCGGGGCCGACTTCGAGATCGCGTCCAAGAACCTGGGTCGTCCCGCCGGGGCGGCCGTGGGGGCCGCGCTGCTCGTGGACTACACGCTGGTGGTGGCCGTGTCGATGGCCGCCGCCGCCCAGTACCTCGCCGCGGTGTTCCCCTGGCTCGTGGGGCACCGCACGGTGGTCGCCGTGGTGGGGATCGCCCTGGTGGGACTGCTGAACCTGCGCGGGCTGAAGTTCATGGGCCGGGCGTCCTCCGTGCCCACGTACGCGTTCTTGGTGGTGGTGCTGCTGCTCATCGTGGTCGGTGTGGTGCAGGACGTCACCGGGGCGCTGGGCCCCGCGCCGTCGGCGGCCTACGACGTGCTGCCCGCCGAGGGCATGGACTCCGGACTGGTGGGGCTCGCGGGCGCCATGCTCGTGCTGCGGGCCTTCTCCTCCGGGGCGGTGGCCGTGACCGGGGTGGAGACCATCACGCACTCCGTGCCCTACTTCCGCAAGCCCAAGGCGCTCAACGCCGCGCGGACCCTCGCCGTCCTCGGTGCCCTCTCCGCCGTGCTGCTGCTGGGCGTGCTCTACCTCACCCGCCGCACGGGCGTGGTGGTGGTCATGGACCCCGCGCGGCAGCTGCTGATCGGGGGCCACGCCCCGGACGCGTCCTTCTACCAGGTCCCGGTGCTGGCGCAGATCGCCCAGGCCGTCACGGGTGCGGACTCCGTGTGGGTCGTGGTGCTCGCCCTGGCCACGGTGGGGGTGCTGTTCATGGCCGCCAACACCGCCTACTCGGGCTTCCCGGTGCTCGCGTCCCGCCTGGCGTCCTCCGCCCTGCTGCCGCGGCAGCTGCAGAGCCGCGGGGACCGGTTCGCGTTCACCAACGGCATCGTGCTGCTGTCCGTGGTGGCGGCCGGGTTCACGCTCGTGTTCGGGGCAAACGTCAACGCGCTGATCCAGCTGTACGTGGTGGGGGCGTTCTTCGCGTTCACCCTGACCCAGGCGGGCATGGTCCGGCACTGGACCCGCGTGCGGCGCACCCGCACGTCGCGCACCACCAACCGCCAGTTCGCGCTGCGCCTCGGCGTGGCGGCGATCGCGCTGGTAGCGTGCGCGGCGGTGTTCGTGGTGATCCTCGTGACCAAGTTCGTGCAGGGGGCGTGGCTGACCATCGTGGCGATCGCGCTCACCACGGTGTTCATGCGCGCGATCGCCCACCACTACCGCTCGGTGGACGCCGAGCTTGCCGTGCACCCGGACTCGATGGTGCGTGCCCTGCCCTCGCGCGTGCACTCGATCATCGTGGTCACCTCCGTGCGCAAGCCCGTGGTGCGCGCGCTGACCTACGCCCGGGCGTCCCGGCCCTCGACGCTCGAGGCCGTGGTGGTGGACACGGACCGCACCCGCACGCAGGAGATCGTGCGGCAGTGGCAGTCCCTGGAGATCCCCGTGCCCATCACCGTGCTGGCCTCCCCCTACCGGGACACCGTGGGCCCGGTGGTCGCCCACATCCGTGGCATCCGGCGCAAGTCCCCGCGCGACCTCGTGATCGTCTACCTCCCGGAGTACGTGGTGGGCCGCGGGTGGGAGCGCTTCCTGCACAACCAGGCCATCCGCCCCCTGCGGACCCGGCTGCACTACGAACGCGGAGTCATGATCGCCTCCGTGCCCTGGCACCTGGAATCGGTGCGCGAACTGCAACTCACGGAGAACTCCCGATGACACAGACCCCGCACACGCTCGAGCTGCGCCTGGGGGACGTGGCCCACGGGGGTCACGTGGTGGCCCGCACGGACGAGGGCCGCGTGGTGTTCGTGCGCCACGGGCTGCCCGGGGAGCTCGTGCGCGTACGGCTCAGCGACGCCCAGCCCGAGGCCTCCTACTGGCGCGGTGACGCGGTCGAGGTGCTGGAGCCCGCGGCGGGCCGGCGGGGCCAGCACGTCTGGTCCCAAGCCGACGCCGCCCTGGCGGACTCCCGGGGCACGGCACCCGTGGGCGGTGCCGAGTTCGGGCACGTGGAACTGACCCTGCAGCGCGAGCTCAAGACCCGGGTGCTCGCCGAGCAGCTCGAGCACCTCGCGGGCCACACGTGGGACGGCAGCGTGCAGGCCACCGCGCACGAGCGCGCGGACGGCACCGGCTGGCGCACGCGGCTGCACCTGGACGTCGCGGCGGACGGCCGGGCGGGGATGCACCCCCACCGCTCGGACGAGCTCGTGGCGGTCACGGACATGCCCCTGGCCACGGACGCGATCCGCGAGCTCGCCCCGTGGTCCCTGCGGCTGCCGGGGGCCGAGCGCGTGGACGTCGCCGCGCCGTCGAACGGGCTGTGCGCGCTGCTGCACGTGAGCCTGCGCCCAGACACGAGTGAGCCGCAGATCGACGCGCTGCGCGGTGAGCTCACGCAGTGGGGCGAGGAGCACGGGGTGTCCGTGACCGCGCGCTCGGCGGACCATCGCCGGATCGCCACGTGGGCCGGCGAGCCCGGTGTGTGCGAGACGCTCGAGCTCCCGGGCCTCGACGGATCCGGGCCCCGGCGGCTGCAGTGGCGGGTGAGCCCCACGGGGTTCTGGCAGATCCACCGCGAGGCCCCTGAGACCCTGTCCCGCGCCGTGCTCGAGGCCGCGCGGCTGGAGCCGGGGGAGACGGTCTGGGACCTCTACAGCGGGGCCGGGCTGTTCACGGCGGTCGCCGCCGACGCCGTGGGGGAGCGCGGGCGCGTCTTCGCCGTGGAGGGCTCCCCGGTGACCTCCGCCGACGCCGCCCACAACCTCGCCGGGGCCCCGCACGTCACGGGCGTGCGCGGGGACGTGGCCCGGGTGCTCACCGGACGCGGCGGCGCCCGGCGCGGTGACCGGCGCCGGGGAGGCGGTTGGGCGGCGTCGTCCCGGGACGCGCGCACCGCGGCACCCCCGCGGCCCGACGCCGTGATCATGGATCCGCCGCGTGCGGGTGCCGCGAAGGAGGTGCTCGCGGCGGTGGACCAGGCCGGGCCGCGGCGGATCGTGTACGTGGCGTGCGATCCGGCAGCACTCGGGCGCGACCTCGGGCGGCTGCGGCGCCGCGGCTGGCGGATCGAGGACGTCTCCGGCTTCGACCTGTACCCCAACACCCACCACGTGGAGGCCGTGGCGCTGCTGCGCCGGGACGCGTGAGCCCCGCGTGACGCGACCCACGTCCGTGCGCCGCCGCCGGGGTGGTCATGCCGGGGCGCGGGCGTGGCACGGGCTACACTGGCAGGGACCGTTCCACGTGCACGGGGGCGCAAGTCTGCACCGTGCGCGCAGAACGTAACCGACGGTGGCGAGAGGAGTTCCACACCATGACTGTGGACAGCTTTGGAGCCAAGGGCGTTCTCAACGTCAAGGGCACCGACTACGAAATTTTCCGACTGAACGCCGTGGAGGGAGCCGAGAAGCTCCCCTACAGCCTGAAGGTCCTGCTCGAGAACCTGCTGCGCACCGAGGACGGTGCCAACGTCACGAGCAAGCACATCGAGGCCCTGGGGTCCTGGGACCCCAGCGCCCAGCCCGACACGGAGATCCAGTTCACCCCTGGTCGCGTGATCATGCAGGACTTCACCGGCGTGCCCTGCATCGTGGACCTCGCCACCATGCGCGAGGCCGTCGCGGACCTCGGGGGAGACCCCTCCCGCGTGAACCCGCTCGCTCCGGCCGAGCTGGTCATCGACCACTCGGTGCAGATCGACGCTTTCGGCTCCGCCGACGCGATCGAGCGCAACATGGACATCGAGTACCAGCGCAACGGCGAGCGCTACCAGTTCCTGCGCTGGGGTCAGACCGCGTTCGATGACTTCAAGGTGGTGCCGCCCGGAATGGGCATCGTGCACCAGGTCAACATCGAGAACCTGGCCCGCGTGGTCATGACCCGCGAGGTGGACGGCACCGTGCGCGCGTACCCGGACACCTGCGTGGGCACCGACTCCCACACCACCATGGAGAACGGCATCGGCGTGCTCGGCTGGGGTGTGGGCGGCATCGAGGCCGAGGCCGCGATGCTCGGTCAGCCCATCTCCATGCTGATCCCGCGCGTGGTGGGCTTCAAGCTCACCGGCGAGATCCCCTCCGGTGCGACCGCCACGGACGTGGTGCTGACCATCACGGAGATGCTGCGTGAGCACGGCGTGGTGGGCAAGTTCGTGGAGTTCTACGGTGAGGGCGTGGCAGCGGTGCCGCTGGCCAACCGCGCCACGATCGGCAACATGTCCCCGGAGTTCGGTTCCACCGCGGCGATCTTCCCGATCGACCAGGTGACCCTGGACTACCTGGCGCTCACGGGCCGCTCCGAGGAGCAGATCGCCCTGATCGAGGCGTACACCAAGGAACAGGGCATGTGGCACGACCCCGAGCACGAGGTCGCCTACTCCGAGTACCTCGAGTTGGACCTGTCCACCGTGGTCCCCTCGATCTCCGGGCCCAAGCGTCCCCAGGACCGCATCGAGCTGACCCGCTCCAAGGAACAGTTCCGCGACGACCTCGTGAACTACGTGGCCGAGGACAAGTCCGTGGAGGCGGACCCGGACGTCGTCGAGTCCTTCCCGGCGTCCGACGCCCCGTCTCACGACGCCACCGACGAGCAGGACCCCCAGGACGCACCGCGCGAGAGCTCCGCGAACGACCTGCGGGAGCGCGCCGAGCACCGCGTGGAGGTCTCCATGGAGGACGGGCGTTCCTTCGAGCTGGACCACGGTGCCGTGTCGATCGCCTCGATCACGTCCTGCACCAACACGTCCAACCCCTCGGTCATGATGGCCGCGGCCGTGCTCGCGCGCAACGCCACGGAGAAGGGCCTCAAGGCCAAGCCGTGGGTCAAGACCTCGATCGCCCCGGGCTCGCGCGTGGTCACCGAGTACTACGAGAAGTCCGGTCTGCTCCCGGCCCTCGAGGAGCTCGGCTTCTACATCGTGGGTTACGGCTGCACCACGTGCATCGGTAACTCCGGGCCCCTGGAGCCCGAGATCTCCCAGGCCGTGCAGGACAACGATCTCGCGGTGACCTCGGTGCTCTCCGGTAACCGCAACTTCGAGGGCCGGATCAACCCGGACGTGAAGATGAACTACCTCGCGTCCCCGCCGCTGGTCATCGCGTACGCGCTGGCCGGGACCATGGACTTCGACTTCGAGAACGAGCCCCTGGGCCAGGACTCGAACGGTCAGGACGTGTTCCTCAAGGACATCTGGCCGGGTCCCACCGAGGTCCAGAAGATCATCGACGCCTCGATCGACACGGGCATGTTCGACCGCGAGTACGGCACCATCTTCGACGGTGACGAGCGTTGGCAGAACCTGGACACCCCCACGGGTGACGTGTTCGAATGGGACCCCGAGTCCACCTACGTACGCAAGCCACCGTACTTCGACGGCATGACCATGGAGACCATCCCGGTGGAGGACATCGAGGGCGCGCGCGTGCTGCTCAAGCTGGGCGATTCCGTGACCACGGACCACATCTCCCCGGCTGGCTCGTTCAAGTCCGACACCCCCGCGGGTAAGTACCTCACCGAGCACGGCGTGCAGCGCAAGGACTTCAACTCCTACGGTTCCCGCCGCGGCAACCACGAGGTCATGATCCGCGGTACGTTCGCGAACATCCGGATCAAGAACCAGCTGCTCGACGGTGTGGAGGGCGGTTTCACCCGCGACTTCACCCAGGAGGGTGGCCCGCAGGCCGCTGTGTACGACGCCGCCATGAACTACCAGGAGGCCGGCGTGCCCCTGGTGGTGCTGGGCGGCAAGGAGTACGGCTCCGGTTCCTCGCGCGACTGGGCGGCCAAGGGCACGTCCCTGCTGGGCGTGCGCGCGGTCATCGCGCAGTCCTACGAGCGCATCCACCGCTCCAACCTGATCGGCATGGGTGTGCTGCCCCTGCAGTTCCCCGAGGGCGAGTCCGCGGACTCCCTGGGGTTGGATGGCACCGAGACCTTCTCGATCGAAGGGGTCACTGCGCTCAACGACGGCCAGACCCCCAAGACCCTCAAGGTCACCGCCACCAAGGAGGACGGCTCCACCGTGGAGTTCGACGCCGTGCTGCGCATCGACACCCCGGGTGAGGCGGACTACTACCGCAACGGCGGCATCCTGCAGTACGTGCTGCGCCAGATCGCCAAGTAGCCCACCGGGCGCCACTCACCCCACCGGCCGGTGACCCCCTCGGGGGCCACCGGCCGGTGGCGTTGTCCGGGACCCCGGGAGGGGGCACGGGTGCGGGCGAGTAAGATCGGACGGAGCATTTGGGCGCCGCGGGCTCCGGCGCACGGGACGCATTCCGTTGCGGGCGAGCCCCCGGCGCCGTGACACCCACGGAGAGCAGGCAATGACGCTTCTGGAGAGCATCGAGGGACCCGAGGACCTGAAGGGTCTGGACGCCGCGGCCATGGAGCAGCTGGCCGGCGAGATCCGTGACTTCCTCATCAGCCACGTCTCGGCCACGGGGGGCCACCTGGGCCCGAACCTGGGGGTCGTGGAGCTCACGCTCGCCGTGCACCGCGTGTTCTCCTCGCCCCGGGACTCCGTGGTCTTCGACACCGGCCACCAGTCCTACGTGCACAAGCTGCTCACGGGCCGCCAGGACTTCGACACGCTGCGCCAGGAGGGCGGGCTCGCGGGCTACCCCTCCCGCGCCGAGTCCGAGCACGACATCGTGGAGTCCTCCCACGCGTCCTCCTCGCTGTCCTGGGCGGACGGGATCTCCCGCGGCTACGCGCTCACGGGCCAGCACGACCGCCACACCGTGGCCGTGATCGGGGACGGCGCCCTCACCGGTGGCATGGCGTGGGAGGCCGTGAACAACATCGCCTCGGACCGCGACCGCAAGGTCGTGATCGTGGTCAACGACAACGGCCGCTCCTACGCGCCCACGGTGGGCGGTTTCGCCAACCACCTCAAGGATCTGCAGGCCAGTGTGCAGCAGGGCGTGGACGCCGTGCGCACGGACCGCCGCTACGAGCAGACGCTGGCGAAGGCCAAGCACCTGCTGACCGCGTCCGGGCACCTGGGCCAGGCGGTCTACCGCGGGCTGCACGGGATGAAGCAGGGCATCAAGGACGTGGTGATCCCGCAGGGGATCTTCGAGGACCTCGGCATGAAGTACGTGGGCCCCGTGGACGGACACGACCTCGCGGCCATGGAGCAGGCACTGACCAACGCCCGCAACTTCGGCGGTCCGGTGATCGTGCACGCCATCACGGAGAAGGGCCACGGCTACCTCCCCGCCCGCCTGGACGAGAACGACCAGTTCCACTCGGTGCCGGTGATCGACCCGGCCACGGGCAAGCCCACCGGCGCGGCCTCCGCGCGCACCTGGACGCACGTGTTCCGTGACGAGATCGCGGCGATCGCGGACGAGCGCCCGGACGTCGTGGGGATCACCGGCGCCATGCTGATCCCCATGGGCCTGCAGAAGATGCAGCTGGCCCACCCCGAGCGCGTGGTGGACGTGGGGATCGCGGAGCAGCACGCCCTGACCATGGCCGCGGGCATGGCCTTCAGCGGCCTGCACCCGGTGGTGGGTCTCTACGCCACGTTCCTCAACCGCGGTTTCGACCAGCTGCTCATGGACGTGGCCCTGCACCACGCCGGTGTCACCGTGGTGCTCGACCGCGCGGGGGTCACCGGCCCGGACGGGCCCAGTCACCACGGGATGTGGGACCTCGCGCTGCTGCAGATCGTGCCGGGGCTGCACCTGGCCGCCCCGCGCGACGAGGCCACGATGGTCGAGGAGCTGCGGGAGGCCGTGGCCGTCTCGGACGCGCCCACCGTGGTGCGCTACCCCAAGGGCGCGGTGGGCGCCCCGCTGCCGGCCCTGGAACGCTTCCCGGACGGGGTGGACGTGCTGGCCCGCAACGGCGAGGCCGGCGGTCCGCAGGGCGAGCAGCGCGACGTGCTGATCGTGGGGGTGGGCGCCATGTGCGTGACCGCCCTGGAGGTCTCCGAGCGGCTCGCGGCCCACGGGGTGTCCTCCACGGTGCTCGACCCCCGGTGGGTGCTGCCCGTCGCGGACTCGGTCGTCCGCACCGCGGCACGGCACCGGATCGTGGTGGTGATCGAGGACGGTGTGCGGGCCGGGGGCATCGGGTCCCTGATCCGCCAGCAGATGCGCGCCCAGGGGGTGGACACCGCTCTCAACGAGGTGGGTCTGCCCACGGAGTTCCTGGAGCACGCCAGCCGCGACCAGATCCTCGAGCACACCGGGGTCACCGCCCAGCGCATCGCCCAGGACACGCTGGCCTCCGTGCTCGGCACCCGGGTGCCCTACGCCCGGCCCGCCCACGACGACGCCGCCGCGCCCGTGTCCTCCTCCGGCCCCGAGCCGCGCTGAGCCCGGCCCCGCCACGGGTCAGCCGACGATCACACGGCCCTTCTCGACCTTCACGGGGTACGGGGTGAGCCCCGTGGTGGCGGGTCCGCTCGTCACGTCACCGGTGGCGGTGTCGAACACGGAGCTGTGGCACGGGCACACGAACGTCTTCCCGGACGGATTCACCGCGCAGCCCTGGTGCGGGCACACGGGGGAGTAGGCGGTGAACGTCCCCTTGCTCGGCTGGGCCACCACGGCCTGCACGCCGGAGGCGTCCACCTTCACGCCGGAGCCCACGGGGACGTCCGCGGCAGCGGCCACGTCGGTGGGTCCGCTCGGGGCACCGGGTGTGGAGGAGCCGCCGCTCTTGCCGGAGCCGCAGGCACTCAGGGCCACGGCGCCGGCGGCCGCGACGCCCGCCATCCCGACCGCGCGGCGTCGTGAGGGAGCGGTGTTCGTGGCGGTCCCACCGTGCTCCCCACGGGAGCGTGCGGTTCCGGGCGCGGGTTGCTGGGCGGGCCCGGGTGCGGGCTGTGCTGCGGCGTCGTGCTGGCTGCTGGTCATGGTGTTCCTCTCGTCGCCGGTCCGACTTCATCCTAGAGCGCAATCAGCGCCGCGGACCGTGCCCCGTGGCCGTGCGGGGGCCGACAATCAGTACGATGAGCGGCAGGAGCGGTCCGGTCCGATCCGGTCCGCGGAAACGAGAGGGAGGCACCATGATCAAGCGTCTTGCATTTGTGGCCGGTTTCGGGATCGGGTTCGTGGTCGGGTCAGCGTCCGGCCGCAAGAGCTACGAGTCCCTGCGCGAGAGCGCCATCAACACCTGGAATGACCCCAAGGTCCAGGCCAAGGTGTCCGAGGGCACCGACTGGGTCAAGTCCGAGGTCCCCGTGGTGGGCGAGAAGATCGCCGAGGGTGCCCAGAAGGCCACCGAGACGGTGACCACCAAGGCGTCCGAGGGCGCGGCGGCCGTCAAGGACAAGGCCCAGGACGGTGCCGCCTCCGTCAAGGAGAAGGCCCAGAGCTCGTCCTCCCAGGGCACGGACGCGAAGCTCCCGAAGCCCGCGACCACCGAGAAGGACGTGGACATGGAGCCGGCGCACCCCGCCCCGGACGCCAAGGACATGAAGAACTGATCCCGTTCCGGGCCCCCTGACCGGGGCCCCGCAGCCGCCCCGGAGCCCGGGGCGCCTGCCTCCGGGACGGTGCAGGACGGCGGTCGCACACCGTGGTGTGCGGCCGCCGTCGTGCGTGCGGGCCATGGTCGGCGAGGTCGGGCGGGGCACCCCGCAGAGTTCACGTCACAGCGGATGTCACGCGGTGGCAGGACGCACCAGGAGGTCCCCGCACGGACCACGGCGCTCCAGAACACCCTGGAGGTCGCGAAAGCTCCGGCCGTGTCGGTCTTGTGGGCCCCTTCCCGCCGCACCGGGGAGTCCCACACGACGCCGCCCGCTCAGTCCTGGGGCTCGCCGGCCTTGTCCGCGCGGCGGCGGGCGCGCAGGGCCCGCCACTCGGCACCGATCACGGGGGCGACCCGCTCCACCTGCCACGAGCGGGCCCCGAGCTCGCGCAGCCGCTCGGCCACGGCGTCGTCGGACGTGGAGCGCGGGGGCTGCCAGCAGAAGCGGCGCAGGTGCTCGGGTGTGAGCAGGTTCTCCGTGGGCAGCTCCAGCTCCTCCGCGAGGGCCGCGACCGCCGGTTTCAGCACCTTGAGCCGGGCGGAGGCCTCAGGGCGCTTGGTCTCCCAGCCCTTGACCGGGGGCAGCGCCGTGGAGGGGATCGTGGCGGGCACGGGCTCCTCCGTGAGGCGGGCCTCCTGCACGGCGGCGAGCCAGCGCGGAGCCTCGCGGGAGGCGAGCCGGCCGTGGAAGCCGGGGGTGGACATGAGCTGGGGCACGGTGCGTGGCATCGCGTTGGCCGCGGCGATGATCGCGGAGTCCGGCAGCAGGCGCGTGGGGGCGAGGTCCTTGTGCTCGGCGAGGGACTCCCGCGCGAGCCACAGGTTGCGCACCGCGGTGAGCTTGCGCCGACCGCGCACGTTGCCGAGCCCGTGCGTGCGCCGCCACGGGTCCTGCCGGGGCGCGGGCGGGGGCGCGGTGCGCACGTGCTCGAACTCCTCGAGCGCCCAGTCCAGCTTGCCGGCCCGCGCGAGGCGCTCCTCCGTGGCCCAGCGCAGCTGCACGAGCACCTCCACGTCCAGCGCGGCGTAGTTGAGCCAGTCCACTGGCAGGGGCCGCTGGGACCAGTCCACGGCGGAGTGCTCCTTGGACAGCGTGAACCCCAGCAGCTCCTCGGTCATGGACGCGAGCCCCACCTTGCGCAGCCCCAGCAGCCGTCCGCCCAGCTCGGTGTCGAACAGCTCGTCGGGGTGCATGTCGAGCTCCGCGAGGCACGGCATGTCCTGCGTGGCCGCGTGCAGCACCCACTCCACACCGCGCAGGGCCTCGTCCACCTCGGCCAGGGAGCCCACGGCCTCCGGGTCGATCAGCACGGTCCCGGCACCCTCGCGCCGCAGCTGTACCAGGAAGGCGCGCTGGCCGTAGCGGAAGCCCGAGGCGCGCTCGGTGTCCACGGCCACGGGCCCGTGGGCCGCCGCGAGCTGCTCGGCGGCACGGCTGAGCCCCCGGGCGGTGTCCACCACGCGGGGCAGTCCCTCGGCCGGGCCGTTGAGGTGCACGGTCGCGGGGATCGCGAGGTGCTCGAAACCGGGCACCACGATCTCCGGCGGTCCCGGTTCACGGGCTGGGGTCTGGTCCTTGGCGTTGCTGCTGATGGGATTTTCCTCGAACGGTGCGGGATCGGTGGCGGGGTGTGCTCCCCGCCGCCGGGAAGACTGATGCGCGGGTGCTCACACGGAGGCCACACCCTCATGGCGCGGTGGCAGGCCCGCAGCGGTACACAGTACCTGGGTCCACGCGTGCAGGTGGGACCGGGCCCAGTGGGGTGCCCCGGTGTGCGGCACAGGGGTCCAGGACGCCCGCACCTCCACCTGGGCGACGTCTTCGCGGTCCGTGAGGCTGCCGTAGTGGCGCTCCACGATCCGCGAGGCCGTACCGCCCTCGGCGGTGAACAGCGCCCCGTGCTCCCCGAGGGTCTCCGTGAGCCAGGACCAGCTGACGTCCGTGAGCAGCTCGTCGCGGCCCATCTCCGGGTCCATGCGGGAGCGGAACCAGCTCACGATCCGGAACGGGCCCTGCCACGGTGCCGGGCAGGATTCGTCGTAGAGCACCACGAAGCGACCGGAGGTCGGGGCCTCGCGGGGCGCGGCGGCGTCGTCGAACCCCGGTGCGGGGGTTCGGTGGCCGACCTCGGCCGCGAAGGAGATGGCGTGGGGCGCCAGACCCCGCGGCGGGGCGATCCGGCCGAGGGTGATGTCGGGGCGGAAGCGGGCAGTCTCCAGGGCTCGCACGACTGCGCGAAACACGTCCGGAGTGCTCTTCAGCTCGGTCACCGCTCCCACAAGGTCACAGTAACCAGACTGATCACCATCGGGGGCCGTTTGGCGTCGTGTCGCCGCGGGGTGTCCCACCGCGGCCGCGCCGGCCGCGCAGCGCCGCTCAGTCCACCGGCACGAGGCGCAGGGACACCGAGTTCATGCAGTAGCGCAGGTCCGTGGGGGTGTCGTAGCCCTCGCCCTCGAACACGTGGCCCAGGTGCGAGTCGCACGTGGCGCAGCGGACCTCCACGCGCTTCATACCCATGGTGGTGTCCTCGATGTAGCGGACCCTGTCCTCGGCCAGCGGCGCGAAGAACGAGGGCCACCCGCAGTGCGAGGCGAACTTGGTCTCGGAGCGGAACAGCTCCGCGCCGCACGCGCGGCACGCGTAGACACCCTCGGTGGTGGTGTCCACGTACTCGCCGGTGTGGGGGGCCTCCGTCCCGGCCTGGCGCAGCACCCGGTACTCCGCGGAGCTCAGCAGCTCGCGCCACTGGGCGTCCGTGCGGGCGGCCGCGGCCTCGGGGGTCAGGGGAGCGCCGGTGTCCCGGCGCTGGGGATCGTCGTTCACGTGCACGGTGTGCCTCCCGGTCGTGGGTGTGCTTGCCCAAGGTGCAACGACGCCGCCGCTGCCGTTATGCCCGTCCGGGCGCCGTGCCACAATGGCGCCATGGGACGGCGCAACGCACCTCAGCAGCAACCGGACGGCGCGCGCTCGTGGCAGCACGGCGCCCTGGTGGGCGCCGCCGCGAGCATCGGGGCGGCGTCGGTCACCTTCGCCGCGTCGGGGACCATCGCGGCCCTCGTGGCGCGCCACGTGGTCACCCCCTCCACCCGGCCCGGCAACGTGAGCGTCCTCAAGCTCGAGCGGGACCCCCACTCCGGGCTGCAGCTCGTGACCCTGCCCGCCACATCGGACACCCGGGTGGCCGGCACGTACGCGCTGCGCTTCGACGACGGCGCGGGGCTCGCCCGCATCGGCTTCACCGTGCGCCAGACCGGCGGCACGGTCACCCGGGTGGTGGAGCGCGTCTACCGCGGCGAACTGGCCGTGGGCAAGCGCGGCTGGTGGACCGGCACGGTCTACGCCCGCCCCTCGGACGCCGGCCTGGCATACAGCAAGGTGGAGATCGCCACGCCCCTGGGCCCCGCCCCGGCGTGGCTCGTGCCCGGCGACGGGGACACCGCCCGGCCGGAGCACACCGGCACGTGGGCCGTGATGGTGCACGGGCGCGGGGCGCAGCGCCCCGAGTGCATCCGCGGGGCCCGGGTGGCCCACCAGCTGGGGCTGCACTCGCTGATCGTCTCCTACCGCAACGACTCCGAGGCGCCCACCACCGAGGACAACAAGTACGGGCTGGGCTTCACCGAGTGGGAGGACGTCCAGGCGGGCATCGGGTACGCGCTCGAGCACGGTGCCACGGACGTGGTGCTGTTCGGGTGGTCCATGGGCGGGGCCATCGTGCTGCGCACCACCGAGCTCACCCGTTACCGGGACCGGATCCGGGCGCTCGTGCTCACCGGGCCGGTGGTGGACTGGTACGAGCTGCTGGCCCACCAGACCCGCGTGCACCGCATCCCGCGCCGCGTGGGGCGGATGGCCGCGGACCTGATCTCCCACCGGATGGGCCCGCGGATCACCGGGCTCGCCGCGCCGCTGGACCTGCACGCGCTGGACTGGCTGTCCCGGTGGGAGGACATCACCACGCCCACCCTGATCCTGCACTCCACGGATGACGAGGTGGTTCCCGTGGCCGGGTCCGTGAAGCTCGCCGACCTCAGCCCGCACGTGGACTTCGTGGGCTTCTCGGGTGCCCGGCACACCAAGGAGTGGAACATCGACCGCAAGCGCTACGAGCGGGCGCTCAGGGACTGGCTGGGCGCGGTCCTCAGGCAGGAATCCGGCGGCGCCTGAGCGCACAGCAGGGTGTGAGGCTCCACGGGGACCACCCCGGACACGACGCGAGCCGCCCCAGGAACGGGGCGGCTCGCGCGGTGGAAGCGGCAGTCGGCTCAGGCGGCCTGCTGCGCCGTGATCTGACGCTTGATGCGCCCCAGCATCGCGGACATCCCGCGCATCCGCAGCGGGGACACCAGCCGGGTGAGTCCGAAGCGCTCCGGGAGGTCGTCGGGGACGTCCAGCACCTGCGAGGCCGGGAGCCCGTCGAGGCCCTCGTGCAGGATCGCGGCGAACCCACGCGTGGTGGGCGCCTCCGCAGGTGCGGAGAAGAACAGGGACACCGGGGCGTCGGGGCCCGTGCCGTCCAGCTCCACCGCCAGGAACAGCGGGGACTGGCACTCGGTCACCTGCTCGAGCTCCTCGGGGTGCTCGCCCAGCCGGGCGGGCAGCTCCGGCAGAGACCGCGAGAACTCGAGCAGCAGCTGCAGCTTGTCCGGCTCGGGGACCTCGTGGAAGTCCGTAACGAGCTCCGCGAGCTGCTCGGGCAGGTCCTGCGCGCTCATCGGGTGGCCTCCGGGGCCTTGCCGCGCTCCTCGCCCTGGGCCACGGGCACGCGCACCGCGTTGCCCCACTCGGTCCAGGAGCCGTCGTAGTTGCGCACGTTCTCGAAGCCCAGCAGGTGCGTGAGCACGAACCACGTGTGGGACGAGCGCTCGCCGATGCGGCAGTACGCGATCACGTCCTCGCCGGGGGTCAGGCCCACCTCGTCCAGGTAGATGGCCTCGAGCTCCGCGCGGGACTTGAACGTGCCGTCCTCCGCGGCGGCACGGGCCCACGGCACGGAGGCCGCGGTGGGGATGTGCCCGCCGCGCAGCGTGCCTTCCTGGGGGTAGTCCGGCATGTGGGTGCGCTCGCCCGTGTACTCCTGCGGGGAGCGCACGTCGATCAGCGGGGTGGTGCCCAGCGCTGCCAGCACGTCCTCGCGGTACGCGCGGATCGGGGTGTCGTCCCGCTCGACCGCCGGGTAGTCGCTCGCCACGACCTCGGGCCGCTCGGTGCTGAGCTCGCGGCCCTCGGCGATCCACTTGTCGCGCCCGCCGTTCATCAGGCGCACGTCCCGGTGACCGAACAGCGTGAAGACCCACAGGGCGTAGGCCGCCCACCAGTTGGACTTGTCCCCGTAGATCACCACGGTGTCGTCGCGGGAGATGCCCTTGGCGGACATCAGCGCCGCGAACGCCTCACCGTCCACGTAGTCGCGGGTGGCGGTGTCGTTGAGCTCGGTGTGCCAGTCCACCTTCACCGCACCCGGCACGTGGCCGGTCTCGTACAACAGGACGTCCTCGTCGGACTCCACCACCACGACTCCCGGCTCGCCCGCGTGCTCGGCCACCCACGCGGTGGATACCAGGCGTTCGGGGTGCGCGTACTGCGCGAAGGCCTCGTTGTGCTCTGCTTCTGCCGCCATGGAGACTTCTCCTCGTCCTCGTGCTGTCGTGTGCCTCGCGCGCGGCGCACCGCGCGCTTCCCGGTGACCAGCGTAGTGGTGCCAGCCGACCCCGCGCATGCCGGGCCGCCGAGCGGCGTCGTACGCCGTCACCGTGTTCACCACGGGCTGAGCGGTAGCATCGGGGGAGAAGGGGCGCGAGTGCGCCCCGCCGCCGTCCGTCCACTACTGGACCGGTCCCGGTGGGGCCCACGGCGGAGCCCTCGCCGGCAGCCGGTCGGGAGGCCATCACACGTGAGCACGCACATCGAACACCTGGTGGAGCGCGATCCCCGCGTCTCGGCCGACGAGCTGCTGGACGGCTTCCGGCCCTCGGAGCGCTTCGGGGAGGTGTCCTTCGACACCTACCGCCCGGACCCGTCGCAGCCCTCCCAGGCCGAGGCCGTGGAGAAGCTCAAGGCCTTCGCCGCGGGCGTCTCCGGCCGCGGTGCGCAGGGCGGCGGGGGCTTCTTCTCCAAGCTCTTCGGCGGTCAGAAGGCCGCGGCCGCGCCGCAGGGGATCTACCTGGACGGCGGCTTCGGCGTGGGCAAGACCCACCTGCTCGCGTCCCTGTGGCACGCGGTGCCCGGGCCCAAGGCCTTCGGCACGTTCGTGGAGTACACCAACCTGGTGGGGGCCCTCACGTTCCGGCGCACGGTGGACGCCCTGAAGCAGTACACGCTCGTGTGCATCGACGAGTTCGAGCTCGACGACCCAGGGGACACCGTGCTGATGTCCCGGCTGATGCGCGAGCTCGCGGACGCCGGCGTGAAGCTCGCGGCCACGTCCAACACCCTGCCGGGCTCGCTGGGGGAGGGGCGCTTCGCGGCGCAGGACTTCCAGCGCGAGATCCAGGTGCTATCCAGCCAGTTCGAGGTGGTGCGCATCGACGGTGAGGACTACCGCCACCGCGGCCTGCCGCAGGCACCGTCCCCGCTGGCCGACGACGCCGCGCTCGACGCCGCGATCGAGCAGCACTTCCCGGGGCGGCGGGTGGCGGTGGACGACTTCGACGCGCTCGTGGAGCACCTCTCCCACGTGCACCCCTCGCGCTACCGCGCGTTCATCCAGGACCTCGACGCGATCGCGTGGCGCGGTGTGCGCACCATCGACCAGCAGGCCGTGGCGCTGCGCTTCGTGGTGCTCGCGGACCGGCTCTACGACCGGGACCTGCCCATCCTGTCCACAGGGGTGCTCTTCGACCAGGTCTTCACCGAGGAGATGATGGCCGGCGGGTACCAGAAGAAGTACTACCGCGCCGTCTCGCGCCTCACGGCGCTGGCCCGGGAGGCCAGCGAGGCCTGACCGGCCCGCAGCGCGCGGGGCACCCAGGGCGTGGCACGTGAACGGGGCCCCTTCCGAGTGGAAGGGGCCCCGTTCTCACGCTGCGGGTGCAGTGCTACTGGTTGCCGCCGAGGTGGTCGCGCACGGCGTCCTGGCCCTGGTCGACCTGGCCCTCGAACTTGCCGCCGGTCTTCTCGTCCACGGCGTCGCCGGCCTTGTCGATGCCCTCGTTGACCTTGTCCTGGTGGTCACCGGCCATGCCCTTGGCCTTGTCCGCGAGTCCTCCGAGATCAGGCATGATCAGAATCCTTTCGCTCGAGTCACCAGCCCGGTTGCGGGTCGGTTGCAGAACATCCTGCCCTCGCTCGGCGCCCGGGGGAATGGGCCCGGGGAAATATTCGCGGTCAGAAAACAGGCCGTGACACCGGGGGTGGGCTCTGTCATATTCCCGGCCGTGCGGGGTGGTGCGGCGCGTGCACCGGCCTTGCGGCGTCGTGACGTCATGCCACCCCGGGGACGCGGCGAGCGTGTGTGGACCAGCCTGGCGGCGTTCGTCGAGCGGTCCGCTCCGGCGCGCAGGAGGGGGCGGCTGCCCGGCTGCGGGGGTCGGCGAGTGCACGGGCGGCGTCCCGGGGAGGGTCGCCGCCGTGGCCCGGTGGAGTATCCTGGTGAGTCCCCCGTGCCCGCGACCACCCGTCGCGCCCGCCGTGGCCCACACCGTGGCCCGGTGCCCGGGGCAGGTCCCCGCAGGGGCGTCATCCCAGCCACGAAGGAGTCAGTGCGCACCATGACCACCGAACAGGTCGAGCTGCTCCGCCACCCGGCGGAGGCCATCAACTGGAACCGCGTCCAGGACGAGAAGGACACCGAGGTCTGGGACCGTCTGACGTCCAACTTCTGGTTGCCCGAGAAGGTGCCGCTGTCCAACGATGTCCAGTCCTGGAAGACCCTCACCGCCGAGGAGCAGGACCTCACCATGAAGGTGTTCACGGGGCTCACCCTGCTGGACACCATCCAGGGTACGGTGGGCGCCGTCTCGCTGATCCCGGACGCCAAGACCCTGCACGAGGAGGCGGTGTACACCAACATCGCGTTCATGGAGTCCGTGCACGCGAAGTCCTACTCCTCGATCTTCTCCACGCTGTCCTCCATGAAGCAGATCGACGAGGCGTTCCGCTGGTCCAAGGAGAACGAGCACCTGCAGCGCAAGGCGGACATCGTCCTGCGCTACTACAAGGGTGACGACCCCCTGAAGAAAAAAGTGGCCTCCACGCTGCTGGAGTCCTTCCTGTTCTACTCCGGGTTCTACCTGCCCATGTACTTCTCGTCGCACGCCAAGCTGACCAACACCGCGGACCTGATCCGGCTGATCATCCGCGACGAGGCCGTGCACGGCTACTACATCGGCTACAAGTACCAGAAGGGTCTGCTGCAGGAGAGCCCGCAGCGCCAGCAGGAGCTGAAGGACTACACCTACGACCTGCTGGACGAGCTCTACGAAAACGAAGTGGCCTACGCGGAGGCCCTCTACGACTCCGTGGGGTGGACCGAGGACGTCAAGAAGTTCCTGCACTACAACGCCAACAAGGCCCTCAACAACCTGGGCTACGAGGCGCTGTTCCCGCGGGAGATGACGGACGTGTCCCCGGCGATCCTCTCCTCGCTGTCCCCGAACGCGGACGAGAACCACGACTTCTTCTCCGGCTCCGGCTCCTCCTACGTGATCGGCAAGGCCGTGAACACGGAGGACGAGGACTGGGACTTCTAGCCCCGGCCCGCACGGCGCGCTGAGTACCACTCGGCCCGGATCCGCACGGTGTGCGGGTCCGGGCCGTTCTCGTGTCCGGGTCGGTGCGCGCTCGTGCGCCGTGGACCGCCGCCGCGCCGCGCGCTGACGGGTGCCGCGGCGTCGTCCCCCAATGTGCGACTGTGGCAGCGGCGCCGGCGGTACCTAGACTGGCAGGGCAAGGGGAGAGATCCCGTGGGCGCGCGGCAATCCGGGGGGAGAACCGCGGCCACGGGGCAGGATCGAGATCCGTGGTGAGGGCGCCCTGGCGCGCCCTCACCGGGGACGACTTTCACAGGGGGCTTGTGAGCATGCGTGCAGCGTCGACCGTGAGGACCGCTCTGTCGGTGAGCGAACTGACCGCACTGAACCAGCTGATGCGGGGCACCGGCACCGTGGAGGCCTTCGAGCGCGAGCTCGTGACCCGTGTGTTCACGGGCGCGCTCGGGTGGCTGGGGGAGCTGGAGGGCCGGGAGCTCAGCGCGGACCAGCGCAAGCGGTGGAACGCCGCCGTGCGCTACGTCAACCGGTACGTCCCCCGCGGGGGTGTGACCATGACGTGCGGTGTGCTGGACCGGGTGAACCAGTCCCGGGACCTGCTGGACGACCATCACCTGCTGAAGACGGCGATCGTTGCCGCGGCAGCGCACGGGCCGGTCATCGAGCGCAGGCCTCGCACGTCGGCGGCCCGCACGGTGCAGCCGCGGCCCGACACCGCGCTCGCGCACACCGGGGTCTGACCGGCGGCCCCGGCACCTCGGGCCGACTTGGAGACGCCGGCGAGCGCGTCCGTCGCCACTGCGGGGGTACGGCTCGTCCACACTGGGGCCCGAGCGCGCGGCTCGGTACCGGGCAGCTCGCCGCGCGCCTGCACTAGAGTTGGCGCCAGCATGAAACTCATACGTCAGCGCGAGTCCCTGGGCGCCGAGCAGGACTACCGCCGCGCCCTGTCCATCCTCGACGCCGCCCGCGGCGGCGCCACCGAGCCCGTGCTGCGCGTCTACCAGCCGCGGCCCACCGTGGCCTTCGGGCGCCGGGACGAACTGAACCCGGGCTTCGCTCGCGCCCGGCAGGCCGCGCTCGACGCCGCCTTCACGCCTCTCGTGCGCCGGGTGGGTGGCCGCGCGGCGGCCTACCACGGCGGGTGCCTCGTGATCGACCACGTGGAGCCGGACCCGGACCCTAAGACCGGCATCCAGGACCGCTACCGGCTGTTCGGGGACATGGTGGTGGCCGCGCTCGAGGAGCTCGAGGTTCCCGCCCAGGTGGGCGAGATCCCGGGCGAGTACTGCGCGGGGGAGTACAGCGTGCACGCCCCGGGCACGGCCGCGCACCCTCGCCGGCCGGTCAAGCTCGCGGGCACGGCCCAGCGCGTGGTGGCCGGGGCGTGGTACTTCTCCACCGTGGTGGTGGTCGAGGAGTCCGAGCCCCTGCGGGGGGTGCTTGAGGATGTCTACGCGTGCCTGGGCGTCCCGTGGGAGCCCTCCACCGCCGGATGCGTGGCGGACGTGCGCCCCGGGACCACGGTGGCGGAGGTCGAGACCGCCCTGCTGGACGTTTACGACAGGTACGGGCAGTACATGGGTCACGGACCGGTGACCCGCCCCGAGCACGGCTGAACCCACCGAACAGGAAGGGGCCCCACATGTGCGGGCGCTACGTGATCGCCAGGACTCCCGGGCAGCTGGCCCTGCCCTTCGACGCGCGGGTGGACGCCTCGGTGGGTGAACACGTGGAGCCCAACTGGAACGTGGCGCCCACCCACACCGTGCCCGTGCTGCTGGAGCGGCTCTCGGAGGACGGCCAGCTGCTGCCCGAGCTGCATGCCGCCCGCTGGGGGCTGGTGCCCTCGTGGGCCAAGGAGATCTCGGTGGGCTCCAGGATGTTCAACGCGCGCTCGGAGACCGTGATGGACAAGCCCTCGTTCCGTGCCGCCATCACGTCCCGCCGCTGCGCCGTGCCCGCCGACGGCTACTACGAGTGGAAGGCCCCGGACACTGGACGCGGCAGGAAGCAGCCGTACTACGTGCACCCCCGGGACGGGTCCGGGATCTGGTTCGCCGGCATCTACGAGTGGTGGCGCGTGCCCGCGGACGCCACCGACGGCGCGCGGGCGGGGCAGACCCGTCCCGGTCGTGGCGGGGATCCCGACGGCGCCTGGCTGCTCTCGTGCTCGATCCTCACCCGTGCGGCTCCGAGCCCTCACGACGAGGACCCGGCCTTGGCGGCCCTGGGCTCCCTGCACGACCGGCTGCCCGTGGGCATGAGCGAGGAGTTCGCGCGGGAGTGGATCACCCCGGACACGGACAAGGCCCGGACACGGGCGCTCGTGGACCGCGCGGTGGACCACGGCCTGGAGGTCGCGGCGCACTGGAGCATGCACCCCGTGGGCACGGAGGTCGGCTCGGTGGCGTCGCGGGGCCCCCAGCTGGTGGAACCGCAGAACACGCTGCTGTGAACACACCCCCCGCGCCCCCGGTGACGGGGCGCGGTGCCCGCCCTACAGTGGGCAGTGCACGCACGAGCGGACGGCACACGAGGATCGGGGCAGACATGGTGGAACTGGGCGGAAACCTCACGCGGGACGCACGCTGGCTCGTGGACTTCGTCCGCGCGGCGGGTGCGGGGGTGATCGCGAGCAACAGCGGCACCGGGCACCCGGAGTCCGCCTACGTGAACGTCGCAGCCACCGAGGACGCGCGCATCGTGCTCGGCACGAATGCGGGCTCCCGCAAGTTCACGAACATCACCTCGGACCCCCGCGTGTCCATGGTGCTGATGCGCGACGGCACGGAGGAGGTCCAGCTCGAGGGCGAGGCCACCGTGCTCGAAGGAACTGAGGCCGCGGCGGCGGGGGAGACCCTCGAGGCCCAGCACCCCGGCGCCACGGACACCCACGACCCCGATGCGCTGCGCCTGGTGGGGATCACCGTGCGCTGGGCCCTGCACACGGACGTGGCGCGTGAGCCCCGCCTGGCGGAGGAGCTCACGCTGCGCTGAGCGGGGCTCAGATCTCGTCCTGCTCCGGGTTCCAGCGGTTGAAGTCGAGGGTCAGGTAGAGCGCGAGCGCCGCGGCGTTGTCCTCCGGGATGCGCACGCACACCTCCTCGTAGCCGTTCTCGTGCAGCGAGGCCATCACCTGGCGCACCAGCTGCTCGGCGAGCCCGCGGCGGCGGTGCGAGGAGGCCGTGAACAGCTCGAAGAGGTAGGGGGAGTCCGGCAGCTGGGGGTCGTCCCGGCGGCTGAGCACCATGGCGGCGGCCACGGGGTTGCCGTCCTCGTCCTCGATGAGCTGGGACTGCTCGGCCAAGAACGGCCCGTAGGCGTCGTTGAACGCGTCCTGGATCAGGCTCTCTGCCTTCTCGGGCGTGCCCGTGCCCTGGGTCCCGTACGCCTCCAGCAGCAGGCGGGCCAGCGCCGCGGAGTCCGCCGCCGTGACGGAGCGGCTGGGCGCCGTGACCTCACGGTGGTTGGACACGGTCCGGGCGATCAGGGTGATGGTTCCAGTCATCGTGGCCTCCCACGGGTCAGTTGGGCAACAGAAGGGGTTGTCGCCACCTCAGCGTAACGGAGAACCCGGGCAATGCCACGGGAGGACTACCGTGAGGGGCATGAACGAGAAGCCACAGACCACGTCCACGCCGGAGGCGGAGACCGCCCGGATCTGCCGGGAGCTGATCCGTTTCGACACCTCCAACTACTCCAGCGGCGAGGCCGAGGGGGAGCGCGCCGCGGCCGAGCACGTGGCCGAGCTGATCCAGGAGGTGGGCCTGGAGACCCAGTACTTCGAATCCGCACCCGGGAGGGCGAACGTGTTCACCCGCCTGGAGGGCTCGGACCCCACGGCGGGGGCGCTGCTGGTGCACGGCCACTTGGACGTGGTGCCCGCGATGGCGCAGGACTGGTCCGTGGACCCGTTCGCGGCGGAGGAGAAGGACGGCATGATCTGGGGCCGCGGGGCCGTGGACATGAAGGACATGGACGCGATGATGCTGTCCGTCCTGCGGCACATGCGCCGCACCGGGGCCGTGCCGAAGCGCGACATCGTCTTCGGGTTCTTCGCGGACGAGGAGGCGGGCATGCGCTACGGCTCCAAGTACATGGTGAACGAACACCCCGAGGTCTTCGACGGTGTCACGGACGCGATCAGCGAGGTGGGTGGCTTCTCCGCGAACATCGGCGGGCGCCGGGCGTACCTGCTGCAGACCGCGGAGAAGGGGCTGCTGTGGCTCAAGCTCCACGCGCAGGGCCAGGCCGGGCACGGCTCCGGGCTGCACGAGGACAACGCCGTCACGCACCTGTCCCGGGCCATGGCCAACATCGGCCAGTACACGTGGCCGGTGGAGCTCACCAAGACCACCCGGGCGTTCCTGGACCAGGTCACCGAGCTCACCGGGGTGGATTTCGACCCGCAGAACCCCCAGAAGCTGCTGCGCGAGCTGGGTGCCGTCTCCCGATTCGTGGGGGCCACCCTGCAGAACACCTCGAACCCCACGGTGCTCGAGGGCGGGTACAAGACCAACGTGATCCCCGGTTCCGCCCACGGCGCGGTGGACGTGCGCTTCCTGCCCGAGCAGAAGGAGCACGTGCTGGCCACACTGCAGGAGCTGGCCGGGGACAGGGTGGGCATCGAGGCGGAGTTCGAGGACATCGCCCTGGAGGTCCCGTTCTCCGGCACGGTGGTGGACGCCATGGTCGACGCCCTGGAGGCCGAGGATCCCGACGCCGTGGTGCTGCCCTACATGCTCGGCGCGGGCACCGACAACAAGTCCCTGTCCACCCTGGGCATCACCGGCTACGGCTTCGTGCCGCTCCAGCTGCCGGACGAGCTCGACTTCACGGGCATGTTCCACGGCGTGGACGAGCGCGTGCCCGTCGCCTCCCTGGAGTTCGGCTCCCGCGTGCTGGACCGGCTCCTGCGCACCTACTGACCACCGCACGCCCCGACGACGACGCCCGGTCGCGTCCGCGCCCAACGCGCCCGGCCGGCGTCGTCCCCCGACGCACCCGCGCGGCGTCGTCCCCGGCGCACCGCCCGGCCCGCGCCCCGCGCACACCCGGCCGTCCGAGCGCCGGAACCCGCGAACACCCCGATTCGAAGGACCCTGACATGGACCGAGAGATGGACCCCGTGACCGAGCTGCTCCCCGAGGAACTGCTGCGCGAGATCCGCGCCCGCGCGGCGGACGTGGACCGTGAGAACCGGTTCTGCGACGAGGACTTCGAGGCGCTGCGGGAGCGCGGCTACCTGCGCATGCTCGTGCCGAGGCAGTTCGGCGGCCTGGGCTTCACACTCGAGCAGGCGGCCCGCGCCCAGCGCCGGCTGGCCACCGCCGCACCGGCCACGGCGCTGGGGATCAACATGCACCACGTGATCGTGGGCATCGGCCACACCCTGCACCTGCGCGGGGACGAGCGGGCGCACCGGATCTTCGAGGACGCGGTGGCGGGTGAGGTGTTCGCGTTCGGCATCTCCGAGGCCGGCAACGACTCCGTGCTCTTCGACGCCACCACCCGCGCCGAGCCCGCCGACGGCGGCTGGTCGCTGCACGGGACCAAGATCTTTACGTCCCTCTCGCCGCGCTGGACGCGGCTGCTCGTCCACGCCCGCACGGAGGCCGCACAGGCTCCCGGCGCGGGGGCCGACGGGGACGACGACGCCGCGCGGCTCGTGGTGGGCTTCCTCACCCGGGCGGATCACACCACCGCGGTGCCGGGCGTGGAGACCCGGCAGGACTGGGACGCCCTGGGCATGCGCGCCTCGCAGTCCTGCACCACGGTGCTGAACGGGTCGCTGCTGCGGGAGCGTGACGTGCTGACCACCACACCCGTGGGTCCGAACCCCGACCCCGTGGTGTGGGGGATCTTCGGGTGCTTCGAGCTGCTGCTCGCGGCGGTCTACACCGGCATCGCGGACCGGGCGATCGAGGTGGCCGTGGAGATCACCACCACCCGGCGCTCGCTGGCCAAGGGCGCGGCGTACTCGCAGGACCCGGACATCCGCCGTCACGTGGCCCGGGCCGGAGTGCTGCGCGACGGGGTCGAGCTGCAGCTGCGCCAGCTGTGCGCGGACGTGGACGCCCTGGGCTCGGCGAGCGAGGTGGACCACGGGCCGCGATGGTTCATCCTGTTCTCCGGCGTCAAGCACCGGGCCACGGAGGCCGCGCGGGAGATCGTGGACCTGGCGCTGCGCTCCTCGGGCGGGTCCCAGTACCGGCGCGGCTCCGAGCTGGAGCGGCTCTACCGGGACGTGCTCGCCGGGATGTACCACCCCTCGGACGAGGAGTCCGTGCACGCGGCCACGGCCACGTCCCTGCTGGGCCCGGTCGGCGGCTGAGCGGCCCCCCGGCGTCAGGGCGGCGGCCCCGCCCCCCCCCCCCCGGCAGCGGCGGCGCCGTCGTCTCGCCACTGTCTCGGGGCCGTCCTGGCGCCGCGAGCGCGGGGCCGGGCACCGGATCACATGGTGCGGTCCACGCGCATGATCCGTCGGCGCATCACGTAGCGGCGGGCACCGCCGTAGAGCACCGCGGAGCGCATGAGCTCCCACTTGCCGTACTCGGCGTGCTCCTTGACGCGGGTGCGGGCCTCGGAGGGGTGCTCGCGCGGTGCCACCGTGAGGCTGAGGTACTCGTAGCGTTCGTCGTGGCCGAGCATCACCGGGTGGTCGGTCACGGAACTGTGCTTCAGGCGTTGTTCTCTCATCGCTCCCATTCTGCTCCGATAACGGCTAACGTCTACCTCATGAGCACCGATCCTCGCGCCGCCCTGCAGACGCTCGTCAACGCCCTGGAAGAACACCTCGCCGCCGCCGCGAACCGGCGCTCGGACGAGGACCCTTCGGTGGACGCGGCCTACGTTTCCATCGCCAACTCCTTCGAGGCCTACGAGGAGGCGCTCTACGACGCCTACGACGAGGTCACCCCCCTCACCGTGTTCGCCGAGGAGGAGGACGACGACGACCTCGACTACGACGAGGACGACGATGACGACGACCTCCTCGAGGACGACGAGGCCGTGGACGAGGACCTCATCGACGAGGACGACTACGACGACGATGACGACGACGCCCCCGGTGCCACGAACGGACGCACCGGGCGCGGCTGAGTCCACGCGCACGGGCCCCCGGCCACGGACGAGAGTCCGGGTCGGGGGCCCGTGCGCGTGCCCAGCCGCCTCTCAGCCCGCGCCCGCGGGGGCCGGGGTGGGGTGCCGTACAGTTGTCGCGTGAACTGGATCGAAGCGATAATCCTCGGCCTCGTGCAGGGCCTGACCGAATTCCTCCCGGTGTCCTCCTCGGCGCACCTGCGCATCGTGGGCGAGTTCCTGCCCCACGGCGGGGACCCCGGAGCCGCCTTCACCGCCATCACGCAGCTGGGCACGGAGACCGCCGTGATCCTGTTCTTCTGGCGGGACATCGTGCGCATCATCAAGCAGTGGGCGCTCTCGCTCACCGGGCGTGTGGACCGCAAGGACCCGGACGCCCGGATGGGGTGGTTCATCATCCTGGGCTCGTTCCCGATCGCCGTGCTGGGGCTGCTGCTGCAGGACGTGATCGAGACCCAGTTCCGTTCGCTGTGGATCACGGCCACCATGCTGATCGTCTTCGGCCTGTTCCTGGCGGTCGCGGACCACGTGGGCAAGCAGGAGCGCCACCTCGAGGACCTCGACGTCAAGCACGCGGTGGGCTACGGCTTCGCGCAGGCGCTCGCGCTGATCCCTGGCGTCTCGCGCTCCGGCGGCACCATCACCGCGGGTCTGCTCATGGGCTACACCCGGGCCGCCGCAGCCCGCTACGCGTTCCTGCTGGCCATCCCGGCGGTGTTCTCCTCGGGGCTCTACGAGCTCTACAAGGTGCTGGCCGGGAAGGTTCCCGCAGGGATCTACACGATGGGCCAGACGGCGGTGGCCACCGTCATCGCGTTCGCGGTGGGCTACCTGATCATCGGCTGGTTCATGCACTACATCTCCGAGCGCAGCTACAGCCTGTTCGTGTGGTACCGGATCCTGCTGGGGGCTGCGGTGTTCGTGCTGCTCGGCACGGGGATCCTGACCGCCTGAGACCCGCCCGCGACCCGCGCGGCCCGCCGTCACGACGACGCCCGCTGGGCGGGGAATAGCGTGCCGGGGGCGCCGGTTGCGCCCGTGAGAAACGATTGACCGTCCTAGTGAAGGTGAACATGAAGTCCTGGTCCTCCCGCCCCGTCCCGGAACTGCCCGGGACCGGCACGGCACCCCGTGTCCACGACACCAGCACCGGCCAGCTGGAGCCGCTCGCGGCCCGGGACGGCCGGGCGAGCCTGTACGTGTGCGGGATCACCCCGTACGACGCCACGCACATGGGCCACGCGGCCACGTACGTGGCCTTCGACCTGCTCCACCGGCTCTGGCGCGACGCCGGGTGGTCGGTGGACTACGTGCAGAACGTCACGGACGTGGACGATCCGCTGCTCGAGCGCGCGGACGCCACGGGAGTGGACTGGCGGGAGCTCGCCGAGTCCCAGACCGAGCTCTTCCGCACGGACATGAGTGCCCTGAACGTGCTGGCACCCCAGCACTACGTGGGGGCCACGGAGGTCGTGGACCGGATCGTGCCCGCCGTGGAGCGGCTCCTCGAGCGCGGGCTCGCGTACCGCGCTCCCGCGGGCACCGGCCAGGGCGGCGAGCCCGCACCCGCGGGTGACGTCTACTTCGACGTCGACGCCGCCGGCGCCCTGCGCGCGGAGGACCCGGACGCGTGGGTGGTGGGCAGCACGTGCCGCCTGGCCGGTGAGCGGGACCGGATGATGCCGCTGTTCGCGGACCACGGCGGGGACCCCGACCGCACGGGCAAGCGCGACCCCATGGACCCGCTGCTGTGGCGTGCCCACCGTGCCGGCGAGCCGTCGTGGGACGGCGCGTCACTCGGGCCCGGGCGCCCGGGGTGGCACATCGAGTGCAGCGTGATCGCCCTGGACCTGCTGCCCCGCCCGTTCACGGTGCAGGGGGGCGGCTCGGACCTTGCCTTCCCGCACCACGACATGGGTGCGGGTCACGCGTACGCGCTGTCCGGGCAGCCGATGGCCGAGCACTACGTGCACACGGCCATGGTGGGGCTGGACGGGGAGAAGATGTCCAAGTCCCGGGGCAACCTGGTGCTGGTCTCCACGCTGCGCGCCCAGGGGATGGACCCCGCGGTGATCCGCCTGGCGATCCTCGCCAACCACTACCGCACGGACTGGTTCTGGACGGACGAGCTGTTGGAGCAGGCGCGGCGCCGGCTGGGCACGTGGCGCGAAGCCGCGGCGAAGCAGGAGACGGCCGGGGCGGACGCGATGCTCGAGGCCGTGCGTGCCGCGCTCGGCGAGGACCTCAACTCACCCGCGGCCCTGATCGCCGTGGACGCGTGGGCCGCCCGCAACCTGGGCGGTGCCGCCGCACGCGGCTCGGGAGCGTCCTCGCAGGACACCCGCCTGGCGCGGGACACCGTGGAGGCGCTGCTCGGCGTCGTGCTCTGACGCCGGAGCGGCGCGGCGCGCCCCGGACCGGGTGATCACCCGGTCCGGGGCGCGCCGTCGTTGTCGGGAGTGCAGGGGCAGGGAACGTCCCGGATGCCCGCCGCCGCGCCCGAGGGGCACCCTCGTGGCTGCCGTGGTTCCTGCGGCCGTACCCGAGCAGGCACGCTCCGGGGCGGACGACTCTCGTGCCCACCGCGCCGTGGGGCCCGGCGACCGGGCTCGCGGGGCGTCGTCGCCCCTGCCCCGGGGCTCAGCCGCGGTCGTCGCGGCGGCGCAGGTAGCGCTCGAACTCGCGGGCGATGGCGTCCCCGGTGGCCTCGGGCAGGTCCACCGTGTCCTTGGCCTCCTCGAGCTGACGGACGTAGTCGGCCACCTCGGGATCCTCGGAGGCCAGCTCGTCCACCCCGCGCTCCCAGGCCTCGGCGTCCTCGACCACCGGGTCCAGGGGCAGGGACATGCCCAGCAGGTCCTCCAGCTGGCGGGCGAGCGCGAGCTGCGCCTTGGGAGAGGGGGAGTGGGCCACGTAGTGCGGCACCGCCGCCCACATGCTCAGCGTGGGGAACCCCGCGAGCGCGGACATGTGCGAGAGGACGCCCACGATGCCCGTGGGGCCCTCGTACTGGGGTGCCTCGATGTCCAGCTCGGTGCGCAGCTCCTCGGTGTCGGAGGTCAGGGTCACCGGGATGGGTCGGGTGTGCGGGACGTCCGCGAGCAGCGAGCCGAGCATGATCACGAAGTCCACGTCCAGGGCGGTGGCCTGCTCCAGCAGCTCGGCGGTGAAGGTGCGCCAGCGGTAGGAGGGTTCCCAGCCGTGGAGCAGCACCACATCCAGGTTGGTGCCCGGCACCGACGCCTTGGACAGCCGGGTGGAGGGCCACTGCAGCTTCTGCTCCCCGGACAGGGAGCGGCGGATCACGGGGCGCGAGTACTGGTAGTCGTAGTAGTCGTCCGAGGCGACCTCGAAGACCTCCCGGGCGCCCAGGTGCTCACGGATCAGCTTGAGGGTGTCCGTGGCGGCGTCCCCGGCGTCGTTCCAGCCCTCGAACGCCGCGATCAGGACCGTGACCGGTTCCTGGTCGAGGCCGTCGCGGACCACGCCGAACGGACCGGTCCCGGGGTGCTGCGAATTGCTGTCCAACATGCTCACCCGTCTTACTGTACGGTGCCCGCCCCGGGGTGCCGCCCGCGCGTGTCCAGCCCCGCACCGGGAGCGCGCCCTACCATGAGGCCCATGCCTGCATCCCGGTTCCCCGATCCCGCCACCGGTCCCGTCCCCCGCACCACTACCGCCCGGCGCCGGGGCATGCCCCTGGGCCGGGTCCTCGGGGTCGAGCTCGTGCTGGACCGCTCCTGGTTCGTGATCGCCGTGCTGACCGTGCTGATGTACGGGCCGGTGCTGTGGCGGCTGTACCCCGGGCTGGGGTGGCTCAACCTGGTGCTGGCCCTGGGCTTCGCGGTCGGTCTCGCGCTGAGCGTCCTGGTCCACGAGCTCGCCCACGCGCTCGCCGGGCGCGCCGCGGGCTGGCCGGTGGGCAGGATCGTGCTCACGCTCATGGGCGGGCACACCGCGTTCGGTGCGGTGGCCACGCGCCCGCTGCCCACCGCACTCGTGTCCCTCGTGGGCCCGGTGAGCAATCTGGCGCTCGCAGCCGCGGGGGAGTTCGCGCTGTCCTTCGCACCGGAGTCCGCGGCGGGACCGGTGTGGGCGCTGCTGCAGCTGCTCGTGCTGGCCAACTGGGTGCTCGGCCTGTTCAACCTGCTGCCCGGGCTGCCGCTGGACGGCGGCCGCGTGGTCGAGGCCGTGGTCTGGGCGCTGACCGGTGCGGAGAGCAGGGGCACCGTGGCGGCCGCGTGGTGCGGCCGGGCCATCGCGGTGCTCGTGGTGCTGTGGGCCACGGTCACCGCGCAGTGGCGCTCGCCCCTGGTCTTCGCGGTGGTCGCCCTCGTGGCGGGGTTCATCTTCCTGGGGGCCGGTCAGTCTCTCCGGCAAGCCCGGCTCACGGGGGTGCTCGACGCCGTACGGGCCCGGGACATCGCCCGTCCCGCCCTGGAGTTCGCCCCTGCCACCCCGCTCTCGCTCGTGGACGCCACGGTCACGGAGGCCACCTCGCACGGCTACCGCGGGTGGACCCCGGACGTGGTGGTGCGGGATCCGTCCCGTGGCCTGGTGGGGGTGCTGAGCCCCGCCCGTTCCGCCGAGGTCACGGGCGGGCAGCGTGCCCACGTGGCCGTGGGGGACGTGTGCGTGTGGTGCCCGCAGGACGCGTTCGTGGCCCCGGACGCCGCCGGCGGGCACATGGTGCGGCTCATGGAGTCCCGGCAGCTGCCGTGGCTGTGCGTCGTGGATGGGACGCGCGCCGCCGACGGGTCGGTGGGCGCGGGTCCAGCGCGGGCCGAGGAGCCGACGGGGGTCGTGGGCGGGGTGGTGCACCACGAGGACCTCGCCCGGTACGCCCTGCGCCGCTGAACGCCCCGGACGGCCCCACGGCCGTCTGCCGCGCACGGAGCGTCGGGTGCATGGGCCGGACCGGGCCGGTGGTGCCGCGGGGGCCGTCTCCCGCGCTCGGGGTGCCGGGGCCCGTGGAGGTGGCGTGCGGCGTCGGGCTACGGTGGGAGAATGGCGGCAGAGGCGGTCCGCTCCCACGGGGGCGCACCGCGGACCGGACAGCATTCCCGTAGACCCCGCGCGAGAGCGAGCAGATGACCGAGCAGCGATCCCACGATTCCTCCACCCCGTCCACCACGGCCTCCGTGCGCGGCGCGGCCAACCGGCGAGGACCCTTCCGTTCCGGCGAGCGCGTGCAGCTCACGGACGAGAGCGGGAAGATGACCACCATCACCCTGGTGGACGGCGGCGAGCACCACACGCACCGCGGGGTGCTCACCCACGACCAGCTGATCGGGCAGCCCGAGGGCACGGTGGTCTCCAACACCGCCGGGATCCAGTACCAGGCGCTGCGCCCGCTGCTCAAGGACTTCGTGCTGTCGATGCCCCGCGGTGCCGCGGTGATCTACCCCAAGGACTCCGGGCAGATCGTGACCATGGCGGACATCTTCCCCGGTGCCCGCGTGGTCGAGGCCGGGGTGGGCTCCGGTGCGCTGAGCATCTCGCTGCTGCGCGCGGTGGGGGACGAGGGCCGCGTGCACTCGTTCGAGCGGCGCGAGGAGTTCGCGGAGATCGCCCGCGGCAACATCGAGACCATGTTCGGCGGCCCGCACCCCGCGTGGGAGCTGAGCCTCGGGGACCTCGCGGAGGAGCTCGGCGCCACCGAGGAGCCCGGCTCCGTGGACCGCGTGATCCTGGACATGCTCGCCCCGTGGGAGTGCCTGGACGCCGTGGCCACGGCCCTCGCCCCAGGCGGTGTGGTGATCTGCTACGTGGCCACCGTGCCCCAGCTCTCCCGCGTGGCGGAGGCCATGCGCGCGGACGGGCGCTTCACCGAGCCCGAAGCCTCGGAGACCATGGTGCGCGGGTGGCACGTGGAGGGCCTCGCGGTGCGCCCGGACCACCGGATGGTGGCCCACACCGGTTTCCTGATCCAGTCCCGCCGCCTCGCGGACGGCTCGCCGCGCCTGGCCCCCAAGCGCCGCGCGTCCAAGAGCGAGTACACCGAGGAGGACCTGCAGGCCTGGACGCCGGTGGCCCTCGGCGAGCGCATCGTCTCGGACCGCAAGCTGCGCCGCGCGGGCCGGGACGCGGCGTCGTTGGCGCAGCACGCCGCGCGCGCCCACGAGCAGATCGCCGGTGCGGACGACGACGCCGCCCGGCCCGCCCCGGGTGCCTCAGCCGCCGGCGACCGCGCGGAGCCCGCCGCCACCCCGGCCCCCGAGACCCGGGCCGCCGACACGGAGGCCGCGGGGATGCACGCCGTCGAGCACGGGCGTGGCGCGGACGGCGCGCTGGGCCTGACGGACGGACGGGAGTCCGACGGCGAACGGGGCCGCGATGACTGAGCCCCGCCACGAGAGCGGTTCCGCCGCCCCGCAGCGCCCCGCCACGGACCCCGTGCAGCGCCAGGTCAACCTGCTGCGGGACCAGAAGCGCAACCTCGACAAGCAGGCTGCGGCACTGGCTTCGCAGAACGAGAAGCTCGTGCGGCTGCTCAACGCGTCCCGCCAGGAGATCGTGGGCCTGAAGAAGACCCTCGCCGCGGAGGCCGAACCGCCCGCGACGTACGCCGTGGTCCTGCAGGTCAACCACGGCCGTCGACCCGTGGGCGAGGCCACCGGGGACGGCCCCGTGGTCACGGGACCCACCCTGGACGTGCTGGCGGCCGGGCGCCGGATGCGCGTGGCCGTGAGCCCGCTCGTCTCGTTCGGCGCGTGCGAACCCGGGCTCGGGGTGCTGCTCAACGAGAACTACGTGGTGGTTGCGCTGCTCGAGTACGAGCGCACCGGTGAGGTGGCCACCGTCAAGGAGGTCGTGGACCACGACCGCGTGCTGACCGTGGGCCGCTCGGACGAGGAGCGCGTGCTGCTGCTCTCCGGCCGGCTGCGGCGGGAGCGGCCGAAGCCCGGGGACGCCGTGACCGTGGACCACCGCACCGGCTTCGCCCTGGAACCCGTCACCCGCACGGATGTCGAGCAGCTCGTGCTCGAGGAGGTCCCGGACGTCAGCTACACGGACATCGGCGGACTCGGACCCCAGATCGAGGCCATCCGCGACGCCGTGGAGCTGCCCCACGTGCACCCCGAGATCTTCCGCGAGCACGGGCTGCGCCCGCCCAAGGGCATCCTGCTCTACGGCCCGCCCGGCAACGGCAAGACCCTCATCGCCAAGGCCGTGGCCCGATCCCTCGCGGAGCGCTCCGCAGCGAAGGCCGGGCGCTCGCGGCCCGAGGGGTACTTCCTCAACATCAAGGGCCCCGAGCTGCTCGACAAGTACGTGGGGGAGACGGAGCGCCAGATCCGGTCGATCTTCGCCAACGCCCGGGAGCAGGCCGCGCGCGGCGTGCCCGTGGTGGTGTTCTTCGACGAGATGGACTCCCTGTTCCGCGTGCGCGGCTCGGGGCTGTCCTCGGACGTGGAGACCACAATCGTGCCGCAGCTGCTCACGGAGATCGACGGCGTGGAGCAGCTGGACAACGTGATGGTCGTGGGTGCCACCAACCGCGAGGACATGATCGACCCCGCCGTGCTGCGCCCGGGCCGCCTGGACGTGAAGATCCGCATCGACCGCCCCGACCGCGAGGGCGCGCGCGAGATCTTCTCCCTCTACCTCACGCCGGACCTCCCGCTGCGCGACGAGGACGTGGCCCGCGCCGGCTCGCGGGCCCTGGCCGCGGAGGAGCTGGTGGCCGCCGCGGTGCAGCGGATGTATGCCCGCGAGCCCGAGACCGAGTTCCTCACCATCGGCTACCGCAACGGCACGAGCGAGACCCTGTACTTCTCGGACTACGCCTCCGGTGCGGTGATCCGCAACGTGGTGGACCGCGCCAAGAAGCAGGCCATCAAGACCCTGCTGACCACGGGGCGGCGGGGGATCACCGCCGAGCACCTGGTGGCGGCGGTGGACGAGGAGTTCCACGAGCAGCAGGACCTGCCGGACACCGAGGACTCCGAGGACTGGGCCCGGCTCACGGGCCGCCGCGGGGACACGATCGACAGCGTGCACATGGCCTCGCACCGCCCGCAGGGCGAGCCCGGACCGGGGGCCACGCCGTGACGGTGCGTCGGATCATGGGCAGCGAGACCGAGTTCGGGGTGCTCGCGCAGGGCCACCCCGGGGCCAACGCCACGGTGCTCTCCACGCGCGTGGTCACCGGCTACGCCGCCTGGGTGGCACGACGCCGCTCGGAGACCGCGCGCGCCGGTGACGGCGGGCGCGGGGCCGGCGGAAGCGGCGTCGTCGGCACCGGCTGGGACTACGGGTCCGAGACCCCGCTCGCGGACGCGCGCGGCTTCACGGTGGCCCGCGAGGCCGCCCACCCGTCCCAGCTCACGGACGAGGCGCCCGTGCTGAGCGCGGAGGAGATCGCCGCCGAGGCGATCAGCGAGTCCGCGATGTACACCGAGGACATGGACTGGCGCCGGGTGGTCATGAACACCGTGATCCCCAACGGGGCGCGCGTGTACGTGGACCACTCCCACCCCGAGTACTCCTCCCCGGAGGTCACCACGCCCCTGGACGCCCTCACGTGGGACGCCGCCGGGGACGTGGTCGCGCACCGGGCCGTGGAGCTCCTCGCCGAGCAGGCGCCCGGCACGGACGCACCGCCCGTGAATCTGTACAAGAACAACACCGACAACAAGTCCGTGTCCTACGGTGCCCACGAGAACTACACCGTGGACCGGGCCGTGCCCTTCGAGCGGATCACCGCGGCCCTGCTGCCGTTCTTCGCGTCCCGCCAGGTGGTCTGCGGCGCGGGGCGCGTGGGCCTGGGGGCGGACGGCTCCCGCCCGGGCTTCCAGCTGAGCCAGCGCGCGGACTTCTTCGAGCGCACGGTGGGCCTGGAGACCACGATCCACCGCCCCATGGTCAACACCCGGGACGAGCCGCACGCGGACGACTCCCGCTACCGCCGGCTGCACGTGATCATCGGGGACGCCAACCTCTCCCACACGGCCACGCTGCTCAAGTTCGGGACCACGTCCCTGGTGCTGAACCTCGTGGAGCACGACCGCGTCCCGGACCTCGAGCTCGAGGACCCCGTGGCCGCGCTGCAGGCCATCAGCCACGACCCCACCCTGGCCACCACGGTGGCCCTGCGGGACGGCCGGCAGCTCACGGGGGTGCAGCTGCAGCGCGCGTACCTCGACGCCTGCACGCGGCTGGAGCACGAGCTCGCCCCCGAGGGGCTGGACGAGGACACCGCGCAGGTGCTCGCCCTGTGGGACGAGGTGCTCACCGACCTCGCCACGGATCCCGCCCGCCTGGCCGACCGGTTGGACTGGGCCGCCAAGCTTGCCCTGCTCAACGCCTACCGGACGCGCGACGGACTCGCGTGGGACGACCCCCGGCTCGTGGCCATCGACCTGCAGTACGCGGACGTGCGCCCGGACAGGGGGCTCTACCACCGGCTCGCGGCGTCCGGGCGGATCCGCACGCTCGTGGACCCGCAGCGGATCGCCGCGGCCGCGGACGAGCCCCCGTGGGACACCCGCGCCTACTTCCGCGGCACGGCGGTGTCCCGGTACCCGGACGCCCTGGTGGGCGTGGGCTGGGACACCGTCAGCGTCAGCTTCCCCGGGATCCGCCGGGGCGCGCGGATCGCCATGCCGGAGCCGCGGGACCTCACCCGGGAGGTGTGCGAGGCGTGGTTCGCCACCCCGGACGTCGAGCAGTGGGCCCGTGAGGTGGCCCGGCACCGGCCCGGGCTCGTCACGGGCAGCGACATCGGACCGCCCGGCGGCCGGCCCTCCGGTCGGCCCGGCCCGAGAGGCCGCTGAACGACCGCCCCGGCCCTGAGGCACCCAGCCGCGGACGGCGGCGCGCAGATCCGGGCGGACCGGGAGCGGGGCACCCGCACGAGCCCCGGCCACCCACCAGCACCAGCACCAGCACCAGCACCACAGGAGGACACATGGCACAGGAACGCATCTTCGGCACCGGCTCCCGGCGCGAGGACGAGCCCGACACCCCCGCCCCCGTGGACCCGCCCGTCTCCGGGGCCGCCCAGGCGCAGCGGGATATGCAGGGCACCGACGACCTGCTCGCCGAGATCGACGGCGTGCTCGAGACCAACGCGGAGGCCTTCGTCAAGGGCTTCGTCCAGAAGGGCGGTCAGTGACGCCGTGGACCGCAGGATCTACGGCATCGAGACCGAGTTCGGCCTGACCCACAGCGCCCCCGAGGGCCCAGCGCTGAGCGCCGACGACGCCGCCCGGCGGCTGTTCGCGCCCGTGCTCGCGTGGGGGAGGGCCTCCAACGTGTTCCTGCCCAACGGCGGGCGGCTGTACCTGGACGTGGGCTCCCACCCCGAGTACGCGACCGCCGAGGCCGCCACGCTGCACGACGTCGTCGCCCAGGACGCCGCGGGGGAGCGGATCGTGGACGAGCTGCGCTCCCGGCTCCAGGAGAGCCTGGACGCCGAGGGCGTGCGCGGGACCGTGCACCTGTTCAAGAACAACGTGGACTCCGCGGGCAATGCGTTCGGCTCCCACGAGAACTACATGATCGCCCGCAGCACCGAGTTCTCCCGGCTGCTCGGGCACCTGCTGCCGTTCCTGGTGACCCGCCAGATCCTCGTGGGCGCCGGGAAGGTGCACCCCTCGGGGCCGCCGGCCTTCGGTGCGTTCGCACCGGGCGACGGCGCCGCGAGCTACTCGTTCTCGCAGCGCGCGGACCACATCTGGGAGGGGTCCTCCTCGGCCACCACGCGCTCGCGGCCCATGATCAACACCCGGGACGAGCCCCACGCGGACGCGCAGCACTACCGCCGGCTGCACGTGATCACGGGGGACTCGAACATGTCCCAGACCACCACGGCCCTGAAGATCGGGGCCACGGACCTGCTGCTGCGCATGATCGAGGCCGGGCAGATCCTCCCGGACCGCACCCTCGCGGACCCCGCCTCGGCGCTGCGCCAGGTCTCCCACGACCTCACGGGCACCGCCCGGCTCGCACTGGCGGACGGCTCCTCCCGCACCGCGCTCGAGCTGCAGCACGAGGTGCTCGAGGCGGTCACGCGCTTCGTGCAGCGCCACGGGGCGCACCACGACCGCGTCCCGTGGGTGCTGGAGCTGTGGGAACGGGGACTGCGCGCCGTGGCGGAGCAGAACGCCTCGCTCGTGGACCGGGAACTGGACTGGGCCGTCAAGAAGAAGCTGCTGGACGCGTACGCGGCCTCGCACGGCATGGACCTCTCCCACCCGCGCCTCGCGCAGCTGGACCTTGCCTACCACGACACCTCACCGACGCACGGGCTGTTTCACATGCTCGAGCGCCGGGGGGCCGTGGAGTCCTTCGTGTCCCCGCAGGACGTCTCGCGCGCCGTGGGGCAGGCGCCGGAGACCCGGGCCAGGCTGCGGGGACGCTTCGTGGCCGCGGCCCACGCCGCGGACGTGAACCACACTGTGGACTGGGTCCACCTCAAGCTCAACGGCCCCCACTCGCAGCGCATCAGCATGTGCAAGGACCCGTTCGCGACGACCCAGCCGGACGTCGAGGAGATGATCCGGGACCTCGCGGCCGGTGCCGTCTGAGCGTCCCGCACCGCCGCGGCGCGCCCCGTTCCGGGGGCTTTCCCAGCCGCGACCCACACGAGTCCTCTACATTGGACCCGAGCCACGCCCCCCGTTGACGAAAGGTCACCACGTCTTGCGCAAGATCATCCCCGTCGGCGCCGCCGCCGTCACCCTGTCCCTGCTGCTCACCGGTTGCGGTTCCTCCGGGTGGGACTCCGTGGAGCTCTCCGGAGAGCCCGCCGCGGGCAAGGCCCCGTCCGTGTCCTTCGAGACCCCGCTGAAGGTCGACGAGGCGCAGACCAAGGTGCTCAAGGCTGGCGACGGCCCCGAGATCGACGCCGGGGACAACATCATGCTCCAGGCGGCCCTCTACAAGGGCTCCGACGCGTCCTCCCTGGGGGACACCTACAGCAAGGGCGGCGGGCAGGTGCTCACGGTCAACGACCAGCTCAAGGAGTCGCTGCCGCAGATGTACGACGCGCTGACCAACGCCAAGGAGGGCGAGATCATCGCGTACAGCTCCCCGGAGACCAGCGGCAAGGCCGCGGACGGGGACGACTCCACCTCGGTGGAGGTCTACCAGGTGACCAAGAAGCTGGAACCGGCCCTGAACGGGACGATGAAGACCCCCTCCAAGGGCATGCCCAAGGTCACGCAGGACGACAAGGGCAAGCCCACCATCGCGAAGCCCTCCGGGCCGGAGCCCACCAGGCTGCAGACCGACGTGCTGATCGAGGGCGACGGTGAGACCGTGAAGTCCTCGGACACCGTGGTGGCCAACTACGTGGGCGTGCGCTGGGCGGACGGAAAGGTCTTCGACTCCTCCTACGACAAGGGCACCCCCGTGTCCTTCCCCCTCGACGGCGTGATCGCGGGCTGGAAGGAGGGGCTGGCGGGCAAGAAGGTCGGGTCCCGCGTGGAGATCGTGATCCCCACGTCCAAGGCGTACGGCACGGCCAAGGAGCTCGGCAAGGACGCCAAGTACCCCGCGGGCTCCCTCGTGTTCGTGGTGGACGTCCTGGGTCGCACGGACACCCCGGACGCCGCGAAGCAGGGCGCGTCCTCCGCGACGCCGAAGGACTCCGCGAGCGGCGAACCCTCCCCGAAGGCGTCGTCCTCCGGGAAGTGATCCCGGCTAGACTTGGCCACCGGCGCGGCCCCGCCCAGGGGGCCCATGACGAAAGGTAGAGCCCGTGTCGTTCGGACAGCGCAAGCTTGATCGTTCCAAGCCGGAGATCGACTTCCCCCAGGACCCGGTGCCCACCGAGCTGCGGATCACGGACCTCATCGAGGGCACCGGCCGGGAGGCCGTGCCCGGCACGGTGGTCTCGTGCCACTACGTGGGCGTCACCTACTCGGGCGGCGAGGAGTTCGACGCCTCCTGGAACCGTGGCGAGCCCCTGGACTTCACGGTGGGCGTGGGCCAGGTCATCCAGGGCTGGGACCAGGGCCTGCTGGGCATGAAGGTGGGCGGGCGGCGTCGTCTGGAGATCCCCTCCGAGATGGCGTACGGCAAGCGCGGTGCCGGGGCGCAGATCGGCCCCGACGAGTCCCTCATCTTCGTGGTGGACCTGCTCGACGTCCGCTGAATGCCGTCCCGCACCGGTGAGTCGGCCCGCCGTTCCACCACGGCCTCGGCCGAACGCCTCCTGAACCTGCTGATCGCCCTGCTGGACCGCGAGTCCGGCTACACGCGCGAGCAGCTGCGGGCGATCGTGCCCGGCTACGACCGCGCGGGCAACCAGGACGCCTTCGAGCGGATGTTCGAGCGGGACAAGGCGCACCTGCGCTCCCTGGGCTACCCGGTGGAGGAGATCCCCGACGACGACCCCTGGGCCTCGGACGCGCAGCTCACCCCGCGCTACCGCGTGCCCCGGGGCTCGTACCGGCTCCCCGAGGTGCGCTTCAGCGCCGAGGAGTCCGCGGTGCTCGCCGTGGCGGCCGGGGCGTGGAACGACGCCGCCCAGGACCGTCTCGCGCGCCGCGCCCTCGACAAGCTCGAACCCGCCCTGAGCTCCGAGGCCACCCCGGGCCGGGACGTGCAGCCCACCGTGGCGGTCGCGGACCCGGCGTTCGAGCCGCTGCTCTCGGCGGTGCTGTCCCACCGCACGGTGCGCTTCGACTACGTGGACCGCACCGGTGCGTACTCCCGCCGCACGGTCCAGCCGTGGGGGGTGGGCTCCCGCTACGGTGCGTGGTACCTCGCGGGCTGGGACACGGACCGCGGCGCGCAGCGCACGTTCCGGCTCTCGCGCATCATCTCCGAGGTGGACGTCACCCGGGACAGCTTCGACCCGCCCCGGGACTTCTCGATGGGCGGGCAGCTCGCCCGCATGGTCAGCCAGCCCCCGCGGCTGCGCGTGCTCGTGTTCATGCGGGAGGGCGCGGGGCAGCTGCTGCGGCGGATCGCGGCGCCCGCGGCGTCGACGTGCTGGCGTGCACCCGAGGGGTTCGACGCCGTGGAACTGGCCGTGCACGACACCGAGTCCGCCGCCGAGCACGTGTGCGCGGCGGGACCGGACGCGTGGGTGCCCCGCGAGCCCACCGCGCCCGAGCCGTGCGCGTCCACCGTGGACGAGGGCATCCAGGCGGCCGTCGCGGAGGCGGTGGCCCGACGGCTCGAGGAGGCCCGGGCGTTCCAGGCGCGCATGCCCGGCGTGCACGTGCAGTGGGGCAAGCAGCGCCGCCAGGGTGCCGCCAAGGCGAGCACCGAGCACCACCTCGCGCGGCTGCTGCACATCGTGCGCCACGTCTACGCCCACCAGGGCGCCGAGCTGGAGGAGACCGCCCGGCACTTCGGGATCACGGACGCCGAGCTGATCAGCGACCTGCAGACCCTGTTCGTGTGCGGACGCCCAGGGCACCTGCCCGACCAGCTCATCGACGCCTCGTGGGACGACGGCCACATCTACCTGGGCAACGCGCAGGAGCTCTCCGAGCCCGTGCGCCTCACGGTGCCCGAGGCCAGCGCCCTGCTCATGGGGCTGCAGACCCTGCAGGCGGTGCCCGGCGGCGACAGCCGCGTGGTGCGCTCGGCCATGCAGAAGGTCGCCACCGCAGCGGACGCCCTGCCGCTCGCGGACGCGCTGGCCGCGCCGGAGGGCGACGCCGCCGCGGAGCCGCGGGACACCGAGCTCGTCGCCGAGCTGCGGCGCGCCATCGCGAACGGACGCCGGGTGCGCCTGCGCTACGTCGTGGCCTCGCGCGACGAGGTCACCGAGCGGCTCGTGGACCCCGTGCGGATGATCCTCTCCGACGGCCACCAGTACCTGCGGGGCTGGTGCCTGCAGGCCAACGGTCCCCGCACGTTCCGCGCGGACCGGATCGTGGGCTGCGAGGACGCCGGGGAGGCCGCGGTGCACCCCCGCATGGACTCCGAGGTCCGCTCGAGCATCCAGCCCGCCAAGCGCCGCCCGGTGCAGGCCGTGGTGGTCACGGACCGCCGCGGCCGGTGGATCGTGGAGCACTACCACGCCAAGCGCTCCGTGGAGGTCGAGGTGCCGGGCACCGCGTCCCCGCACTCCGCCGACTCCACGGTGGGCGTCTCCGAGGCCCCTGACCGGCACCCGGCGAACTCCCAGCCCGGGGGCGCGGCGCGGGGCCGGGCAGCCCGGGGCCCGCGTCCGCTGCCCGAGTTCGTGGCGGCGGAGGTGGACTTCCCCACCCTGGACGCCCTGTCCTCCCTGGTCACGCGGCACGCGGGCCACGTGGGGGTGGTCTCGCCCCCGGAGGCCGTGGCCGCGGTTGAACAGTGGCTGAACACGAGCGGCGCGGGGGAGGCATCGGGGCGGTCGTAGGGCCGGGGCGCCTATACTGGGGGCCATGCTCTGGTGGATGTGGGTCGTGCTGTGGACCGTGCTGGTCCTGGCCTCCGCCGCATTCGTCGGCGGAATGCTCTACCGGCTGCTGACACGGCAGGTCCTGCCCGCACTGGACGAGCTCGAGACCACCGCGGACGGCTTCTCACAGCGGTGGAACGCCGCCGTGGAGGGCCACCCGGCGCCGCTGCGCACCCCCGCACCACCCGCCATGTTCACCCCGGTGAACGACACCCGAGCCGCCTACCGCAGCGGCCGGGACCAACGACAGACGGCTCGCCTCATCCGCCGGATGCAGCGCAAGGACGCCCAGGGACTGCCGCAGCGCTACCGGGACGTCCTGCGAGCCGAACAGAAAGGACTCCGCCATGTTCGGTCGTCTGGCTGACAGCCCCCTGACCCTCATCCTGATCCTCGTGGTCGTCCTGCTGCTCTTCGGGGCGCCCAAGCTCCCCGGGATGGCGCGCAGCCTGGGCCAGTCCATGCGCATCTTCAAGTCCGAGGTCAAGGAGATGAAGAAGGACGACGAGCCCAACGTGACCGTCAACGGCCAGCCCGTTGCGGACGGCCAGCCGGTCGCCGGTCAGGCCCCCGCGCAGCCCGCCGCTCAGCAGACCACGGTCCAGCAGCCCGCCCAGCAGGCTCCGCAGACGGTGCAGCCCACCGGCCAGCCGGCCGCGCAGCAGCCCGCCCAGCCCCAGGCCCCCGCGCAGCCCGCGGCCCCGGTGCAGCAGCCGGGCCAGCCGGTGGTCCAGGACACCACCCCGGTGCAGCCGGACCAGCGGCCCACCGCCTGAGTCCCTCGTTCAGCACCCGCGTGACCCGGGGCCGAGCCGCACGGCTCGGCCCCGGGCCGTCACCGGCCACGCAGGCAGTCCGCGGGTGAGCACCCGTCCAGAGAAGGCAGGCAGTCATGTCCAGCACGGACCCCGAGGCGCCCACCCGCTCCGCCCGTGAGGCGCGCCGGGCCCGGCGCAAGGTCACGTCGCGCCGCGCCAACCCCCAGGCGCAGATGGCGCTCAAGGAGCACCTGCGAGAGTTCCGCAACCGGCTGATCAAGTCCGCCGTGGCGACCGTGCTCGGTGCGGTGCTGGGCTTCATGGTCTACGAGCCGTTCATGCAGTACATCACCGAGCCGCTGCAGCGCCTCGCGGACTCTGGGCGCACGGCCACCATCAACTACTCCTCCGTGGGCGGCTCCTTCAACACCATGGTGGAGGTGGCTGTGGTTCTCGGGCTCATCTTCGCCTCGCCCGTGTGGCTCTACCAGCTGTGGGCCTTCATCACCCCGGCGCTGCACAAGAACGAGCGCCGCTACGCCATGGGCTTCCTGGCCGCCTCCATCCCGCTGTTCCTGGGGGGATGCGCCATGGCCGTGGCCGCCCTGCCCGCCGCGGTCTACGCGCTCACGGCCTTCACCCCGGAGGGCGGAGCCAACTTCGTGGAGGCCGGGATCTACCTGCGCTTCTTCCTCCAGCTCATCCTCACGTTCGGCATCTCGTGCGTGGTGCCCGTGCTTCTCGTGGGGCTCAACATGATGGGCCTGCTCTCTGGGCGCGCCGTGCTGAAGTCCTGGCGCGTGGTGGTGGTGGTCGTGCTCGTGGTGGCCGCGATGGCCGCCCCCGGGCCCGATCCGGTGACCATGCTCTACCTGGCCATCCCGCTGCTCGTGTTGTTCTTCGTGGCCGTCGGGCTGTGCCTCTACCTGGACCGGCGCCGGGCCAGGAAGCGGCAGAAGCAGCAGGCCGCCACCGGCGCGAGCGCGGACCGGGGGACCTCCGCGGATGAGCTGCGCTCCCTCGGCAGCACGGCCGCGGAGAGCTGAGCCGCCGCCGGACCGCGAACCCCGGCACTGCCGTTGGTGGCGCGGAACGGTCCGGGCCCGCGGTCCCGCCCGTGCGGCGTCGTGCCCCGCCGCGGTCACGAGCGCTGCCCGCGGCTCCCGGCCGCGTGAGCGGTGTCGGGGCCACCGCGTAGGCTGGGCGCATGTCTTCCCCCGCCGAACGGTACACGGCCGCCAAGGCTCGCGCGGCCCACGCCTCCACCGAACTCGCGGCCTTCGAGCACACCCTGGACTTCGAGCTGGACCCCTTCCAGACCCAGGGCTGCCGCGCCCTGGAGGAGGGCCGGGGAGTGCTCGTGGCGGCCCCCACGGGGGCGGGCAAGACCGTGGTGGGGGAGTTCGCCATCCACCTGGCTCTGCAGCAGGGGAGGAAGGCGTTCTACACCACCCCCATCAAGGCGCTGAGCAACCAGAAGTTCCACGAGTTCTCCCGGCGCTGGGGCTCCGACCGCGTGGGCCTGCTCACGGGGGACACCTCCGTGAACTCCGAGGCGGACGTGGTGGTCATGACCACCGAGGTGCTGCGCAACATGCTCTACGGCGGCTCGGCCACCCTCGACAACCTGGGGTTCGTGGTCATGGACGAGGTGCACTACCTCGCGGACCGCTTCCGCGGCGCGGTGTGGGAAGAGGTGATCATCCACCTGCCCGAGCACGTGCAGCTGGTGTCCCTGTCCGCCACGGTGTCCAACGCGGAGGAGTTCGGTGCGTGGCTGGACGACGTCCGCGGCAGCACGGACGTGGTGGTCTCCGAGCACCGCCCGGTCCCGCTGTGGCAGCACGTGCAGGTGGGGCCGCAGCTGATGGACCTGTTCGTGGACGACACCACGGTGGAGGAGGCCGCTCAGCGCCACTCGGACAGGCACCGGGAGGAGCCCGCGGTGAACCCGGAGCTGCTGCGGCTCTTCCGCACCCAGCACCCCCGCGGCGGTCGCGCCGGTGGCCGCGGCCCCGGGCACCGCGGACGACGCCGCGGCGGGCGCCAGCAGGAGCCGCGCACCGCACGCCAGGACCGCATCTCCCGCCCGCACCTGCTGCGCCGGCTGGACGCGGAGGCCATGCTGCCCGCGATCACTTTCATCTTCTCCCGCGCGGGGTGCGACGCCGCGGTGGCGCAGTGCGTGGCCGCAGACCTGTGGCTCACCACACCGCAGGAGCAGCGCACCATCAAGGCGTTCGCCGCGGAGGCCACCGCGCACATGTCCACGGCGGACCTCGCGGCCCTGAACTACGAGGACTGGTACCACGGGCTGATCCGCGGTGTCTCCGCCCACCACGCGGGCATGCTCCCGGTGTTCAAGGAGGTCGTGGAACAGCTGTTCTCCGAGGGGCTCATCAAGGCGGTCTTCGCCACCGAGACCCTCGCGCTGGGCATCAACATGCCCGCCCGCTCCGTGGTGCTCGAACGGCTGGACAAGTTCAACGGCGAGGCCCGGGTGGACATCACCCCGGGGGAGTACACCCAGCTCACGGGCCGCGCGGGGCGGCGCGGGATCGACGTCGAGGGCCACGCCGTGGTGCTGTGGCGGGACGGGATGAACCCCCAGACGGTGGCGGGGCTCGCGTCCACCCGCACGTACCCGCTGAACTCCAGCTTCCGTCCCACGTACAACATGTCCACCAACCTGATCGCCCGCTACGGCGCCAAGCGCTCGCGCTCCATCCTGGAGACCTCCTTCGCGCAGTTCCAGGCGGACCGCTCGGTGGTGGGGATCGCCAAACGGGTGCGCTCCCAGGAGAAGACCCTGCAGGCCTACCGGGAGGCCATGTCCTGCCACCTGGGGAACTTCGAGGAGTACGCCCGGCTGCGCCGTGAGCTCGGGGCGGAGGAGAAGTCCGCCAGCAGGTCGCGCACGGCGCGCCAGCGCAACGACGCCGCCGTGGCCCTGCAGGACCTGCTGCCCGGGGACGTGATCGAGATCCCGCAGGGGCGCAACGCCGGTTGGGCGGTGGTGCTCAGGGCCGATGCCCACCCCTTCGACCCCCGCCCGCACATCCTCACCGTGGACGGCAAGCTGCGACGGGTGGGCGTCAACGACCTCGACGGCTCCCTCGCGCCGGAGTCCAGGATCCGGATCCCCAAGAACTTCTCGGGCAAGGCCCCGAAGGAGCGCCAGGACCTCGCCGCCACCGTGCGGGCCGCGCTGCGCGAGCACCGCCCGGCGCGCACCGACTCCGGCGGGCGGGGCATCCGCTTCGACCGTGGCACGTCCGCGCGGGACCACCGGATCGAGGACCTGAGGCGGCGGCTGCGGACCCACCCGTGCCACGGCTGCTCCGACCGCGAGCAGCACGCCCGCTGGGCCGAGCGCGCGTGGAAGCTGGAGAAGGACACGCAGGGCCTGCGCAAGCAGATCGCGGGCCGCACGGGCAGCATCGCCGCCACCTTCGACCGCGTGTGCGCGGTGCTCGCGCACTTCGCCTACCTCGAGCAGGACGAGAGCGGGCAGCTGCGGCCCACCGCTGCGGGGGAGCAGCTGCGCCGACTCTACGGTGAGCGGGACCTGCTGCTGGCCCTCTCCCTGCGCGACGGCTTCCTCGACGGGCTCGACGCCCCCGGGCTCGCCGGGGTGATGACCGCCCTGGTGTACCAGCCGCGGCGCGAGGACCAGGGCACCCGGCCCCGGCTGCCCACCGCCGCCATGGACGCCGCGGTGCAGACCCTGCTGGAGAACTGGTCCGTGCTCTCGGCCCGCGAGGCCGAGCACCGGCTGCCCCTCACGGCCGTGCCCGAGCTCGGCCTCGTGGAGGCCATGCACCGCTGGGCGCGGGGGGCCACGCTGACCCGCACGCTCACGGGCACGGACCTCGCGGCCGGGGACTTCGTGCGCTGGGCCAAGCAGACCATTGACGTCCTGGACCAGCTGCGCGGCGTGCACGGGCTGGACCCCGCCCTGCGGGACACGGCCCACGAGGCCATCGAGGCCGTGCGCCGCGGCGTGGTCGAGTACAGCGTCTTCGAACAGTAGTCAGCGTCCGGCGGGGGTCAGCACCCCGCGCCGGACGGGAGGGAAGCACATGAGCGCAGCACAGCCGAGCACCCGGGTCTGGACCAACGGATCCGTGTACTCACCGGCGGACCCGTTCGCCACGGCCATCCTCACGGAGGGCCCCACCGTGGCGTGGGTGGGTTCCGACGACGCCGCCCGGGCCATGGCGGGGCCCGGCGCCGAGGTCGGGGACCTGCGCGCCGCCGTGGTGACCCCGGCGTTCGTGGCGCACTGCCGTGTGCCCGACCCCGGGGCGCCCGCGGCCTCCCTGCCCGGCACGGCCCAGGGCTACGGCGCGGTGGAGCTGCTCGGGGCGGACCTCGAGGCCCTGGCCGACGCCGCCGCACGAGTCCGCGCGGACGGCGCACGCGCCCTGCCGGTGCTCGTCCGAGCCGCCACCGGGGACGCGGACATCGACCCGTCCGCGCTGCCCTCCCCGGCTCTCGGCCTCGAGCTGCCCGGTGGGCACCACGGCGCCGAGCTGGCCGCGGCGGTGCGGGAACACCTGCAGGCCTGCACACGGGCCGGGATCCAGGCGGTGCTCGTGCTGGGTTCCGACGCGTCCGGCGGACAGGGCGCGGCCGCCTCGCAGCAGCTGACCGGCGAGGTGACGGGCCCTGCGGAGGACGCGAGCGGCGTCGTCGACACCGTGCTGGACGCCGTGGCCGAGGCCGCCGAACGGGTGGGGGAGCGGGCGTTCCGCGCGCGCGGACACCGCCTCGTGGGTGTCGGTGCGCTCCGCGAAGAGCAGTGCGAACGCCTGGCCACCCTGGGGCTCACGCTCTCGTGCCACGCCGGAGCCGCACCGTTGCGGGACCTCTCCCGGGCGGGGGTCCCGGTGACCCTCATCAGCGCGCAGGACAATCCGTGGCGCACCGTCAAGGCGGCGCTGGAGGCCCCCCACGAGCGGCTGCGCACGTCCGCCCGCGCCGCGTTCCTAGCCATGACGCGGGGCGCGTGGCGCGCCCACCCGGACAGCGCCCCGCTGGCGGGGCAGCTCGCGCCCGGCGCGGAGGCCACGCTGGCCGTGTGGGACGCCGAGTCCGTGGTGGTCCAGCAGGCCCAGGGCACGGGGGCCTCGTGGAGCACGGACCCCCGGGCCCGCACGCCCGTGCTGCCCGCGCTGGACGACTCCCGCCTGCCGCGCTGCGAGGCCACGGTGGTGGCGGGCGAGCTCGTGAGCGGGCAGAGCCCCCGGCCCTGAACCGGTCACCCCGTGTTGGCCCTGACCTCCCCTGAGGTTAGACTGAGTTCTTACTGCCGGGTGGGTCCATCCGTCCTTAGAAAACAGAGAACGACCCCGCGTCCTCTCTGGTCCGAAGGCGGATGGGCCTGCCCAGTGGTCTGTTCGGGCTCGGACGCCCGGCTACGTGCGGCATGAAAGGACGCCCGGTGCGAGTTCTCACCATCATCCCCACCTACAACGAACGCGAGTCGCTGCCCACCGTGATCACGCGGCTGCGGGCGGCCGTCCCGGAGGCCCACGTGCTGATCGCGGACGACAACAGCCCCGATGGCACCGGGGACCTCGCGGACTCGCTCGCCGCAGCGGACGGCAACATCCACGTGCTGCACCGCGCGCGCAAGGAGGGGCTCGGCCCCGCGTACCTCGCGGGCTTCGCCTGGGGACTCGAGCGCGACTACGACGTGCTCGTGGAGATGGACGCGGACTGCTCCCACCAGCCCGAGCAGCTGCCCCTGCTCCTGGACGCCGTGGAGCGCGGTGCGGACATGGCCATCGGCTCCCGCTACGTGCCCGGGGGCCGCACCGAGAACTGGCCCCTGCAGCGCCAGCTCATCTCCCGCGGCGGCAACCTCTACTCCCGAATCCTGCTGGGTACCTCCATCCACGACATCACGGGCGGGTTCCGCGCCTACCGTGACACCACCCTGCGGGCCCTGGGCCTGGACACCGTGGAGTCCCGCGGCTACTGCTTCCAGATCGACCTCGCGTGGCGCGCCGAGCGTGCCGGACTTAAGATCGTGGAGGTGCCCATCACGTTCGTCGAGCGCGAGGAGGGCGTGTCCAAGATGAGCAACGACGTCACCGTGGAGGCCGCCACCAGCGTGGCGAAGTGGGGGCTGTGCGCGCGCGCCGAGACGCTGGCCCGCAAGCTCCGGCTCCGCGGCTGAGTCCCGTCAGCCGGGACGGACGTCCCCGGCGGCGCCGCGAGCGGCACCGCACCGTGCCGCGATCGTGGAACGGCCCCCGTCCTCTGGGAGGACAGGGGCCGTCGTCGTCGCGGGGCGCGGCTCAGAGAGCGTGCTGCTCCTTGAAGAACTCGAGCCGCTGCTGCAGGGTCTCCTCGAGCTCCTCCACGCTGCGGCGCTCGAGCAGCATGTCCCAGTGCGAGCGCTGATGCTTCTCGTTGGGGTTTTCCGGCTTCTCGCCGTTGACCAGGATGGCCTCCTGGCCGGTCTTGGTGGTCCACACCGGGGGGATCTCCGCCTCGGCGGCGAACATCACCGACACGGACTCGCCGTCCGCGGTGCGGTACTCCACGCGCTGGCGCGGGGCCGGTTCCACACCCGCTTCGGTCTCCATGGACTGGGAACCCAGGCGCATGCCCCGTAGGCTGCGATCACTCACGCAACGATCCTTCCTGACGTACTCTCACTCGACCCCGGTGCTCGCCACGCGGGCCGGCACCGGGCCGACTCCTTCAGAGGGCACAACGGCACCTCAGCGGGTTTCATTCCCGGGGCGGGGGTCCTGCCCGGTCTCCGGGCCGACGTGGCGTGCCGAGGAGCCGTTCTCCGGCGCGGATCCGGGGGTGCCGCCGGCCACGGGACCCGCCGCGGGGTCCCCGAGGTGCGGGTCCCCGGCCTGCTCGGCGAGGGGGGACGAGTAGGGGGAGTCGGGCATCTCGAACTCGCGCGGGTCGGTGAGGGACAGGTCCGGTTCCAGATCCTCCTCGGTGACCTTCACGGTCTCGTGCTCCACGATGGGCTCGTCCACCGGGGCGCCCGGGGCGGCGTCCGCCTCCTCCCACGAATCGTCCTCGGGAGAGTCCGAGGACCCCGGGTTGAGGTAGGAGCCCACGCCGCGCAGCGCGGTGCTGAGCTCGGCGGGGATCATCCACACCTTGTTGGCGCTGCCCTCGGCCACCTTGGGCAGGGTCTGGATGTACTGGTACGCGAGCAGCTTCTGGGTGGGCCTGGCACGGTGGATCGAGTCGAAGACCTTGGCAATGGCCTGGGCCTCGCCGTCCGCGCGCAGGATCGCGGCCTTCGCGTCACCCTCGGCGGAGAGCACCGAGGCCTGGCGCGAGCCCTCGGCGGTGAGGATCTGGGACTGCTTCTCGCCTTCGGCGGTGAGGATCGCGGCGCGGCGGTCCCGCTCGGCGCGCATCTGCTTCTCCATGGAGTCCTGGATGGACGGCGGAGGGGTGATCTCCTTGATGTCCACGCGGGAGATGCGGATGCCCCACCGGCCGGTGGTGGAGTCCAGCACGCCACGCAGCTCGGCGTTGATCTTGTCGCGGGAGGTCAGCGTCTCCTCGAGGTTCAGCCCGCCCACCACGTTGCGCAGCGTGGCGCTGGTGAGCTCGTCCACGGCCTGGATGTAGTTGGTGATCTCGTAGGTCGCGGCCCGGGGATCGGTGACCTGGAAGTACACCACGGTGTCGATGCCGACCACCAGGTTGTCCTCGGTGATCACGGACTGCGCGGGGAAGGGGACCACCTGTTCACGCAGGTCGATCAGCGGCAACAGGCGGTCGATGAACGGGATCAGGAAGTGCAGTCCGGGATTGAGCGTGGCCTGGTACTTGCCGAGCCGCTCCACGATGCCCGCGCGCGACTGCGGGATGATCCGCACCGCCTTCACGAGCGCAACGACCGCGGCGAGCACCACCACGACCAGCAGGATGAGGATGATGAGTGACATGGTGTCCTTTCGGTGGGGGCCGGTTTCCCCCGGGAGCCGGGGCTGGCCCGGGGCGGTTCGCGGCGGCGTCGTCCGGTGCTGTGCCGGGGTGACGCCGCCGGGTCGGGTCGGGTGGGCGGGGCTGGCTCTCTCGGCGCCGGTCCGCCCGGGAACGGGCCGGGGCAGGTCAATCAGGGGTGCGCGCGGCGCCCGGTGTCGGTGGGCTCAGTCCGGGCCGGGGCGACGTCCGCGACCACGGCGGTGGCACCGTCGATGCGGTGCACCCAGGCGTCCGCACCCTCGGACAGTTCAGCACCGGCGGCGCAGCGGGCGGTCCACACGTCACCCTCGAGCCGCACGAGCCCGCTGCGCTGGGAGACCGGCTCGAGCACGGTGCACGGCAGGCCGATCAGGCGTTCGGTGTTCGAGCGCGTGTTCGGCGTGGAGCGGTTGAGCCGGCGCAGGGCAAGGGGGCGGATCAGGAAGATCAGCAGCACCGAGACCACGGCGAAGAGCACCACTTGAACGGTGAAGCTGTCCAGCACCAGGCTCACCCCCGCGGTCACGAGCGCCGCGATGGACATCATCAGGAACAGGAAGTCCAGGGTGAGCATCTCGATGGCTGCCAGGGCCAGCATGATGATCAGCCAGAAGATCCAGGGGTTGTTGACCAGTGCATCCCACACGTCGGGGCTCCGTCCTGTGCGCCTGTGCCGTTTTCGTGTGAATCGCCCGGACGGTTGCCGAGAGTCCACCGCGCTTCGTGCTCCCCATTGTGCCCTACGCCACCGCCGCGCCCCGGGATCCCGGCGGCGCGCGGGGCGGTCACCACACGAGCGGAAGCCTGAGGCGCAACGGCACGCCGGTTTTCCCGTGAGAGAAATCGATGGCCAAGCGTTCTGATGGCCGTAATATGAATCACGAAGCCGGACCGCACACCCATTGCGGGTGCGGCGGCCTTCGGTGCACAACCGTGCGCCGCTAGCAGAGACTTACTGAGGAGTTAATGCGATGTCCACGTTCGACGTAAATGCAATTCTGTCCAGCACGGCTTACGGCTCCGACGGCGACAAGATCGGCAAGGTCGAGCAGGTGTTCCTGGACGACAACTCCGGCGATCCGACGTTCCTGACCGTGAACACCGGTCTGTTCGGTGCCAAGGAGAACTTCGTTCCCGTGAAGGGCGCCCGTCAGGACGGCGACCGTGTGGTCCTGCCCTACACCAAGGATGTCATCAAGGACGCTCCGAAGGTGGACGCGGACCAGCACCTGTCCCCGGCTGAGGAAGAGGAGCTGTACCGCTACTACGAGATGAACTACGACGACGGCCGCGCCGCGGGTCACGACCGTGACCGCAACGCCGCCGCGGGCACCGCCGGTGTCGCCGGCACCGCCGCGGGCGAGCGCCGTGCGGACGACGCCGCCGACCGCGACCGCCTCGCTGCGGACCGCGATCGTGACGTCACCGACCGCGACCGCGCCGATGCAGGCCAGGACCGTCACGTCGCCGCCGGTGAGAACGCCTCCGTGACCCGTCACGAAGAGCAGCTCCACGTGGACACCCAGGAGCGCGAGGCCGGCCACGCCCGCCTGCGCAAGTACGTGGTGACGGACCACGAGACGGTCGACGTCCCGGTCGAGCGCGAAGAGGTCACCGTGGAGCGCACCCCGCTCAACGGCACCGAGGCCCACGCGGGCACCGGCCGGATCGGCGAGGAAGAGGTGGACGTCACTCTCCACGAGGAGCGCCCCGTCGTCGAGAAGGAAGCCGTCGCCGTCGAGGAGGTCGGGCTGAACAAGCAGACCGTCCGCGAGACGCAGCGCGTCGAGGCCGACGTCCAGAAGGAACAGGTCGACGTCGAGACCGATGTCGATCGTGACGGCCTCGGCCGTGACGATCTCGGCCGCGACGGCGAGGCTCCCCGCCGCTGACGCCGTCCGCGCGAGTGACCTCGCGTTAGCGCTGGAGGGTGCGTTCCGGGCTGCGGCCCGGGGCGCACCCTTTTTCCGTGCCCGGTGCTGGCCCGGCGTGAGGTGATTCACGGTCTCCCCGGGAGGCGGTGGGCCCTGCTCTGCCGCCCCGCGCGCCGGTGGGCGGTAGCATCGTGGAGGTCACGGGTGCGCCGCCACGGCGCGCGCCCGGGACGCCCGCCCCCGGTACGGGCGGGCACCCACAGAACTGACGAGGAGATTCACCATGACGGACGCCCCAGCCCTGCAGCTCACCGTGGACGGCGAGAGCCGCACCGCCGAGCCGGGCACCACCGCCGCCGAGCTCTACACGGAGCAGCGGGACGTGGTGGTGGCGCACGTCAACGGTGTGCTCAAGGACCTCTCCACGCCGCTGGCGGACGGGGACGTGGTGGAGCGCGTGCTGGTGAGCGAGCCCGAGGGGCTCGAGGTGCTGCGCCACTCCACGGCCCACGTGATGGCCCAGGCCGTGCAGCAGCTGCGCCCGGACGCCAAGCTGGGGATCGGGCCGTACATCACGGACGGGTTCTACTTCGACTTCGACGTGGCCGAGCCGTTCACGCCGGAGGACCTCAAGGCGCTCGAGAAGTCGATGCTGAAGATCGTCAACAGGAACCAGATCTTCCGCCGTCGCACGGTCACCGAGGACGAGGCGCGCGCGGAGATGGCCGACGAGCCGTACAAGCTCGAGCTCATCGACCTCGCCGGCGGCCCGGGCTCGGGTGCCGTGGACGAGTCCGCGGAGGGTGCCTCCGTGGAGGTGGGCGGCGGCGAGCTGACCGTCTACGACAACGTGGACCGCAAGAGCGGGGACGTGGTGTGGCGCGACCTGTGCCGCGGCCCCCACCTGCCGGACACCAAGCACATCGGCAACGGCTACGCCCTGATGCGCTCGGCCGCCGCGTACTGGCGCGGGGACCAGCGCAACGAGCAGCTGCAGCGTATCTACGGCACGGCCTGGCCCTCCAAGGACGAGCTGAAGGCCTACAAGGAGCGCCTGGCCGAGGCCGAGCGCCGCGACCACCGCAAACTGGGCGTGGAGCTGGACCTGTTCTCCTTCCCGGACGAACTGGGCTCCGGGCTGCCGGTGTTCCACCCCAAGGGCGGGATCATCCGCAAGGAGATGGAGGACTACTCCCGGGAGCGCCACGCGCGCGCCGGCTACGAGTTCGTCTACACCCCGCACATCACCAAGGGCCACCTGTACGAGGTCTCGGGGCACCTGGACTGGTACCGGGACGGGATGTTCCCCCCGATGCACGTGGACGAGGAGCGGGACCCGGACACGGGGGAGCTGACCAAGCCGGGCCAGGACTACTACCTCAAGCCCATGAACTGCCCCATGCACAACCTGATCTACCGCTCGCGCGGGCGCTCCTACCGGGAGCTGCCGCTACGGCTGTTCGAGTTCGGGGCGGTGTACCGCTACGAGAAGTCCGGCGTGATCCACGGGCTCACGCGCGTGCGCGGGATGACCCAGGACGACGCCCACATCTACTGCACCCGCGAGCAGATGAAGGGGGAGCTGACGAACACCTTGAACTTCGTGCTGTCCCTGCTCAAGGACTACGGCATGGAGGACTTCTACCTGGAGCTCTCCACCAAGGACCCGAACAAGTTCGTGGGCTCGGACGAGATCTGGGACGAGGCCACGCGCACCCTGCGCGAGGTCGCGGAGGACTCCGGGCTGGAGCTCGTACCGGATCCGGCCGGTGCCGCGTTCTACGGGCCCAAGATCTCCGTGCAGGCCCGGGACGCGATCGGGCGCACGTGGCAGATGTCCACCATCCAGCTGGACTTCAACCTGCCCGAGCGCTTCGACCTGGAGTACCAGGCCTCGGACGGCTCCCGCCGGCGGCCCGTGATGATCCACCGCGCGCTGTTCGGCTCCGTGGAGCGGTTCATGGGTGTCCTCACGGAGCACTACGCGGGGGCGTTCCCGGCGTGGCTGTCCCCGGTGCAGGTCCGTGCCATCCCCGTGGCCGAGGCGTTCAACGACTACCTGGACGAGTTCGCCCAGACCCTGCGCGAGCGCGGGATCCGGGTGGAGGTGGACACCTCCTCGGACCGTTTCCCCAAGAAGATCCGCACGGCGTCCAAGGACAAGATCCCGTTCGTGGTCATCGCCGGTGGCGAGGACGCCGAGGCCGGCACGGTGTCCTTCCGCTTCCGCGACGGCTCCCAGCACAACGGGGTGAGTCAGGCCGAGGCCGTGGAGCTGATCGCCCGCCACGTGGCCGAGCGCTCCAACGAGAACCCCACGGCCCCGACAGAGCAGGACGTGGTGGTCGGCGAGACCGTCGTGGAGGACCCCGCGACCTCGGAGCCCACCGCGCTGCCGGGCCAGGCCGCGGGCGACGCCGGGACGACGGGCCCGCGGTGACCGAGCGGGACGCCGCGGCGTCGGGCGGGGACGGTGTGACACGGGACGAGTTCGAGGTCCCGGGGGTTCCGGACGGCTTCCAGCGGCTGTGGACCCCGCACCGCCTCGCGTACGTGCGCGGTGAGGACACCTCGGTGGAGCAGCCCCCGGGCTGCCCGTTCTGCAACGCTCCCGAGCGCTCGGACGAGGACTCGCTGATCGTGCACCGGGGCGAGCACTGCTTCGCGGTGCTCAACCTGTTCCCGTACAACCCCGGCCACGTGCTCGTGTGCCCGTACCGCCACGTGGCGGAGCTGGATGAGCTCACGGACGAGGAGCTGTGGGAGCTGAACACCCTCACCCGCACGGCGGTGCACGTGATCCGTGAGATCGCCCACCCCGCCGCGTTCAACGTGGGCCTGAACCTGGGCTCCGCCGCGGGCGGCTCCCTGGCCGAGCACCTGCACCAGCACGTGGTGCCCCGCTGGACCGGGGACGCCAACTTCATGCCCGTGATCGCCCACACCAAACCGCTCATCCAGACCCTGGGCTCCACCCGCGAGGACATCGCCGCGGCCTGGCCCCAGGACTGACCCCGCCCGTGCGATAGCCCTCTTGCCGTCGCACCCGCCCACCAGGATGGAGACCATGTCCCGACCTCTCGTACGCGTCCTCGGCCAGGGGGTGCGCTGGGCCACGAGCCTGCGCGGCGGTGGTTCCGCGTTCCCCGGCCTGTTCATGGAGAAGCTGCACCCCGGCTTCGTGGCGGAGGAGCTCGCCCAGCTGCCCCGCGGCGTGGTGGTGATCAGCGGAACCAACGGCAAGACCACCACCACCAAGATGACCGTGCAGCTGCTGCGCTCCCAGGGGTTGCGCGTGTTCACCAACCGCACGGGCTCCAACTTTGTGCGAGGTGTGGCGGCGTCCCTGCTCGCGGAGATGGACGCGTTCGGCCGCCTGGACGCCGATGTCGCGGTGCTCGAGCTCGACGAGGCCCACGCGGTGCACTTCGTCAAGCAGGTGCAGCCCCGGATCAGCCTGCTGCTCAACGTGATGCGGGACCAGCTGGACCGCTTCGGGGAGATCGACATCACGCGCCGGATGCTGCGTCAGGTGGCCCGCGCCACCACGGAAACCGTGGTGCTCAACCGTGAGGACCCGCGGATCGCCGGTCTCGCCGAGGACCTCCCGGAGGGCACGGCCGTGTCCTGGTTCGGGCTCTCTGACGCGCTGCGGCCCACGTTCCCGTCCGATGACGACATGCGCGAGGGCCTGCGCCAGGTGGACCCGGGGGAGCAGGACTCCGAGGTGCCCTCCGCCCGGCGCCCGGACGCGGACGTCGTGCTGGAGGCGGTCAACGCCCGCAGCGTGGAGCTGGACGTGCGCGGCACGAGCCACGAGGCCACGGTGGACCTCTACGGCGTCTACAACCAGTACAACGCCGCGGCGGCCCTGGCGGTGAGCCTGCAGGTGCTGGGGGACGACGCCGACGTCCCCGCCCTGGTGGCCGAGCTCGGCAACGTGACGCCCGCCTTCGGCCGCGGCGAGACCATCACGGTGGAGGGCAAACCCCTGCAGCTGCTGCTCGTGAAGAACCCCGCCGGGTTCCGGCTCTCCCTGGCCTCCGCGTCCGCGCAGGCCTACGCCACGATGATCGCGATCAACGACCAGTACGCGGACGGCCGGGACGTCTCCTGGCTGTGGGACGTGGACTTCGACAGTCTGCGCGAGGGCGGGGTGGACGTGGTCTCCGGCGTGCGGGCCTGGGACATGGCGCTGCGCCTGGACTACGACCTCGTGCACGTGGGCGAGGTGGAGCCGGACCTCGAGGACGCCCTGACCCGGTTCATCGCGCAGTCCGGGGACCGCCCCATGCGCATCTTCTGCACCTACACGGCCATGCTGTCCCTGCGCAAGATCCTGGGCGGCATGACGCACGTGGCCGCCATCTAGGAGGACTCCGTGGCTGAGAACACCACCGGGCCGCTGCGCATCGTGCAGCTCTACCCCCGGGACATGAACATCTACGGCGACTGGGGCAACACGCTGACCCTCAAGCGCCGTGCCGAGCGCTACGGTCTGGACACCGAGATCGTGGACTACGATCCGGGTGACCCGTGGCCCGAGCACGCCGACCTCTTCGTGGGCGGCGGCGGCCAGGACTCCGGGCAGTTCCGCGTGGCCGAGGACCTCGCGGCCGTGGCACCCCGGCTGCACAAGGCCGTGGAGCGCGGCGTGCCGATGCTCGCGATCTGCGGTCTCTACCAGCTCTTCGGCCGCAGCTTCCGCACCGGGGCGGGGGAGACCCTGCCCGGGATCGGGATCTTCGACCTCGAGACGGTGGCGGGCACCGAGCGGCTGATCGGCAACATCGTCACAGAGTCCCCGGAGCTGGGCCGGATCGTGGGCTACGAGAACCACTCCGGTCTCACCCACCTGGGGGCGGGCCAGGAGCCGCTGGCCAGCGTGGTCTCGGGTGCCGGCAACAACGGCGAGGACGGCACCGAGGGCGCGCGCACCCGCAACGTGCTCGGCAGCTACCTGCACGGCTCCCTGCTGCCCAAGAACCCGCGCGTGGCGGACTTCCTGCTCGGCCAGGCCCTCGCCCTGCGCGGGGAGTCCCTGCCGGAGGTCGGCCCCGACGACACGCTGGCGGAGCGCGCCCGCGAGGTCGCGGCCTCCCGGCCCCGCTGACGGACCGGCGGACGACGACGCCGCCCGCAGCCGCGCGTGCCGAGGCTCGCCCGGGGTGCCCCGGCCGTTGGCAGGGGGTCGGGCGGGCGGCGTCGTCATCCGGGCGTGCCGCGGCGGCCCGTCGAACCGCGACCACGGCAGGCGCGGCGTCGACCGGGCCCGTCGCCGCGGCGAACCGTGTCCCCGCACCGGCGGCTCGGCGAGCACCGGCGGTACCGCGCGGCCCCTGGGCGGTGCGGGGGCGCACCCCGGTGTGACAGGGCACGGGGCGCGCTCGGTATCATGGCAGTCAATCCACCACCGCGTCCGGCCCGAGCACGGCCGGACGCACTCTTTCGAGGAGGTCATCCATGTCAGGTCACTCCAAGTGGGCCACGACCAAGCACAAGAAGGCGGCGATCGACGCCAAACGGGCCAAGGCGTTCGCCAAGTACATCAAGGGCATCGAGGTCGCGGCCCGCATGGGCGGCGCGGACACCTCCGGCAACCCGGCGCTCGAGCTCGCGGTGTCCAAGGCCAAGAAGAACTCGGTGCCCAACGACAACATCGACCGCGCGATCAAGCGCGGCGCGGGGCTGACCGGCGAGACGATCGACTACACCGAGATCCTCTACGAGGCCCGCGGCCCGCAGGGCACCGCGCTGTACATCGAGTGCCTGACCGACAACAAGAACCGCGCGGCCTCCGAGGTGCGCGTGGCCGTGACCCGCCACGGTGGCACCATGGCCGATTCCGGGTCCGTGGCGTACCTCTTCGAGCGCAAGGGCGTGGTGGAGGTCGCCAAGACGGACGGCCTCACCGAGGACGACGTGCTGATGGCGGTGCTCGACGCCGGCGCGGACGAGGTGCTGGACGAGTCGGACGTCTTCGAGGTGGTCAGCGAGGCCACGGACCTGCCCGCGATTCGCGCGGCGCTGGACGAGGCCGGGCTGGAGTACAACAACGACGACCCCCAGTTCCGCGCCACCATGACCGTGGACCTGGACGCCGAGGGCGCGCGGAAGTTCCTCAAGCTCGCGGACGCGGTCGAGGAGCTCGACGACGTGCAGAACGTCTACTCCAACGCGAACATCCCCGCGGACGTGATGGCCCAGCTCGAGGACGACGAGTAGGCCCGTGACCGGTGAGCAGGCACCGGGGACCCGGCGCGTGCTCGCGGTCGACCCCGGTCTAACCCGCTGCGGCTTCGCCGTGGTGGACATGTCCGCCCAGCGCACGGGCACGTTCGTGCACGTGCAGGTCAGCGGCTCCCGTGCCCACGAGGCCCTCGAGCGCCGCGTGCTGACCATCATGGAGGCGGCCGAGGAGCTCATGGAGCGCTTCGCCCCGGACGTCGTGGCGGTGGAGCGGGTGTTCGCGCAGAACAACGCGCCCACGGTGGTGGGCACCGCCCAGGCCACCGGCGTGGTGATCGCGGCGGCGGCCCGGCGGGGGATCCCGGTGGCGTGGCACACGCCCTCCGAGGTCAAGGCCGCGGTCACCGGGGATGGCTCCGCGGACAAGGAGTCCGTCAACCGGATGGTCGTGCGCATCCTGCGCCTGGACGCCCCGCCCCGCCCGGCCGACGCCGCCGACGCCCTCGCACTGGCCGTGTGCCACGGGTGGCGCGGCGGCGTGGCCGGGATGGACGCGGCGGCGGCCACGTCCACCCACTCCGGGTCCCGGCCGGCCCGGGCCTCCGGGACCGCGCTGACACCGGCCCAGCAGGCGTGGCGCCGGGCGGAGTCCGCCTCGCGCGCCCCTGCGGCCCGCGGCGGGGCCCCGACACGGGGCAGACGCGGCTGAGCGTCGCCCCGGGGCACACGCCGACGGCGCGTCCGTGCGGCCGGACGCCGGTGGGCCCACCGGGTGCCTGCTCCACCGTGCGCCGTGGCCAGTCTCCGCAGGTCCGCCCCCGTTGGTACAGTGGCCCCGGAGAATTCGCACACGTGTTCGAATCCGGTGCGGCCCCCGCCGCGCCCGAGCACCGGGGCACCAGCCCCCGCACCACCGGCCCTCCCGGTTCCGGTGCGCGAACGAGCCCGGCCCCGGCCGGGAGAGGGGAGCAGCCGTGATTGCCTCGGTGACCGGTGAGGTGGCCTTCGTGGGTGCCACCCTGGCCGTGGTGGAGGTCTCGGGCTTCGGCATCGAGGTCCACGCGAGCCCCCGCACCCTGTCCGGGTTGCGCGTAGGCGCCACCACACGGCTGCACACCGCCTACATCGCCCGCAAGGACGAGGCCCCGCTGCTCTTCGGGTTCGCCCAGGGGGACGAAAAGGAGATCTTCACCGTGATGCTCGGGGTCTCCGGCGTGGGGCCGCGCACCGCGCTCGCGGCCGTGTCCGTGCTCGGGCCCGAAGACGCCCGCCGGGCCATCGCCGCCGGCGACGACAAGGCGTTCACGGCCGTGCCGGGCATCGGGCCGAAGTCCGCGCGGCGGATCGTGCTGGAGCTCGCGGACAAGCTCGTGCTGCCCGAACCTCCCGTCCAGCAGGCCAACCAGCCGCAGGTGCCGGTGTGGCGCGACCAGGTGGTCGACGCGCTCACGGGCCTGGGGTGGAGCGAGAAGGACGCCGTCCGCGGCATCGAGGACGCCCTGCAGACCCAGCCGGAGCTCGGTGACTCCGGCAACGTGGCGGAGATCCTGCGCGCCGTGCTCTCGTGGCTCGGCACGTCCAAGGGCACCACGCACGCACCCACTGGGAGGCGTTGAGCGTGGCCGTGGAGGAGCGCGGGGCCGCGGGGCCGCAGCGGCTCGTGGGCGCCGAGGGTGACTACGACGACCAGCAGCTGGAGGCGTCGCTGCGTCCGGGCACGCTCGACGACTTCGTGGGGCAGAAGCGGGTGCGGGCCCAGCTGTCCCTCGTGCTGGAGGCCTCCAAGCTGCGCGGGCGCACCGCGGACCACGTGCTGCTCTCCGGGCCCCCGGGTCTGGGCAAGACCACCCTGGCCATGATCATTGCGGAGGAGCTGGAGGTCCCGCTGCGGATCTCCTCGGGCCCCGCGATCCAGCACGCCGGGGACCTCGCCGCCATCCTCTCCTCGCTGACCCACGGGGAGGTGCTGTTCCTCGACGAGATCCACCGGATGTCCCGCCCGGCCGAGGAGATGCTCTACATGGCCATGGAGGACTTCCGCGTGGACATCGTGGTGGGCAAGGGCGCCGGCGCCACCTCCATCCCCCTGGACCTGCCGCCGTTCACGCTCGTGGGTGCCACCACGCGCGCCGGTCTGCTGCCCGGTCCGTTGCGGGACCGTTTCGGGTTCACGGGCCACCTGGAGTTCTACTCGGTCCCGGAGCTGGAGCTCGTGCTGCGCCGCTCGGCGGGGCTGCTGGACCTGGCCATGACCTCCGAGGCGTTCAGCGAGGTGGCGTCCCGCTCGCGCGGCACCCCGCGCATCGCCAACCGGCTGCTGCGCCGGGTGCGGGACTGGGCGCTCGTGCACGGTGTGGAGCGCATCGACGCCCGCGCGGCCGGCGCCGCCCTGGACATGTACGAGGTGGACGCCCGCGGACTGGACCGGCTGGACCGCAACGTGCTCTCCGCCCTGGTGGGCAAGTTCAACGGAGGCCCGGTGGGACTGTCCACCCTTGCGATCGCCGTGGGGGAGGAGACCGAGACCGTGGAGACCGTGGCGGAGCCGTTCCTCGTGCGGGAAGGGCTGCTCGGGCGCACCCCGCGCGGGCGGATCGCGATGGCCGCCGCGTGGGAGCACCTGGGGCTCGCGGTCCCGGACCACGCGGCCTTCAAGGATCCCGCGTTGCGCACGGCCCTGGCCACGGAGCCCGAGGGGCACGACTCATCCAGCGCGTGACCAGATCCATCCCCTAAGCTGAGGTGAACCTGGTCACCGCGGCGCCGTGGAACGCACGCCGCACGGGTGGCCCGTGACGACTCCCGACAGAACGGATTATTCGTGACCATCCTCGCAGAGACCCAGCAGGCAGCCACCGGCGGGGGGACCGCATGGTTCCTGCCCGTGATGCTCGTGGTCATGGTGCTGCTGCTGTGGCTGCCCATGCGCCGCCAGAAGAAGGCCCAGGCCGAGATGAAGGCGAAGCAGGCTGGCATGGAACCGGGCACGCGCGTGATGACCAGCTTCGGACTGTTCGGCACCCTGCGCGACATGGACCGTGAGAACAACAAGGCCGTGCTGGAGATCGCCCCCGGCCAGCTCGTCACGGTGCACTCCCAGACCGTGACCACCGTGGTCGACGAGACCCCCGCCGGTGCCGAGCCCGTCGCGGAGCACGACGCCGCGGCCACCGGTCCCGTCGCCGAGCACACCGACGCCGCCGGTGGCGCGAGCACCGCCGGAAGCACCCCCGCGCAGGACACCGTCCGGCCGACCGACGCGGGCACCGCGGCCGGGGAGCAGCCGGAGCACCAGACCTGGCGCGACGCCCGCGAGCCGGGCGACCGCGGCAACACCACCATCTGACATCCCCCGACGAGTCACGGGCCGAGCACCTCGGCCCGTTTCTCATGCGGTGACCGGGCCCCCGTCCCCGGTCACGGGTTCCCCGAAGGACAGCCATGGCAGCACAGAAGAAGGGGTCGGACTCCTCCGCTCCCCGCACGACCCCGCGGTGGCGGCGCAGCTCGTCCGCCGACGACGCCGGCTCCCCCCGCCGGTCCGGACCCCGCGGTGCGGGCCCCGGCAACCGGCGCCCGGCCACCGGAGCCGCCGCTGCGGCGTCGTCCGCCCGCAAGGCCCTGCTGGCCCTCGTGGCCGTGACCGCCCTGCTCGCCGCCACACTGATCTGGGGCGTGGGCACCGACCGCACCGGGTGGGCCCCCAAGCTGGCCCTGGACCTCGAGGGCGGCACGCAGATGGTGCTCTCCCCGTCCCTGCAGGGCGAGAAGGCCGGACAGGACATCACCCAGGAGCAGCTGGACCAGGCGGTCGAGATCATCCGCCAGCGCGTGGACGGCGCGGGCGTGTCCGAGGCGGAGATCACCACGCAGTCCGGCAGCAACATCGTGGTGTCGATGCCCGGTGTGCCCTCCTCCGAGACCCGTGACCTGATCCAGACCTCGGCGCAGATGGCGTTCCGCCCCGTGATCGTCACGGGCCCGGGGGAGGCCACCCCCAAGGACCAGCGCACGAAGGCCAAGGACATCCCGAAGTCCGACGGCAAGCCCTCGGACTCCTCGGACCCCCGCTGGATCACCCCCCAGCTCTTCCAGTCCTACCAGGCCCTGGACTGCACGGCCCCGCAGCCGCAGAAGGACCGCGCGGCCCAGCCGCAGGACAAGGCCGTGGTCGCGTGCGACCCGGAGAGCAAGACCAAGTTCATCCTCGGGCCCGTGGAGATCCCGGGCACCGAGATCGCGGACGCCTCCTACGCGCAGGCCACCAACTCGCAGGGCCACGCCACGGGCGGCTACGCCGTGAACCTGCAGTTCGACGAGCAGGGCACCGCGACCTTCAAGGAGCTCTCCGAGCGGTTGTACGGGCTGGGCCAGAAGGGGCAGCAGGACCCGCGCTCGCAGTTCGCGATCGTGCTGGACGGCTCCGTGGTCTCCGCCCCGTCCATGAACTCCGTGATCACGGACGGCAAGGCGCAGATCACCGGCAACTTCACTGAGGACGAGGCCAAGTTCCTGTCCCAGCAGCTGAAGTACGGCGCGCTGCCGGTGTCCTTCTCGATCGACTCCGAGCAGCAGATCTCCGCCACGCTGGGCAGCAACCAGCTGCGGATGGGCATTGTGGCGGGACTCATCGGGCTCGCGCTCGTGTGCGTGTACTCGCTGTTCCAGTACCGCTGGCTGGGCCTGGTGACCATTGCCTCGCTCGTGGTCGCCGGTGTGCTCACGTACCTCGCCATCACCCTGCTGGGATGGGGCGCCAACTACCGCCTCTCGCTGGCCGGCGTGGCGGGGCTCGTGGTGGCCATCGGGCAGACCGCGGACTCGTTCATCGTCTACTTCGAGCGCATCAGGGACGAGATCCGGGCCGGGCGCACCATTCCCGCGGCCGTGGACCACGGCTGGCAGCGGGCCCGCCAGACCGTGCTGGCCTCCAAGGCCGTGAACCTGCTCGCCGCGGTGGTGCTGTACTTCGTGGCCGTGGGCAACGTGCGCGGCTTCGCGTTCACGCTGGGCCTCACGGCCATCGCCGACCTGCTGGTCGTGTTCCTGTTCACCCACCCGGTGATGGTGCTGCTGGCCCGCACCTGGTACTTCGGCTCCGGGGCCAAGAACTCGGGGCTCGACCCCGAGGCCCTCGACGCCGTGCCGATGTACCGCGGCGCCGGCCGGCTGCGCTCGCCCGAGGACTCCGACGGCCTCACGATCGCCGAACGACGCCGCCGGGCCGCCCGTGCGGCGCAGGACGCCGATGGCGCGGGTGTCACCACCGCTCCCACCGTCGACGGCGAGGACCGCGCGGCGCCCGCCCCGGCGGCGTCGTCCGCGCAGACCGGCACCGCACACACCCCCGGGGCGGGTTCCTCCGCCGCGCGCACCGACTCCGAGGAGGCCCAGCGATGAGCAACCGTCTCGCGCGTTTCGGCAACGACCTGCACAGCGGTCGGCGGTCCTACCCCTTCGTCCACAAGCGCGGCACGTGGCTGGCCGTGAGCCTGGCCCTGGTGCTCGTCTCGATCCTGATCCCCGTGGTCAAGGGCGGGTTCAACCTGGGCATCGACTTCACGGGCGGCTCGGAGTTCACGGTCTCCGGGGTGTCCAACACGGACGTCGCACTCGGTGAGCGCGCGGTGGCCGAGACCGCCGGGGCCCAGGAGTCCACGGTCACGAACATCGCCCCGGGCACGGTACGGGTGCAGACCCAGCAGCTCGACGACGACCAGACCCTGGCCCTGAAACAGAAGCTGCAGGACTCCTACGCCGTGGGGGAGGACCAGGTCACCTCCACGTTCGTGGGTCCCACGTGGGGCCAGGGCGTGACCCAGCAGGCGCTGTGGGGGCTGCTGATCTTCGTGGCCCTGGCACTGGCCCTGATGGCGCTGTACTTCCGCACGTGGAAGATGTCGGTGTCCTCGATCGCGGCCATGCTGGTGACCATCGTGATCACCGCGGGCGTGTACTCCCTGGTGGGCTTCGAGATCACCCCCTCGGCCGTGATCGGGTTCCTCACCGTGCTGTCCTACTCGCTGTACGACTCCGTGGTGGTCTTCGACAAGGTCCGCGAGAACACCGCCGGGCTGCTGGACGGCACCGCGCCCGGGGAGCGCGGCAAGCGCACCTACGGGGAGCAGGTGAACCTCGCGGTGAACCAGACGCTGGTGCGCTCGATCAACACCTCCGTGGTGGGCATCCTGCCCGTGGGCTCCATCCTGTTCATCGGCGCCTACCTGCTGGGGGCCGGCACGCTCAAGGACCTCTCGCTGTCCCTGTTCGTGGGCATCATCGTGGGCACCCTGGCCACGCTGTTCGTGGCCGCCCCGCTGTACTCGTGGCTGCGGGACCGTGAGCCTGCCGTGCGGGAGCAGGAGCGGAACGTGCTCTCGCAGCGCACCACGGACGCGCCCCCGGTCAGCGCGGACCCCGTCTCCGCCTGACGGCGGCCCCGGCGCACCACTGCGCCGCCCAGCCGCCCGTCCCAGCGTGGCCCCCGTGCACCGAGCACGGGGGCCACGGCACTACACTGGGGCATCAGCCGCGCGCCCAGGCCCGCCACGTCCCCCGGCCCGCGCGGCCACGCGAAGGAGGCAACGGATCATGTCCAGCCAGTCCGAGTCCCGCTCCGCCCGGGTCACCGCGGAGCCCGCGGCCCCCTCCGACGACGCCGCCGGCGCGGGCGGGATGTCCCACGGCGCCACCCCCTCGGACACGTCCTTCGACGCCGCCCCCGCAGGCAGCGTCTCCAACGGCGCTGCCCCCTCGGGCACGTCCTCCGGCGCCTGCCCTGCTGGCCCCGACTCCGAGACCGCCGGCCGCTCCGGCACCGTGTCCCACGGTGTTGCCCCCGCGGGCCCCGTGTCCGGCTCCACCGGCCCCTCGGGCACCGCCCCCGGCACCTCCCCGACGTCGGCGAACGGCGCCGCCGTGGCGGCCCCCCGCGCGCCGCGCGGGCCCATGGGCGGCACCCACTACGTGCTGCCGGCGTCCCGGCCGGTCTTCGGGCGCGCGGTGTTCCCGGGCCGCAGCGAACGCACCCGCTCCACACTGTCCGTGCTCAGCGGAGAGTCCGTTCCGAGCTCTCCCGTGCTGGTGCCCCTGCTGCGCACCGTGCAGAACACCCACCCGGACGAGGACCTCGCGGTCCTGGAACGGGCGTTCGTGGTGGCGGACACCCACCACGAGGGGCAGAAGCGCAAGTCCGGAGACCCGTACATCACCCACCCGGTGGCCGTGACCACCATCCTCGCGGAACTCGGGATGACCGGGGCCACGCTCGTGGCGGGGCTGCTGCACGACACCGTGGAGGACACCTCCTACACCCTGGACGAGCTGCGCGAGGACTTCGGCGAAGAGGTCGCCGCGCTCGTGGACGGCGTCACCAAGCTGGACAAGATCCACTACGGTGAAAACGCGCAGGCCGAGACCGTGCGCAAGATGATCGTGGCCATGGCCAAGGACATCCGTGTGCTGGTGATCAAGCTCGCGGACCGGCTGCACAACGCGCGCACGTGGCGTTTCGTCTCCTCGGAGTCCTCCGGGCGCAAGGCGCGCGAGACCCTGGAGATCTTCGCCCCGCTGGCCCACCGGCTGGGCATGAACACCATCAAGTGGGAGCTCGAGGACCTCTCCTTCGCGGCGCTCTACCCCAAGGTGTACGAGGAGATCGTGCGCATGGTGGGGGAGCGCACCCCGGAGCGCGAGCGCAACCTCGCGGAGATCCGCAGTCAGATCGCCGACGCCCTCGAGGCCTCGGGGATCGAGGCGACCATCACGGGCCGCCCCAAGCACTACTACTCGATCTACCAGAAGATGATCGTGCGCGGGAAGGACTTCGACGAGATCCACGACCTGCAGGCGGCACGCGTGCTCGTGACCTCGGTGCGCGAGTGCTACGCCGCTCTCGGCGTGCTGCACGCGAAGTGGCGCCCGCTGCCGGGGCGGTTCAAGGACTACATCGCCATGCCCAAGTTCAACATGTACCAGTCGCTGCACACCACGGTGATCGGTCCGAACGGGCGTCCGGTGGAGATCCAGATCCGCACCCACGAGATGCACCGCCGCGCCGAGTACGGTGTGGCCGCGCACTGGAAGTACAAGGACAAGGTCAACCAGGCGAACTCCGCGACCCCCAAGGCCAAGGAGGGGGAGCTGAACTGGCTCAGCTCCCTGGTCTCGTGGCAGGAGGAGGCCAAGGACTCCTCGGACTTCCTGGACTCGCTGCGCTACCAGATCAACACCGCCGAGGTGTACGTCTTCACGCCCAAGGGCGAGGTCATGGCCCTGCCCACGGGCTCCACACCGGTCGACTTCGCCTACGCGGTGCACACCGAGGTGGGCAACCGCACCATCGGGGCCCGGGTCAACGGCAAGCTCGCCCCGCTGTCCTCCACCCTGCAGCACGGGGACCGGGTGGAGATCCTGACGTTCAAGTCCGAGCAGGCCGCCCCGTCCCAGGACTGGCTGAAGTTCGTGGGCTCCCCGCGGGCCCGCACCAAGATCCGGCAGTGGTTCTCCAAGGAGCGCCGCGAGGAGGCCATCGAGCGGGGCAAGGAGCTGCTGACCAAGGCGCTGCGCAAGCACCACCTCCCGCTGCAGCGCACGGTCACGAGCGAGTCCCTGCTCGCGGTGGCCCAGGACTTCAACCGCGGCGACGTGGCCGCGCTGTACGAGGCGCTGGGCTCGGACGCCGTGAGCGCCCACCAGGTGGTCGAGAAGCTGCTCGAGCACCTGGGGGGCGCGGACGGCACGGAGGAGGACCTCGCCGAGAACACCCGGGTCACCCAGCCGGTGCGGGCCGGGGCCACGGACGCCGGCGTGCTGGTCCAGGGCGCCTCGGACGTGTACGTGAAGATCGCCCGCTGCTGCACCCCCGTGCCCCCGGACGAGATCGTGGGCTTCGTGACCCGCGGTTCGGGGATATCGGTGCACCGGCGGGACTGCGCGAACATGAAGGTGATCCCCGAGGGCGACGACCGCGTCAAGGAGGTCTCCTGGGCGCCCACCCAGTCCTCGCTGTTCCTCGTGGAGATCCAGGTGGAGGCCCTGGACCGCAAGTCCCTGCTCTACGACGTCACCCGTGTGCTGTCCGAGAACCACGTGAACATCCTCTCCGCGCAGGTCCACACGTCCCGGGCCCGCCTGGCGATCTCCCGCTTCTCGTTCGAGATGGGAGACACCCGCTACCTCGACCACGTGCTGAACCAGGTGCGGCGCATCGACGGCGTGTACGACGTGTACCGCGTGTCCGGGCACCGCCCCGTGGCCTCCTGAGGAGCTCCCGAGGGTCACGGCGGGCTCAGCCCGCACCGCCGGTTGAGCGGATGGAACGGGTGATCTTGCGGACCCTGGCCAGCGCCGCGCGCCGCCCGGGGGTCTTGGGCATCGTCTCCAGGTCCCGCAGCACGAGCTCCGGTTCGCAGCGCCCCGGGGAGCCCCCGAGCAGGGCCAGCAGGGCGGCGTCGCCCGCCGGTCCCGTGACGTGCAGGGCGATGTCAGCGGCGGTGCGTCGCGGGGTGGTGAGCGTGATGCCGTGGTGGACCACCAGGTCCTGGGGCGCGAAGCTGGTCTGGTGCAGCACGATGCCCGGCGGCACGGTGGTGGTGGTGCGGGCGGACTTGTCCACCAGGATGGGCAGCGGGCACGGCTCCGGGGCGCAGCGGTAGAACCACGCGGCGCCCATGCGGCCCAGCACCCCGCGACGCTGCAGGTTCCCCGGCACCACCCGGCTCAGCACCGCGGCGCGCAGGGCGGTGGAGCAGGGCCGGGAGGCGTGCACGTGCGCGTCCAGCAGCTCCCGGCGCAGCACACCGTCCGCGGCCATGGCGTGCAGCTCGGCCCGGCTGAACGGGTGACCGGGGAGGAACACGGAGAACGCGCCCTCGTAGCGGGGACCGGCGGAGGGCTGCAGCACGGGGGCGGGAAGACTCATGCCCCCATCCCACCGCACCGCGCACCCACGCGGCAGGGTCGCCGGGCACCTGTGGAGAACGCGTGCGGGCGTGTCACCCCGCAACGAGGCACCAGGGTGACCGAGCGGCGTCGTGCCGTGTGTCCGGCGCCGCCCCCGGCACTGCGCCGGGAACCGTCGCCGGAGTCACCGGTGCCGTCCCGCCCGGCGCCGCGGCCCGTACGACGCCCGGGACGCCGCAACGGCGCGCCTCCGGCGCCGCTCCCGACACCGGGGTCACCGGTCCCGTCCCACCCGGCGGCGCGCCCGTAGGACGCCCGGCGCGTCGCACCGGTGCGCCTCCGGATCATGGGGCCTCAGGATCAGGGGGCCTCAGGATCAGCGCGCGCCCGGCAGGGCGGTGCCCCCGCACCGGACGCGGCACGGGGGCACCAATGCGGGGCTCCGCCGCGGGCTCAGCCCAGTTCGGACGCGGAGGCCTGCAGCGTGGCGAGCCACTGCTCGCTCGTGGCGAGGTCCTTCTCCAGCGACGCGGCCTTCTTCTCGTTGCCCGCGGCGCGCGCGGCCTCCACAGCCGCGCGCTGGTCCGCGATCTTGTTCTCCAGCTGGGACAGCATGGAGTTGGAGCGGGCCTTCGTCTCGGGGTCGGTGCGCCGCCACTTCTCGTCCTCGGCCTTCTTGACGGCGTCCTCCACGGAGCGCAGCTCGTTCTCCACGCGGCGCAGGTGGGCGCGCGGCACCTTGCCGGCCTCCTCCCAACGGCGCTGGACCGACGCGAGCTGGTTCTTGGCGGCGTCGAGGTCCTTGACGGGCAGGATCTGCTTGGCCTCCGCGAGCAGCTGCTCCTTGACCTTCAGGTTGCCCTCGAACTCCTTGTCGATCTGCTCGTTCGCGGCGGTGCGGGCGTCGAAGAACACGTCCTGTGCGGCGCGGAACCGGGCCCACAGGGCATCGTCGTCCTTGCGGGACGCGCGCGGTGCCTGCTTCCAGCGGTCCATGAGCTCGCGGTACTTCCCGGCGGTCTCGCCCCAGTCCGTGGACGAGGACAGCGCCTCGGCCTCGGCGATCAGCCCCTGCTTCACGCGCTTGGCCTTCGCATTGGTCTCGTCCAGGGAGGAGAAGAACGCCTTGCGGTGGCGGTCGAACGTGGTGCGGGCCTTGCGGAAGCGCTTCCACAGGGCGTCCTCGTCCGCCTTGGACAGCCGGCCGCCCGAGCGCTGGTGCTCCTGCCACTGGGAGAACAGCTCGGCCATGCGCGAGGACGAGTGCTTCCACTGCGTCTTCTCCGGATCCTGGCCGGCCACCTTCTCGGCCTCCTCCACGATCGCGGTGCGGTGCGCGAGCTGCTCGGTCCTGCGCGCCCTGGCCTCCTCCCGCTCACGGTCCAGCGCCACGCGGATGGCGTCCTCGAGGGTGTCCAGGCGGGTGGAGAGGTCCAAGAGGTCGCCCACCATGGTGTGCGCGTCCACCTGCTCGCGCACGTGCGCCACGGTCTTGCGCATCTCACCGGCCGGGGCCTTGGCGGCGATGCGCTGCTCGAGCAGCGCCACCTGCGCCTCGGCGTCGTCGAACTTCCGGGCGAAGTAGGCGAGCGCCTCGTCGGGGGTGGCGTCCGGGAACTGGCCGCACTCGTGCTCGGTGCCCTGCACGCTCACGTACACAGTGCCGTTCTCGTCCGCACGCCCGAACTTCTTGGCGCGCGCCACGGACTCGGCCGGCGCGAGGGCGGGGTGAGCGGCATCGGGCTGCGGCGCGGGAACCGGCGCGTGGGCGGGTTTGCCAGCGGCCGGCAACTTCGGAGCGCGTGGGGCCGGCCTGCCGGCGGGGGCCGGCGCGGGCGGGGCCGCGGGTGCAGCGGGCGGCTCGGGGGACGACGACGCCGGGCCCGGGGTGGGTGCGCCGGGCGCGGCCGGGTGCTCGGCGGCGTCGTGCGCGGGCGCTCCGGGGGCCGGTGCGTCGGGGTGCTCCCCGGGCGCATGGGGGGCGGGCGGTCCCGGGACGGGACGGCGGTCGTCGGATTCAGGACGTTCTGTCACCGCTACAACTCTCTCTGCACGGCCTCGCCGGTGGCTGTGGTTCCTGTCACCGGGCGAGGCTCCATAGGTGGACACGGCCATCCTAACGATGCGCGCAGCCTAGAATGGCCAGCAGACACCCCACGGAGCCCCCGGACCCGCCGCCGACCGCTGCGCCGCGCCCGTCCGCGAGGCCCACCGGCACCGCCGCACCCAGCAACCGAGGAGTTCCACCCATGGCCCGCACCACCTCACTGTCCGGTTTCCCCGAGTGGCTCCCCGAGGAGCGGATCGTGGAGCAGCACGTGATGGACTCCCTGCGGCGCACCTTCGAGCTGCACGGCTTCTCCTCGATCGAGACCCGTGCCGTGGAGACCGTGGAGCAGCTGCTGCGCAAGGGGGAGATCGACAAGGAGGTCTACGGCGTCTCGCGGCTGCAGCAGGACGCGGACGAGCCCAACCCCGAGGGTGCCCTGGCCCTGCACTTCGACCTCACCGTGCCCTTCGCGCGCTACGTGGTGGAGAACGGCGGGCACCTCACGTTCCCGTTCCGCCGCTACCAGATCCAGAAGGTGTGGCGAGGCGAGCGTCCCCAGGAGGGGCGCGCCCGGGAGTTCACCCAGGCGGACATCGACGTGGTGGGGGACGGCACGCTGGCCTTCCGCTACGACGTGGAGCTCGCGCTCGTGATCGTGGATGCGCTGTCCCGGCTGCCCATCCCGCCGTTCGTGCTGCGCGTGAACAACCGCAAGCTCGCCGAGGGGTTCTACCGCGCCGTGGGCCTCACCGACGCCCCCGCCGTGCTGCGCGAGATCGACAAGCTCGAGAAGATCGGCGCGGACGCCGTCTCCCGCAACCTCCAGGAGCACGTGGGCGCCACCCCGGAGCAGGCGCAGGCGGCGCTCGCGCTCGCCGCGATCCGCACCGAGGACACCTCGTTCGTGGAGCGCGTGCGGGAGCTGGGCCAGTCCAACGAGCTGCTCGAGGAAGGCCTCGCGGAGCTCGCCGAGGTCGTGGGGGAGGCCGCCCGCCGCGCCCCCGGGAAGGTCGTGGCCGACCTCTCGATCGCCCGCGGCCTCGACTACTACACCGGTACCGTCTACGAGACAGTCCTGGTAGGCCACGAGAAGCTCGGCTCCGTGTGCTCGGGCGGGCGCTACGAATCCCTCGCGAGCAACGGCAAGAAGACGTACCCGGGCGTGGGCCTGTCGATCGGCGTGACCCGCCTGGTCACCCGCATCCTCTCCCAGTCCATGGCCTCCGCCTCCCGCGCCGTGCCCTCCGCGGTGCTCGTGGCCCTGAACGACGACGCCTCGTGGTCCGCTGCGCAGGACGTCGCCACCGCGCTGCGGGCCCGGGGGATCGCCACCGAGGTGGCGGCCACCGCCCAGAAGTTCGGCAAGCAGATCCGCTACGCCGAGCGCCGCGGGATCCCGTTCGTGTGGTTCTCCACGGTGGCCGAGGACGGCTCCGTGACCCACGAGGTCAAGGACATCCGCTCCGGCGAGCAGGTGGCCGCGGACCCCGCGAGCTGGCAGCCCCCGGCCGAGGACCTGCGCCCCACGGTGCTCTCCGCGCAGCAGCCGCGGCACTAGCGCCGTACCACCCGCTGTGAGCGGGATCTCGGGCGCGCTCGGTGGACCCGGCGCGCTTGTAGACTCGCGGGGAACGAGAACCCGGCCCAGCGGCGTCGTCCGCCGGTCCCGGGGCACCCGCGAGCCGCGGGAACCAGGACTTCCGGGGCGCGCAACCCCGATCACGAACGAACGAGAAGGTGGATGCACGTGCTGCGAACACACGAGCTCGGCGCCCTGAGTGCCGAGAACATCGGAGAGACCGTCACGCTGGCCGGCTGGGTGGGGCGCCGCCGCGACCACGGCGGTGTGGCGTTCGTGGACCTGCGTGACGCCTCCGGCGTGGCGCAGATCGTGGTGCGGGACGAGGAGCAGTTCCACCAGCTGCGCAACGAGTACGTCCTGCAGGTCACCGGCACCGTGGAGCGGCGCCCCGAGGGCAACGAGAACCCCAACCTGCCCTCCGGCGAGGTCGAGGTCATGGTGGACGAGCTCACCGTGCTCAACACCGCCGCACCCCTGCCGTTCCAGATCGACGAGCACGTGGAGGTGGGCGAGGAGGCCCGCCTGAAGTACCGCTACCTGGACCTGCGCCGCCCCGAGCCCGCCCGCATCATGCGGCTGCGCTCCGAGGTCAACCGCGTGGCCCGCACCCTGCTGCACGAGCAGGGCTTCACCGAGGTGGAGACCCCCACCCTGACCCGCTCCACGCCGGAGGGCGCCCGTGACTTCCTGGTGCCCGCGCGCCTGGCCCCGGGATCCTGGTACGCGCTGCCGCAGTCCCCGCAGCTGTTCAAGCAGCTGCTGCAGGTGGGCGGGATCGAGAAGTACTTCCAGATCGCGCGCTGCTACCGGGACGAGGACTTCCGCGCGGACCGCCAGCCCGAATTCACCCAGCTGGACGTGGAGGCCTCCTTCGTGGAGGAGGACGACGTCATCGCCCTGGGCGAGCAGATCGTGAAGGCCCTCTGGGCGCTGATCGGCGTGGACATCACCACCCCCATCCCGCGCATGACCTACGCCCAGGCCATGGCGGACTACGGCTCCGACAAGCCGGACCTGCGCTTCGACCTGAAGCTCACGGAGCTCACCGAGTACTTCAAGGACACCCCGTTCCGGGTGTTCCAGGCCCCGTACGTGGGTGCCGTCGTCATGCCGGGCGGCGCGTCCCAGCCCCGACGCCAGCTGGACGCCTGGCAGGAGTGGGCCAAGCAGCGCGGCGCCAAGGGCCTCGCGTACGTGCTGTTCAAGGAGGACGGCGAGATCGCCGGGCCCGTGGCCAAGAACATCTCCGAGGCGGAGAAGGCCGGACTGGCCGAGGCCGTGGGTGCCAAGCCCGGCGACTGCGTGTTCTTCGCGGCCGGTGCAGTGAAGACCTCCCGCGCGCTGCTGGGTGCCGCCCGTGTGGAGATCGGCCACCGCGTGGGTCTGATCGACGAGAACGACTGGGCCTTCGTGTGGGTCGTGGACGCGCCCCTGTTCGAACCCGCCAGCGACGCCGTGGAGTCCGGTGACGTGGCCGTGGGCTCCGGTGCGTGGACGGCCGTGCACCACGCGTTCACGTCCCCCAAGCCCGAGTTCATGGACACCTTCGACACGGACCCCGGCTCCGCGCTGGCCTACGCGTACGACATCGTGTGCAACGGCAACGAGATCGGCGGCGGCTCCATCCGCATCCACCGCCGGGACGTGCAGGACCGCGTGTTCCGCGTCATGGGGCTCAGCGAGGAGGACGCCCGGGAGAAGTTCGGCTTCCTGCTGGACGCCTTCCAGTTCGGCGCACCCCCGCACGGCGGCATCGCCTTCGGCTGGGACCGGGTGGTCGCCCTGCTCGCGGGCACCGAGTCCATCCGCGACGTCATCGCGTTCCCCAAGACCGGCAACGGCTACGACCCCCTGACCGCCGCACCCGCACCCATCACGGCGCAGCAGCGCAAGGACGCCGGCGTGGACGCCAAGCCCGAGTCGCGCACCCAGGCCGCGGCCGCCTCCGACGCTCCGGAAGGAGCCTCGCACTGAGTTCCGACGCACCGCGCGGTCGCACCGGCCAGGGCCTCGTGGCCCTGGCCGGTGTCGTTGTCACCGCCTTCACGCTGCGCCTCGCCGTCTCCGGGGTCTCACCCGTCCTCGGTCGCATCACTGAGGACCTGCACCTGAGCCCCGCTGAGGCGGGCGTGCTGGCGATGATGCCTTCCCTGGGCTTCGCGCTCACGGGAATCCTCACCACCCTGGCGATGCGCCGGGTGGGTCTCGAGGCCCTCCTGATCATCTCCTGCGCCCTCGCGGCCGCGGGCACCGTCGCGCGCGCCCTGACCACGGGCGACGTGGGCTTCGTGGTGCTCACGTTCGTGACCATGTGCGGACTGGGCATGGGCAACGTGGTGCTGCCACCCGTGATCAAGAAGTACTTCCCGCACCGGATCGCGGCGCTGTCCGCGCTCTACTCGATGCTGCTGGGCATGTCCACGGCCACCGCACCCTTCTTCGCGGTCCCGCTCGCCGACGCCGCCGGGTGGCGCGTGTCCGTGGGCTCGTGGGCGGTGTTCTCCCTGGCAGCCCTGCTCCCGTGGCTCGTGCTGTGGGTGGGTGCCCGCCGCGGTTCCCGCCGCCCGCCCGCCGAGCAGACCCCCGACCTCACGGTGCTGCCGGACGCGGTGGTGGCCCCGGCCACCACCGCGCGCGTCAAGCCGTGGCACTCGCGGATCGGCTGGGGCGTGGTGCTGATGTTCACGGGCACCTCCGCCAACACGTTCTCCATGTTCCTGTGGCTGCCGCGCTTCCTCACGGACACCGGTTTCTCGGAGCACACCGCCGGGCTGATGCTCTCCTACTACGCGATCCTCGCGGTGCCGGTGAGCTTCGCGGTGCCGTTCCTGGTGCGCCGCTTCGGGAACACCGTGGTGCTGGGGCTGAGCACGGTGGCCCTCTACGCCCTGGGCTACCTGGCGGTGCTGCTGTGGCCCCACGCGCAGTGGGGAGGCTTCGAGCTGATCTGGGTGTGGATCACGGTCTTCGCCCTGGCGCAGGCCTCTTTCCCGCTGTCCATCACGCTGATCAACGCGCGCACCCGCACGACCGCCGGGGCGGGCTCCCTCTCCGGCTTCGGCCAGGGGCTCGGCTACCTCGCCGGCTCCCTGGGTCCGCTCGCGTTCGGGCTGCTGTTCGGGGCCACCGGCTCGTGGTGGCCCTCGTTCGGGTACCTGTGGCTCATGCTCCTGGTGCTCAGCGGCGGCATCCTGCTCACCGGACGGCACCGTTTCATGGAGGACGACGCCGCCCGCTGACCGTTCGCGGCCCCGGTGGTCTCCCGGCGGCGTCACCCGGGCTGCCCGGGCTCGCGCCCGGGAGGTCTGCGGGGTCCGCCCGGGGTCCGCGCCTGCAGGCGTCCGTGTGGTGGACTGGGACCCATGAGAATTGTGCTGCAAGTCGTGTCCCGCGCGTCCGTGACGGTGGCGGAGGAGACCGTGGGGGAGATCGAGGGGCCGGGTCTTCTGGCGCTCGTGGGGCTCACGCACACGGACACCCCCGAGACCGTGTCCAGGCTCGCCGGGAAGGTCGCGGGCCTGCGGATCCTGCCGGGGGAGACCTCGTGCGCGGACGGTCCGTCGCCCGTGCTCGCGGTCAGCCAGTTCACGCTCTACGGGGACGTGCGCAAGGGGCGGCGCCCGTCCTGGTCCCGGGCCGCGCCCGGTCAGCAGAGCGAGCCGCTGTTCGAGGCGTTCGTGGCGGCCCTGCGCGAGCGCGGGATCCCCGTGCGGACCGGACGTTTCGGTGCACACATGGAGGTCTCCCTGGTCAACGACGGACCCGTGACCGTGCTGGTGGACAGCGACGAGCTCGACCGGCCCCGGCGCGGCTGAGATCCGCCGTGAGATTCGACGGGCGGCCGCGCCGGTTCTGCGTGTCCGCGGCGGGCAGTACTGTCGGGGCGTGAGCAACTCCCTGTTCGACCTTCCGGACCCGCTCGGCGGCCAGCCCACGACCGCCACGGAGCCCGCCCGCGACACCGCCGGGGGGCGGGCCCGCTCCCGCGCCCCGCTCGCCGTGCGGATGCGCCCCCGCACCCTGGACGAGGTGGTCGGGCAGAAGCACCTGCTGCGCCCGGGCTCACCGCTGCGCGCCCTGGTCAACGGCAGCTCGGGGCCCGCCGCGCCCTCCTCCGTGATCCTGTGGGGACCGCCCGGCACGGGCAAGACCACCATCGCGCAGGTCATCGCCCGCGGGCACGGCACCACCTTCGTGGAGCTCTCGGCGCTCACCGCCGGCGTCAAGGACGTCCGCCGTGTCATGGACGAGGCGCTCACGGCCCGGGACCTGCACGGGCGCACCACGGTGCTGTTCCTTGACGAGATCCACCGCTTCACCAAGGCCCAGCAGGACGCCCTGCTGCCCGGGGTGGAAAACGGCTGGGTGATCCTGGTGGCCGCCACCACGGAGAACCCCTCCTTCTCCGTGATCTCCCCGCTGCTCTCGCGCTCGCTCATGCTCACCCTGCAGCCGCTGGAGCGCCGGGACATCGGCGAGCTGCTGGACCGTGCGGTCACGGACCCGCGCGGCCTGGACGGCGCCGTCGACCTGGCCCCCGAGGCCCGCGAGCACCTGCTGGACGTCGCCGGGGGAGACGCCCGCAAGGCGCTGACGTCCCTGGAGGCGGCGGCGGGGGTCGCGCTGTCCCACGCGGGCGGCGTCGTCCCCGGCGGGGCGGACGAGCACCGGCCCGCTGATGAGCCCTCGGGAGAGGGTGGCGCGGCGCGTGCCGAGACGTCTGGTGCCGAAGCGTCTGGCGCTGGGACGGCTCGTGTCGGTGGCGCTGGCTCCGGTGCCGCTCGCTCCGGTGCTGCGGCGGAGCACCGGAGCGGCTCGGGCGAGTCCGCCCCCGCAGCCGACCCGTCCCGCGGCGGGGATGCGGAGCAGCCCTCCGGTCCCGCTGAAGCGCAGGGGCCGGGCACGCGGCCCGTCGTGACCCTGGAGCACGCGGAGGAGGCCGTGAACCGGGCCGCCGTGCGCTACGACAGGCAGGGGGACCAGCACTACGACGTGGTCAGCGCATTCATCAAATCCCTGCGCGGCTCGGACGTGGACGCCGCGATGCACTACCTCGCCCGGATGATCGAGGCGGGGGAGGACCCCCGGTTCATCGCGCGCCGGCTGATCATCTCCGCGTCCGAGGACATCGGCATGGCCGACCCCACCGCTCTGCAGACCGCCGTGGCCGCGGCCCAGGCCGTGCAGCTGATCGGCATGCCCGAGGGGCGGATCCCGCTCGCACAGGCCGTGGCCCACCTCGCGACCGCACCCAAGTCCAACGCGTCCTACCTCGCGGTGGACGCCGCGATCGCCGACGTCCGCGCCGGACGCGCCGGGCCCGTGCCCCCGCACCTGCGGGACGCGCACTACCCCGGGGCCGCGGACCTCGGCCACGGGCACGGCTACCGCTACGCCCACGACGCCCCGAACGCCGTGGCCACCCAGCAGTACCCGCCGGACGAGCTCGTGGGCCGGGACTACTACACCCCTACCCCGTACGGCCACGAGAAGCAGGTCTCCCACCGTCTAGAGATCCTGCGCCACATGGTGCGCGGCGGCCCCGACACCCCCTGAGCGCCGCCGGGAGCCACCCACGCGGCGGGCCCGCCCGGGGCCGTGTTCACCTCACCACCACAGGAGGACTATGGTGTGTGCCACCCGAAAAAATCGTCGGCTACCCACCGGTAGACAGGAGCGGCAACCGTGCCTCTGACCTCTTTGAACGCACAGCAGCGCAACAACGACCTCCGCGCGATGGCGGAGCACCCCGTCGACGTCCTGGTGATCGGCGGCGGCATCACGGGCGCCGGGATCGCCCTGGACGCCGCCACCCGTGGGCTCTCCACCGCCATCATCGACGCCCAGGACTGGGCCCAGGGCACCTCCTCGCGCTCCTCCAAACTGGTCCACGGCGGGCTGCGCTACCTCATGCAGCTCAACTTCGCCCTCGTGGCGGAGGCCCTCAAGGAGCGCGACCTCCTGATGCACCGGCTGGCCCCGCACCTGGTCAAGCCCATCCAGTTCATGTACCCGCTCACCCACAAGGGCTGGGAGCGCCCGTTCGTGGCCACCGGCATCGGCATGTACGACACCCTGGCCCACGTGGGCGCCAAGGCCGAGTCCCTGCCCATCCAGCGCCACCTCAGCGCCGCCGGGGTGCGCAAGACCTTCCCCGCCATGCGCGACGACGCCGCCGTGGGCGCCATCGCCTACTGGGACGGCCGCGTGGACGACGCCCGGCTGACCCTGGACCTCGTGCGCACCGCCCAGCGCTACGGCGCGCTCGCGGCCAACCGCGCCGCGGCCCGCAACCTCGTCCGGGACGAGTCCGGCCGCGTGGTCGGCGCCCACGTGGAGGACCTCACCACGGGCGAGACCCGCGAGGTGCGCGCCAAGGTCGTGATCTCCGCCGCCGGCGTGTGGACCGAGCCGGTCCAGGACCTCGCGCAGTCCGAGACCGGGCTGAAGGTGCTGGCGTCCAAGGGCATCCACATCGTGGTCCCCAAGGAGCGTCTGGACGGCTCCACCGGGATCATCCTGCAGACCGAGAAGTCCGTGCTGTTCATCATCCCGTGGGACAACTACTGGGTCATCGGCACCACGGACACCCCGTACGAGCGTGACCTCGCCACACCCACGGCCACCCGCGAGGACGTCGAGTACGTCCTGGAGCACGCCAACGCGATCCTGCGGGACCCGCTGACCGTGGACGACGTGATCGGCACGTGGGCCGGGCTGCGCCCGCTCGTGCAGCCGGGCACCAAGGGAGAGGCCACGCCCTCCACCAAGATCTCCCGCGAGCACTCCGTGGTGGAGGCCGCGCCCGGGCTGTTCACCATCGCCGGCGGCAAGCTGACCACCTACCGCGTGATGGGCAAGGACGCCGTGGACGCCGCCATCGGCAAGAAGGCCGCCAAGGAGAACCCGTCCATCACCGAGCACGTCGCGCTGCTGGGCGCCCAGGGCTGGTCCGGTCTGATGAACCAGTCCGAGCACCTCGCCCAGCGCACCGGGATGGAGCAGGTGGTCGTGGAGCGGCTGCTCAACCGCTACGGGGACGAGACCCTCGAGATGCTCGACACCGTGGCGGAGCACCCCGAGCTCGGTGAGCCCGTGCCGGGTGCCGAGCAGTACCTCAAGGTCGAGATCCAGCGGGCGGCCACGCACGAGGGCGCCCTGGACCTCGAGGACGTGATGTGCCGGCGCACCCACCTGAACTACGAGCAGCGCGACGGCGGCTCCGCCGCGGCCCCGGAGATCGCCCGCATCATGGGTGACGTCCTCGGCTGGGACGAGGCCGAGCGCGCACGCCAGGTCGATCTCTACGAGCAGATGCGCCGTGCCGAGCACGCCGCGCTGCAGGAGAACGACGAGGACACCGCCCAGCGGCTGCGCGAGGGCGCGGGAAACCCGTACCCGCAGCAGCAGGGCTGAGACAGGATCCCGGGCCCTGAACCGTTCCGGGCCCCATAACACCCAATGGAGGGTGCAGTGAATGAAGTGACCGAGGTGGCGCTGTCCACCGTGTTCATGTCGGAGGCCTTCGGCACGGCCGTGCTCGTGCTGCTGGGCTGCGGCGTGGTCGCCAACGTGGTGCTGCCGCGGACCAAGGGCAACGGCGCGGACTGGCTGCTCATCAGCTTCGGCTGGGGCTTCGCCGTGTTCGCCGGCGTGTACGTGGGCCACGCCTCGGGCGCGCACCTGAACCCGGCCGTGACCCTGGGCATGCTCGCGGGCCAGGAGCCCCAGTACGCCCCGGGCGTGGCCATCACCGCGGCGAGCACCGTGGTGTACCTCGTGGCGCAGATGGTCGGGGCGTTCGTGGGCGCCGTCGTGTGCTGGCTCGCGTACAAGAAGCACTTCGACGCCGCCGGGCACGACGGCGTGGCCACCCTCGACGTCTTCGCCACCGGGCCCGAGATCCGCAGCTACGGCTGGAACTTCGTCACCGAGGTCATCGCCACCTTCGTGCTGGTGTACGTGATCCTGGTCTTCGGCGAGACCCCCAGCCAGCTCGGCCCGCTCGCCGTGGGCGTGCTGGTGGTCGCGATCGGCATGAGCCTCGGCGGGCCCACGGGCTACGCCATCAACCCCGCGCGCGACCTCGGCCCCCGTCTGGCCCACGCGCTGCTGCCGATCCCCGGCAAGCTGAGCAGCAACTGGTCCTACAGCTGGGTCCCGGTCCTCGGACCCGTGGTGGGCGGTGTGCTCGCCGGCGTGGCGGCGCACCTCATCGGCTGAGCACCCCGCACGCACCGAGACACACATCTGACGAAGGAGTCACCTCATGAGCGAACCGCAGTACGTGATGGCCATCGACCAGGGCACCACCAGCACCCGGGCCATCGTCTTCGACCACTCGGGCCACATCAAGGGCGTGGGCCAGTACGAGCACGAGCAGATCTTCCCGCGCGCGGGCTGGGTCGAGCACGATCCCCAGGAGATCTGGCGCAACACCCGCCGCTGCGTGGCGGACGCGCTCGCGGAGACCGAGCTGACCCGTGAGGACCTCGCCGCGGTGGGCATCACCAACCAGCGTGAGACCACCGTGGTGTGGGACAGGAACACGGGTGAGCCCGTGTACAACGCCATCGTGTGGCAGGACACCCGCACCCAGGACATCGTGGACGAGCTGGCACGGGACGGCGGCGAGGAGCGTTTCCGCGAGCTCACCGGTCTGCCCCTGGCCAGCTACTTCGCGGGCCCCAAGGTCAAGTGGATCCTGGACAACGTGGAGGGCGCACGGGAGAAGGCCGAGGCCGGGGACCTCATCTTCGGCACCACCGACAGCTGGCTCGTGTGGAACCTCACGGGCGGCACCCACGACGGCGTGCACGTCACGGACGTGACCAACGCGTCCCGCACGCTGCTCATGAACATCGACACGCTGGACTGGAACGAGGACCTCTGCGACACGCTGGGCATCCCCATGTCCATGCTCCCCGAGATCCGCTGCAGCTCCGAGGTCTACGGCAAGGGCCGCGCCCGCGGCTTCCTCAAGCAGGTCCCGATCGCGGGCATCCTGGGCGACCAGCAGGCCGCGATGTTCGGCCAGACGTGCTTCGAGCCCGGCATGGGCAAGAACACCTACGGCACGGGCAGCTTCCTGCTGATGAACGTGGGGGAGACCCCGGTGCGCTCGGACCACGGGCTCATCACCACGGTGTGCTACCAGATCGAGGGCGAGAAGCCGGTCTACGCCCTCGAGGGCTCGATCGCGGTCACGGGCTCGCTCGTGCAGTGGGTGCGGGACAACCTCGGGATCATCCAGGACGCCAAGGAGATCGAGCCGCTCGCGCGCGCCGTCGAGGACAACGGCGGGGCGTACTTCGTGCCCGCGTTCTCGGGCCTGTTCGCACCGCACTGGCGCCCGGACGCCCGTGGCGCCCTGGTGGGTCTGACCCGCTACGTGCGCAAGGAGCACATCGCCCGCGCCGTGCTGGAGGCCACCGCCTACCCGTCCCGCGAGGTGGTCGAGGCCATGAACAACGACTCGCAGCAGGACCTCGTGGAGCTGCGCGTGGACGGCGGCATGACGGCCAACGAGCTGCTCATGCAGTTCCAGGCGGACCAGCTGGGCGTGCCCGTGATCCGCCCCGAGATCACGGAGACCACCGCGCTGGGTGCCGCGTACGCGGCCGGTCTCGCGGTGGGCTTCTGGGCGGACCTGGACGAGATCACCCGGAACTGGGCCGAGGACAAGCGCTGGGATCCCGAGGGGGACCGCGAGCAGCAGGAGAAGCTGTTCCGCAACTGGGGCAAGGCCGTGACCAAGTCCCTGGACTGGGTGAACGAGGACGTCGACTGAGTCCGCTATAGTGGAACGCTGGCTGGCACGTCCCCGGTGGACCTGCGGCGCCCCTGACACCCTCACGGGCCCGGAGAGCACACGGTGGACGCTAGGCACGTCGGATTGCGGCTGATCCGCACCTCTCCCGCGGGAACCGATTCCCCCGCGCAGGAGGCCAGTACCACCCAGAACGGAACGCGGGCCCTGCCCGTACGCCGTCGAACCGCATGAAAGGCATGCTTTGTCCCAGAACAACAGCTCCCGTGCGCGCCGCCAGGTGCGCAAGTCCCGCGCCCTCGGCATCGCGCTGACGCCGAAGGCCGAGAAGTACTTCGAGCGCCGCCCGTACGCACCCGGCGAGCACGGCCGTGCCCGCCGCAAGCAGGACTCCGACTACAAGGTGCGCCTGACCGAGAAGCAGCGGCTGCGCGCGCAGTACAACATCCGCGAGAAGCAGATGCACCGCGCCTACGTGGAGGCCAAGCGCGTCGAGGGCCAGACCGGTGAGAACCTCATCGCCCTGCTCGAGACCCGCCTGGACGCCCTCGTGCTGCGCGCGGGCTTCGTCCGCACGATGGCCGCGGCCCGCCAGGCCGTGGTGCACCGCCACATCATGGTGGACGGCCAGCGCGTGGACCGTCCCTCGTACCGCGTGCGCCCGGGTCAGATGATCCACGTGCACCCGCGCTCCGAGAAGATGGTGCCGTTCCAGATCGCCGCGACCGGTGCGAACCAGGACGTCCTGCCGGACACCCCGCCGTACCTCGACGTGACGATCGACCGGCTGCAGGCCACGCTCTCGCGCAAGCCGGAGCGCTCCGAGGTCCCCGTGACCTGCGAGGAGCAGCTCGTGGTCGAGTACTACGCACGCATGGCCTGACCCTGCGTGTGCCGCCGCCCGTTCGTCGGGCGGCAACCGGACAGCCCGCGGTTCCCACCGCGGGCTGTCCGCGTCTGCGGCCCCGTACGAGGTGGCCCCTCGGACGCGTACGGTGCGGCGCGTGCCGCGGGCACCGGTCTCCGGTGCCACCGGGTGTCTCGGACGCGTGCGAGTTGTTGGGTAGAGTTGCGCTTCGGTCGGCATTCACGCCGATCCGATGACGATGCATGGACGGAGTTGTGGTCACCCATGGACGGTGGGGAAATCGCCGGTCTGCTCGCGGCCTTCGTGTTCGCGGTGCTCGTGGGCCTGCTGGCGCTGCCGATCGTGAAGCTGGGTCGCGTGTTCGACGAGCTGCGCCTGACCATCCGCTCGATCAACGACGGCACCACGCCCCTGATCGACGAGGTCACCCGCACGGTCAGCACCACCAACACCCAGCTGGAGAAGGTGGACGGGATCACCTCCAACGTCTCGGACGCCTCCGCGAACGTCTCCGCGCTGTCCTCGCTGGTGGCCTCCACGGTGGGGCAGCCGCTGATCAAGGTGGCGTCCTTCTCGCACGGGCTGCGCCGGGCGTTCTCACCCCAGCCGGGTGCCACCGGTGCCCAGACCCGCCCCCAGGAGGGAACCTCAGGGACCGGGCATGCGCCCGACGCCGCGGCGGACACCGGCTCCGGCCCGGCGGCGGGCCCCGCCGAGGCCGCCCACCCCACGGAATCCAGGAGCTGATCATGGGCATGTGGTCCAAACTCGCGCTGCTCGCCGCCGGAGCCCTCGTGGGCGGGGCGGCCACGCGCGTCGCCTCCGATCCCGCGGCCCGGCAGTCCCTGGCGCGTGCGGTCCAGGGCAGCCCCGAGCAGACCGCGGTGGCGCGCACCGGCACCGGTGACGTGGCGCACCGGCCGCGCCCGGGCGCCGTCGACACCCTGCGCTCCGCCGCCCGCCGCTTCGGCGAGTTCGCGGCCCGCGTGCGCGCGGGCATGGACGAGCGCGAGGCGCAGCTGCAGCAGCAGTTCGGCGTGCGCTCGCCCGTGGACCACACCGCCAACCACCCCGCCGACGCCGCCGTGCCCCCGGCGGGCGTCCCCTGGCACCCCGTTGCCTCGCACGACCCCTCGACCGGCCCGGAGGACCCCCGGGGCCGGGTCATCGACCACGTCCCTTCGGAAGGAAACGAGCGGTAATGCTCTCTCACGAGATCACCCAGCGCTGGCTGAGCTACTTCGAGGCCAGGGACCACCACGTGGTGCCCTCGGCGTCCCTGGTGTCGCAGCAGCCCGGTGCCATGTTCACCATCGCCGGCATGGTGCCGTTCATCCCGTACTTCCTGGGCCAGGAGACGCCCCCGTACCAGCGGGCCACCTCCGTGCAGAAGTGCATCCGCACCCTGGACATCGACGAGGTGGGCAAGACCGCCCGCCACGGCACGTTCTTCCAGATGGCCGGAAACTTCTCATTCGGCGACTACTTCAAGTCCCAGGCCATTCCCATGGCGTGGGAGCTGCTGACCACCGCGCCCGAGCAGGGCGGCTTCGGCCTGGACCCCGAGCGGCTGTGGGTCACCGTGTACGAGGGGGACCAGGAGTCCTACGACCTGTGGCACGACACCGTGGGCCTGCCGGCACAGCGGATCCAGCGCATGGGCCGGGACGAGAACTACTGGGACACCGGCCAGCCGGGCCCGGCCGGTCCGGACTCCGAGATCTTTTACGACCGCGGCCCGCGCTACGGCAAGGACGGCGGCCCGGCGGTGGACGACGACCGCTACATCGAGATCTGGAACCTCGTGTTCATGCAGTACCAGCGCGGCGAGGGCAACGGCAAGGACTACGAGATCCTCGGCGAACTGCCGCGCAAGAACATCGACACCGGCCTCGGCGTGGAGCGCCTGGCCATGCTGCTGCAGGGCGTGGAGAACTTCTACGAGACGGACCAGGTCCGCCCCGTGCTCGACGCCGCGGCAAAGCTCTCCGGCCGTACGTACCACGGCGCCGAGAAGGCCGGTGAGCAGGGCTACGACGACGACGTCCGGATGCGCGTGGTCGCGGACCACGTGCGCTCCTCGCTGATGCTCATCGCGGACGGCGTGACCCCCGGCAACGAGGGCCGCGGCTACATCCTGCGCCGGCTGCTGCGCCGCGCGGTGCGCGCCATGCGTCTGCTGGGCGTGACCGAGCCGTGCCTGCCCGTGCTGCTGCCCGAGTCCCGGGACGCCATGAAGGGCGTCTACCCGGTCGTGGCGGAGGACTTCGAGCGGATCTCGCGGATCGCCTACGCGGAGGAGCGGGCGTTCCTCAAGACCATCGAGTCCGGCACCACCCGCCTGGAGCACGCCGTGGAGGTGGCCAAGGGTGAGCAGCGGGCCCTGAGCGGCGCGGACGCGTTCGCCCTGCACGACACCTTCGGCTTCCCCATCGACCTCACGCTGGAGATGGCGGAGGAGGCCGGTGTGTCCGTGGACGAGACCGCCTTCCGTGCCCTGATGGCCGAGCAGCGCCAGCGTGCCCAGGAGGACGCCCGCGCCAAGAAGGGCGCCCTGGCGGACCTCTCCGAGCTGCGCCGGATGCTGGACGACCACGGCAGCGAGTTCACTGGCTACACCGAGCTGGTGACCCCCACCACCGTGCGCGCGATCCTCTCCGGCGGCGTCTCCGTGCCCGCCGCGAGCGAGGGTGAGCACGTGGAGGTCGTGCTGGAACGCACCCCGTTCTACGCGGAGGCCGGCGGTCAGGCCGCGGACGTGGGCACCATCGACTCCTCGGACGGGGCGCAGCTCACCGTGGAGGACGTCCAGCAGCCGGTCAAGGGTCTGTCCGTGCACAAGGTCACGGTCTCCGCGGGCCAGGTGCTCGTGGGGGACGAGGTCACCGCCCGGGTGGACTCGCGCCGCCGCCACGACGGCGAGGCCGCCCACTCCGGCACCCACGTGATCCACGCGGCCCTGCACGACGTCCTGGGCCCCGACGCCGTCCAGCGCGGCTCCTTCAACAAGGAGGGCTACCTGCGCTTCGACTTCTCCCACGGCGAGGCCCTGAACGCGGGTCAGATCCAGGAGATCGAGCAGATCGCGAACACCGCGATCCGCGACGACTTCGAGGTGGTCACCCGCGAGATGCCGCTGGCCGAGGCCAAGAAGCTGGGCGCCATGTCCCTGTTCGGTGAGAAGTACGGGGACGAGGTGCGCGTGGTCGAGATGAACGGCCCGTGGTCCCGTGAGCTGTGCGGCGGCACCCACGTGGGCTCCACGTCCCAGCTCGGTTCGCTCTCGCTCGTCTCGGAGCAGTCCGTGGGCTCGGGCAACCGGCGCGTCGAGGCGCTCGTGGGCCTGAACTCGTTCAACCACCTGGCGGCGGAGCGCACCCTGGTCAACCAGCTCACCGGGATGCTCAAGGTGCAGTCCAGCGCCGAGCTGCCCGAGCGGCTCGCGGCCACCCTGGACAAGCTCAAGGAGACCGAGCGTCAGCTCGCGGGCCTGCGCCAGCAGCAGCTGCAGGCCCAGGCCGGCCAGCTCGCGCGCGACGCCGAGCGCGTCGGTCCCGTCACCGCCGTGCTGCACGACGCCGGGGAGATCGCCTCCGCGGACGCGCTGCGCTCCCTCGCGCTGGACCTGCGCACGCGGCTGGGCTCCGAGCCCGCCGTGGCCGCGGTCACCGGTGTGGCCAACGACCGCCCGCTCGTGGTCGTCGCGGTCAACGACGCCGCCCGGGACGCCGGTCTCGCGGCCGGGCAGCTCGTGCGCACCGCGGCCACCACGCTCGGCGGCGGTGGCGGCGGCAAGCCGGACGTCGCCCAGGGCGGCGGTTCCGACGCCGCGAAGATCCCCGACGCCCTGGCCGCGATCCGTCGGCAGATCCAGAGCACGGCGGGCTGATGCCCGAGGCCTTCGTGCGCGGGGTGCGCATGGGCGTGGACGTGGGAACGGTCAGGGTGGGAATCGCCCTGACCGACCCGGACTGCGTCCTGGCCACCCCGCACCAGACGCTCACGCGGGACCCCAACCCCCGCAAAGCCTTCGATGTGAAGATCATCACCAAGCTCTGCGAGCAGCGCGACGTCCGCACGGTCTACGTGGGGCTTCCCCGCAGCCTCAACGGGCACGAGAATGATTCCACGCGGATGGCCAGGGATTACGCTGCCGGGTTGCTTCGTCGGCTAGGCTCACGGGGGTGCACTACCGAGGTGCGCCTGGTGGACGAGCGCCTGTCCACGGTGACCGCCCACCGGTCCCTGCTGGACTCGGGCGTCTCCCGGCGGGAGCACATGGACAGGGTCGACCAGGCCGCGGCCGTGACGTTCCTGCAGACCGCGGTGGACCAGGGGCTGCGCACCGGTGAGGAGCCGGGCGAGGCCGTCACGGCGGACGCCTGAACCCGACGCGCCACCCCCACCCGGGCGGCGCGGCCGGACACGGCCCACATGACCACCAGAACGGCGGACGGAGAGTATTCGTGAGCGAAGAGCCGCGACGCAATGGCACCGGTGACGGGGCACCCCAGCACCGGGCACCCGGTGGAGGGCAGGGCTCCGAGCACGCCACGGACGAAGGTCCCCACTCGCGCCTCATGGGCACGTTCGAGCACCACGACGTGACCCCCGAGCAGCGCAAGCGCCGCCGCACCCGCTCCCGGGCCTCCATGGCCACCGCCATTGCGCTGTTCGTGGCCGCCCTGCTGGTGGTCGTGGCCGTGCTGGGCTCGGCCCTCGGCCTGTTCGAGCGCAAGGACTACCACGGCTCGGGGGACCAGGACGTGAACTTCTCCGTCTCGGACGGCAGCACCACGGGCCAGATCGCCCAGGACCTGCAGTCCCAGGAGATCGTGGCGAACTCCTCCTACTTTGTCTCCCAGTTCCAGAAGCGCTACCCCCAGGACTTCATCCAGCCCGGGGACTACCAGCTCAAGACGCACATGAGCTCCGAAGACGTCATCAATCGGCTCATGGACAAGGGCGAGGCCTCGCACTACGCCGCCATCGCCAAGACCCAGCGTCTTGACGACACCCTCACCACCCTGAGCCAGGCCACGGGCATCCAGAAGTCCGAGTTCGAGACGCTCGCCTCGGACAAGAAGAAGTTCGGCGTTCCGGAGAAGTTCCCGGACCTGGAGGGCTGGCTGCACCCGGGGGAGTACCGCTTCCCCCTGGACGCCACCGCGGAGCAGGTGCTCCAGGAGATGGTGGACCGCACCAAGGAGACCCTGAAGAAGAACGACGTCCCCGAGGACAAGTGGTTCGAGGTGCTGACCATCGGCTCGATCGTGGAGTTCGAGGGCACCCCCAAGAACTACCCCTCCGTGGCCGGGGCGATCGAGAACCGCATGAACCACCCGGACGGCGAGACCAGCGGCTTCATCCAGTCCGACGCCTCCGTGACGTACGGGCTGGGCAAGAAGACCGTGCACCTCACCGACGAGGAGAAGAAGGACAAGTCCAACCCGTACAACACGTACGCGAACCCGGGCCTGCCCGTGGGTCCCATCGGCTCCCCGAGCGACGACGCCATCGCCGCCGCCGCGCACCCCGAGAAGAACGACTACTACTACTGGGTCACGGTCAACCTGGACACGGGTGAGACCAAGTTCGCCAAGACGTACGAGGAGCACCAGAAGTACGTGGCCGAGTACCAGAAGTGGTGCTCCGACCACGAGGGAAAGTGCTCCTGAGGTGACCTCCCCGACCACCCCCGTGCTGCGCGCCGCCGTGCTGGGCCATCCCGTGGGGCACTCGCTGTCCCCGGCGCTGCACGACGCCGCGTACGGCGCGCTCGGGATCCCCGCGCAGTACACCCGCCGGGACGTCCCGTGGCAGGCCTGGGACCAGTTCTGGGCCGCGGCCCGTTCCGACGGCGGCTGGTCGGGCTTCTCGGTGACCATGCCGCTCAAGCCGCGTGCGGCCCGTGCGGCGGGCCGCACCACGCCCCTCGTCCGGGCACTGGGGGTCGCCAACACCCTCGTGTTCGACGAGAACGGGTCGGTCACCGCGGACAACACGGACGTCATGGGCATCATGGCCGCCGTGACCGCGGCGGGGGACGTGCCCGAGGCCCCGAGCGCCGTCGTGCTGGGCGGGGGAGCCACCGCGAGCGCGGCCGTCGCGGCCCTGCACGGTCTCGGTGCCGGGTGCGTGGCCGTGGCGGTACGCACTCCCGCGCGGGCCGCGTCCCTGGAGTCCGTGGCACGGGCCGTGGGAACCGCGGTGGACGTGCGCCCCTGGACGCAGGCGCCCGAGCTGCTGGACCGCGCCGACGTGGTGGTGTCCACGCTTCCCCCGCGCGCGGCGGACGAGCTCGCGGGCGAGTGGGCAGCGCGGCGTCGTCGGACCGGTGGCGTGCTGCTGGACGTGGCCTACGACCCCTGGCCCTCGGCGCTGGCCCGGGCGTGGCAGGAGGCCGGCGGCGCGGTGGCACCGGGTCTCGATATGCTGATCTTCCAGGCCGTGGACCAGGTGCGCTGGTTCACGCGGGGCACGCCCCGTGAGCCGCTTACGGAGGAGGCCGCCGTGACCGCGGCCATGTGCCGCGCCGTCGGGCGCCCGGAGCGCGCGGTGCCGGACCGGGTCCGACGGGCCCAGCAGGGCCGCCTGGCGGTGTGAGCCCGGTGCGCTCGTCACGGCTCCCGCGTGCGGTGCCGGTCGGACGCAGGAGCCGGCGAGGCGCGAGGCGCGGGAGGGCCCGGCGCAGGAATTGACCACAGGGGATCCGCGCGATCCCCGCTGAGGACTGGAGTGCAGGATGTTGCGTTGGCTCACGGCCGGAGAGTCCCACGGCGAGGCGCTCGTGGGGATCGTCGAGGGCGTGCCCGCCGGTGTGGAACTGACCACCGGGATGGTCCAGGACGCCCTGGCGCGCCGGAGGCTGGGCTACGGGCGCGGTGCCCGGATGAAGTTCGAGCAGGACCGCGTGCGGATCCTCGGCGGTGTGCGCCACGGTCTCACGCAGGGCGGGCCGGTGGCCATCGAGATCGCCAACACCGAGTGGCCCAAGTGGCAGGACGTCATGAGCTCGGACCCCGTGGACCCGCAGGTTCTCGAGGGCAGGGCCCGCAACGCACCGCTGACCCGGCCGCGTCCGGGCCACGCGGACCTCACGGGCATGCAGAAGTACGGTTTCGACGAGGCCCGTCCGGTGCTCGAGCGCGCGTCCGCGCGTGAGACGGCCACGCGGGTTGCCCTCGGCGTGGTCGCCTCCCAGATCCTCGCGGCGCTGGGCGTGCGCCTGGTCTCGCACACCACCGCGGTGGCCGAGGTGGCCGTGCCCGAGGGCGCTCCGCTGCCCGGACCGCAGGACGTCCCCGCCCTCGACGCCGACCCGCTGCGCTGCTTCGACGCGGAGACGTCCGCGGCCATGGTGGCCGCGGTGGACGCCGCGCACAAGGCGGGGGAGACCCTGGGCGGCGTCGTGGAGGTGCTGGCCGAGGGGATGCCCCCGGGGCTCGGCTCGTACGTCCACTGGGACCGGCGGCTGGATTCCCGGCTGGCCGGGGCGCTGATGGGCATCCAGGCGATCAAGGGCGTGGAGGTCGGGGACGGCTTCCGCACTGCGCAGCGTCCGGGGTCCCTGGCCCACGACGAGACCCTGCGCGCCGACGGCTCCGTGCACCGCGTGTCCAACCGGGCCGGTGGCATCGAGGGCGGGATGTCCACGGGTGACCTGCTGCGGGTGCGCGCGGCCATGAAGCCCATTGCCACGGTGCCCCGCTCGCTGCACACCGTGGACGTGGCCACCGGTGAGCCCGCCCGTGCCCACCACCAGCGCTCGGACGTGTGCGCGGTGCCGGCCGCGGGCGTCGTGGCCGAGGCCATGGTGGCGCTCGTGCTCGCGGAGGCCGCGCTCGAGAAGTTCGGCGGGGACTCCGTCGCGGAGCTCGTGCGCAACCGGGACTCCTACCTCGCGGGCATCCCCGAGTCGCTACGCACCTCGCCCGAGCTCGCGGACCCGGCCGCGCTGGCGGCACTGGACGAGGTGCGCGGGGACCTCTCGTGAGCGGTGCGGCGCTGCCGGTGGTGCTGATCGGGCCCATGGCCGCCGGCAAGTCCCGCGTGGCCCAGTACATGTCCACCCACCACGGCCTACGGCACGTAGACACCGACCGCGTGATCGAGTCCCGCCACGGGCCCATCCCCGCTCTCTTCCGTGCGCGCGGTGAGGCGGAGTTCCGCCGCATCGAGGCCGAGGTGGTGGCCGAGCTGCTGGACGACCCCCGCAACGAGCGCTGCGTGATCTCCCTGGGCGGGGGAGCACCGATGTCCCCCCTCGTGCAGCTGCTGATCGAGGGGCGCACGGTGGCCTACCTGGAGGTGGACCTGGACACGGTGCGCCCCCGCATCCGGGGCAACACCACCCGGCCCATGCTGCAGCCGGACCCCGAGGCGCGGTGGACCCGGATCATGGCCGAGCGCCGCGGGACGTTCGAGCGTCTCGCCACCATCACCCTGGACGGACGCGCCCCGCGCACCGTCGCGCAGATCGCCCACCAGCTGCACGCCGCGCTGGACGCGCCCGGGCAGCCCGCAACCGAAGAGGACCGCACCGCATGAACGAGACCGTGATCCCCGTGCGCGGGGACACCCCCGAGAACCAGTACGACGTCCTGGTGGGCAACGGCCTGCTCGGCCGCGTCCCCGAGCTGCTGGGGGAGCGCGTCAAGAAGGTGCTGATCATCCACCCTCGTGCCCTGCGCGCGACGGGCGACGTGGTCCAGGAGAATCTGCGCGCCGCCGGGATCCAGAGCTTCGTGGCGGAGATCCCGGACGCGGAGGAGGGCAAGCGCGTGGAGGTGGCGGCCTTCTGCTGGCAGATCATGGGCCAGTCCGACTTCACGCGCACGGACGCCGTGGTCTCCGTGGGCGGCGGCGCGGTCTCGGACCTCGCGGGCTTCGTGGCCGCCACGTGGCTGCGCGGTGTGCGGGTGCTCCACCTGCCCACCACGCTGCTGGGCATGGTGGACGCCGCGGTGGGCGGCAAGACCGGGATCAACACGGCCGAGGGCAAGAACCTGGTGGGCGCTTTCCACCCGCCGGCCGCGGTGGTGTGCGACCTCGACTCACTGGCCACCCTGCCCGAGAACGAGCTGCTCACGGGCATGGCCGAGGTGGTCAAGTGCGGGTTCATCGCGGACCCGCAGATCCTCACCCTGATCCAGGAGCATCCCGCCGAGGTCCGGGACAGCTCCTCGGCCGTGGTGCGCGAGCTTGTGGAGCGCAGCGTGCGCGTCAAGGCGGAGGTGGTCTCCTCGGACCTGCGCGAGTCCGGGCGGCGTGAGTACCTGAACTACGGCCACACCCTGGGCCACGCGATCGAGCACAACGAGCGCTACCAGTGGCGCCACGGCGCGGCGGTCTCGGTGGGTATGGTCTTCGCGGCAGAGCTGGGGCGCGCGGCCGGAACCCTCTCCGACGACGTCGTGGCCCTGCACCGCGAGATCCTCACCTCCCTGGGGCTGCCAGTCTCGTACCGCGCCGACCAGTGGCCCAGGCTGCTGGAGGTCATGAAGCGGGACAAGAAGACCCGCGGCAACCTGCTGCGCTTCGTGGTCCTGGACCGGATCGCCGCGCCGCGCATCATGGAGGTCCCGGACCCCGCGATCCTGTTCGCGTGCTACCAGGAGATCGCGGACTGACGTGCGGGGCCCTGCGGGGCCCGCACCCCCGCACCGGGGGATCCGGCCGCACGCGGTAGACTGGCCCGGCTCCACGAGCCGGACCCAGTGCGGCGACGTACCCGACGAGAAAGTGACACCGTGGCAACCAGCAACGACATCAAGAACGGCACCATCCTCAAGCTCGACGGCAACCTCTGGCAGACCATCGAGTTCCAGCACGTCAAGCCCGGCAAGGGTGGCGCGTTCGTGCGCACCAAGCTGCGCAACGTGACCAGCGGCAAGGTGGTGGACAAGACGTTCAATGCCGGTGCCAAGATCGAGACGGCCACGGTGGACCGCAGCGAGTACCAGTACCTGTACCAGGACGGCGACGACTACGTCTTCATGGACAACTCCACGTACGACCAGATCACCGTGCCCGGTGTGGTGGTCGGCGACGCCGCCAACTTCATGCTCGAGAACCAGAACGTGACCGTGGCCATCCACGAGGGCGCGCCGCTCTACATCGAGATGCCGCCGTCGGTGGTGCTGGAGATCACCTACACCGAGCCCGGTCTTCAGGGCGACCGCTCCACGGGCGGCACCAAGCCGGCCACCGTGGAGACCGGCTACCAGATCCAGGTCCCCCTGTTCCTCGAGCAGGGCACCAAGGTCAAGGTGGACACCCGCACCGGTGACTACCTGGGACGCGTCAACGAGTGAGCGGGGCACGCAGCAAGGCGCGGGTGCGCGCCGTCGAGATCCTCTTCGAGGCCGAGCAGCGCAACGAGTCCGTGCGTGACGCCCTGGTGCGCCGCCGCGAGAACTCGTCCTCGCCCATCAACCCGTACACCGTGGAGATCCTCGAGGGCGTGGACGAGCGCCGCGAGGACATCGACGAGTTCCTGGAGACCTACTCGCAGGGCTGGGCCCTCGGGCGGATGCCCGCGGTGGACCGCAACGCGCTGCGCGTGGGCGCGTGGGAGCTGCTGTACAACAGCGAGATCCCGGACGGCGTGGCCGTGGCCGAGGCGGTGGCCGTGACCCGGCAGCTGTCCACCGACGACTCACCGCGCTTCGTCAACGGTCTGCTGGGGCGGCTGCAGAAGGTCAAGCCGTCCCTGCTGGACGACTGAGGCCCCGACCCCGGTTCGTGCGCGCCACGGACCGGGGTTCTTCGTGTGTGGTAGCTTCAGGAAACGATCGCACCCTTTAAATTCCGTCCCGTGAGGCGGGGAAGGAGGCGGCACGTGAGCGTGCCCGAACACGCCGAGCGGACCCAGGAGGACTCCACCTCCCGCGTGATCCTCTCGACATCCGACATCGACCGGGCCCTGTCCCGGATCGCCCACGAGATCCTGGAGTCCAACCGCGGCTCCGAGAACCTCGTGCTGCTGGGCATCGCCCGCCGCGGCTACCCGCTCGCACAGCGCCTGGCCGCCCGCCTCGAGCAGATCGACGCCGGCTTCCACGCCGCCACGGCCACGGGCCAGCTGGACATCACCATGTACCGGGACGACCTCCGCAGGAACCCCGCCCGCACCCCGCAGCCCACGCTCATCCCCGAGTCCGGGATCGACGGGCGCACCGTGGTGCTCGTGGACGACGTCCTGTGCTCCGGGCGCACCATCCGCGCGGCCCTGGACGCCCTCGTGGACGTGGGCCGCCCGGACGTGGTGCGCCTCGCGGTGCTCGTGGACCGGGGCCACCGGGAGCTGCCCATCCGCGCGGACCACGTGGGCAAGAACCTGCCCACGTCCTCCCGCGAGAAGGTGCGGGTGCTGCTGCGTGAGACCGATCCCCAACCGCGGGCCACCGGCCACGAGGACTGCGTGGTCATCGACGCGCCCGTGACCTCCGACGCCGACGTCGCCCGCTCACCCGGCCGTGCGGCGTCGTCCGCCGCTCGTGGACGGGACGGTGAGTGCGCGTGAAGCACCTGCTGAGCACCACCGACCTCTCGTACGCGGACGCCGTGCGGATCCTGGACACCGCGGACCAGATGGCCGCCGTGTCCTCGCGCGAAGTCAAGAAGCTGCCCGCGCTGCGCGGGCGCACCGTGGTGAACCTGTTCTTCGAGGACTCCACCCGCACCCGGATCTCGTTCGAGACCGCCGCGAAGCGGCTCAGCGCGGACGTGATCAACTTCTCCGCCAAGGGCTCCTCGGTGTCCAAGGGCGAGTCCCTGAAGGACACCGCCCAGACGCTGATGGCCATGAGCGCGGACGCCGTGGTGATCCGCCACGGCTCCTCGGGCGCCCCGCAGCAGCTCGCGGACTCCGGGTGGATCGACGCCGCCGTGGTCAACGCCGGGGACGGCAAGCACGCCCACCCCACCCAGGCCCTGCTGGACGCCATGACCCTGCGCCGGGTGCGCTCGCGCGCCACGGGCGTCGCGAGCACCGGGATGGACCTGGAGGACATGCACGTGGTGATCGTGGGGGACGTGCTGCACTCCCGCGTGGCCCGCTCCAACGTGTGGTTGCTGAGCACCCTGGGCGCCCGTGTGACCCTGGTGGCCCCTCCCACGCTGCTGCCCGTGGCCCTGACCGGCTGGCCGTGCGAGGTCAGCTACGACCTCGACGCCGTGCTGGCCGAGGCCCCGGACGCCGTGATGATGCTGCGCCTGCAGCGCGAGCGTATGAACGCCGCGTTCTTCCCGAGCGAGGCGGAGTACACGCGCGGCTGGGGGCTGACCGCCCAGCGCGTGCGGCGCCTGGAGGAGGCGGGCGCGCCCACGGTGTTCATGCACCCCGGGCCCATGAACCGCGGTCTGGAGATCTCCTCCGAGGCCGCGGACTCCCCGCGCTCCACCGTGCTGGAGCAGGTGGCCAACGGCGTGTCCGTGCGCATGGCCGTCCTCTTCCTGCTGCTCTCCGGTGACGAGAGCTCCCCGAACCCGAGCGAGAACTGAGGTCCTCATGAGCACCTACCTGATCAGCAACGCCCGCCCCGAGGGCGGGGACCCCTCGGACCTGCTCGTGGTGGACGGGACCGTCACCGCCGTGGGCGCCCCCGGCTCCCTGGACGTCCCCGAGGACGCCGAGGTCATCGACGCCACGGGGCTGATCGCCCTGCCCGGACTCGTGGACATGCACACCCACCTGCGGGAGCCCGGCCGCGAGGACGCCGAGACCGTGGAGACCGGCACCCGCGCCGCGGCCCGGGGCGGCTACACCGCCGTGTTCGCGATGGCCAACTCGAACCCCGTGGCGGACACCGCCGGCGTGGTCGAGCAGGTGTGGCAGCTGGGCCGGGACGCCGGCTGGGCGGACGTGCACCCGGTGGGCGCGGTGACCGTGGGACTGGAGGGCGAGCGGCTGGCCGAGATCCGGGCCATGGCGGAGTCCCGCGCCGCGGTGCGGATGTTCTCCGACGACGGCAAGTGCGTGCACGACCCCGTGCTGATGCGCCGGGCCCTGGAGTACGTCAAGGCCTTCGACGGCATCATCGCCCAGCACGCCCAGGAGCCCCGGCTGACCGAGGGCGCGCAGATGAACGAGGGCGCGGTCTCCGCGGACCTCGGCCTCGCCGGCTGGCCCGCCGTGGCCGAGGAGGCGATCATCGCCCGGGACGTGCTGCTGGCCCAGCACGTGGACTCCCGACTGCACATCTGCCACCTCTCCACGGCCGGGTCCGTGGAAATCGTGCGGTGGGCCAAGGAGCGCGGGGTGACGGTCACGGCCGAGGCCACCCCCCACCACCTGCTGCTCACGGACGAGCTGGTGCGCACCTTCGACCCCGTGTACAAGGTCAACCCGCCGCTGCGCACGGACGAGGACGTCCAGGCCCTGCGCCGGGCCGTGGCAGAAGGCACGATCGACGTGATCGGCACGGACCACGCCCCGCACACCGCCGAGGACAAGGAGTGCGAGTGGTCCTGGGCGGCCCACGGGATGACCGGGCTGGAGACCGCCCTGGCCGTGGTCCAGCACACCCTGGTGGACACCGGGCTGATCGGGTGGCAGCGCGTCGCCCAGATCATGTCCCGCCGCCCGGCGGAGATCCTGGGGCTGACGGACCAGGGCCGGGAGCTGGCACCCGGCGCCCCTGCCAACATCGTGCTGTGGGACCCCACCGGGGCCACGCCCGTGGACCCCTCGCGACACGCGTCCAAGGCCCGCAACAGCCCGTACCGGGGGATGACCCTGCCGGGCGCGGTGCGCGCCACGTTCTACCGCGGCCACCCGGTGGTCCGCGACGGGGAGCTGGCCACACCCCTGGCCCGCTGATCCCCGCAGCCCTCCCGAAAGGTCGTGTCCCCCATGTCGGACAAGCTCGTGCCCACCCTGCTCACCGCCGCGCTCGTGGTGGTGCTCTTCGCCCTGCTCTGGTGGGGCTGGCGGGGCCGCGTGCGACGCCAGGCGGGGGTCTCCGAGCTGACCCCCGCACCACAGGACATCATGAGCCGCGCGAGCACCCGCGTGGACGGGATGTACGTGGTCACCACCTACACCGACCAGCCGCTCGAGCGCATCGCGCGCCACGGGCTGGGGGTGCGCACCAACGCCGAGGCCGTGGTGGCCCCGGACGGGGTGTTCATCAACCGCCAGGGCGCCCCGGACGTGTTCATCCCGCGCCGTGACCTTCGCGCCGTGTCCACCGCCTCCGGGATGGTGGGCAAGTTCGTGGAGCGCGACGGGCTCGTGGTGCTCACCTGGGACCTCGGGGACACCCGCGTGGACACCGGCTTCCGCGCCCGCTCGGGCGAGGGATCCCACGAACTGGAGGACGCGGCGTCGGCCCTGCTGACCGCGTGAGACCCCCGTGCCGGGCCCGCCGCCCCGCACGCTTAACGACACCTGCTCAACGAAAGGAGTTCGCGATGAACTCACCACGGATCCGACCGGCCGTCCTGGTCCTCGAGGACGGCACGGTCTTCGACGGCCGCGCCTGGGGAGCCCCCGGCACCGCCCTCGGGGAGGCCGTCTTCGCCACCGGGATGACCGGCTACCAGGAGACCCTCACCGATCCCTCCTACGCGGGTCAGATCGTGGTCCAGACCGCCCCGCACATCGGCAACACCGGGGTGAACACCGAGGACATGGAGTCCCGGAGGATCTGGGTCAACGGCTTCGTAGTGCGGGACCCCGCGCGCCGGCCCTCCAACTGGCGCAGCGAGCGCACCCTCGACGAGGAGCTCGACGCCCAGGGCGTCACCGGCATCCAGGGCGTGGACACCCGCGCCCTCACCCGCCACCTGCGGGACAAGGGTGCGATGCGCGCGGGGATCTTCTCCGGCGACGACGCCGCACGGCCCGTCCCCGAGCTGGTGCGCCTGGTCTCGGAGCAGCCCGCGATGGCCGGGCGGGCGCTCGCCGAGCAGGTCAGCACGGACGAGACCTACACGGTGGAGCCCGCCGAGCACGGCTGGGACGCACCCGTGAAGCACACCGTGGTGGCCGTGGACCTGGGCATCAAGTCCATGACCCCGCAGCGGCTGGCCGAGCGCGGCGTGCGCGTGCACGTGCTGCCCGCGGACACCACGTTCGCCCGGGTCCGGGAGCTGGACCCGGACGGCGTGTTCTTCTCCAACGGCCCCGGGGACCCCGCCACCGCGGACGAGCAGGTGGCCCTGCTGCGCGAGGTGCTGGACGCCCGCATCCCCTTCTTCGGGATCTGCTTCGGCAACCAGCTGCTGGGCCGCGCCCTTGGCTTCGGCACCTACAAGCTGACCTTCGGCCACCGCGGGATCAACCAGCCCGTCAAGGATCTCGCCACAGGCACCGTGGAGATCACCTCCCATAACCACGGCTTCGCGGTGGACGCCCCCGTGGGGGAGACCGTCACCGCGCCCGAGGCGCGCTACGGGCGCGTCACGGTGTCCCACGTGGGCCTCAACGACAACGTGGTGGAGGGCCTGCGCTGCGAGGACGTCCCCGCGTTCTCCGTGCAGTACCACCCCGAGGCCGCCGCGGGACCCCACGACTCCGCGTACCTCTTCGACCGTTTTGTGGACATGATGGACCGGGCCCCGCAGGGCTCCGGCACGGAAGCAGGAGACAACTGATGCCCCGCAGGCAAGACCTCAACAGCGTCCTGGTGATCGGCTCCGGGCCCATCGTGATCGGGCAGGCCGCCGAGTTCGACTACTCCGGCACCCAGGCCCTGCGCGTCCTCAAGGACGAGGGGCTGCGCGTCATCCTGGTGAACTCCAACCCGGCCACCATCATGACCGACCCCGAGTTCGCGGACGCCACCTACGTGGAGCCCATCACCCCGGAGACGGTCGAGAAGATCATCGCCAAGGAGCGCCCCGACGCCGTGCTGCCCACCCTGGGCGGGCAGACCGCGCTGAACACCGCGCTCGCCCTGGACGCCAACGGCGCCCTGGAGAAGTACGGCGTGGAGCTCATCGGCGCGGACGTGGACGCCATCAACCTGGGCGAGGACCGCGAGGCCTTCAAGGGCGTCGTCGAGCGCTGCGGTGCCGAGTCCGCGCGCTCCGTGATCGTGCACTCCATGGACGAGGCGCTCGCCGCCGCGGAGCAGCTGGGCTACCCCATGGTGGTCCGCCCGTCCTTCACCATGGGCGGGCTCGGTTCCGGGCTCGCGTACAACGAGACGGACCTGCACCGCATCGCCGGCGCCGGCATCCAGTACTCGCCCACCTCGGAGGTGCTCCTGGAGGAGTCCATCCTGGGGTGGAAGGAGTACGAGCTCGAGATGATGCGCGACGCCAAGGACAACGTGGTGGTCGTGTGCTCGATCGAGAACGTGGACCCCGTGGGTGTGCACACCGGCGACTCCGTGACCGTGGCCCCCGCGCTGACCCTGACCGACCGCGAGTACCAGCGCATGCGCGACATCGCGATCGCCGTGATCCGCGAGGTGGGCGTGGACACCGGCGGGTGCAACATCCAGTTCGCGGTGGAGCCGGACACCGGGCGCGTCGTGGTGATCGAGATGAACCCGCGCGTCTCCCGCTCCTCAGCGCTCGCGTCCAAGGCCACGGGCTTCCCGATCGCCAAGATCGCCACCAAGCTCTCGCTGGGCTACACGCTGGACGAGATCCCCAACGACATCACCCGCAAGACCCCGGCGAGCTTCGAGCCCACGCTGGACTACGTGGTGGTCAAGGTCCCGCGCTTCGCGTTCGAGAAGTTCCCGGCGGCGGACCCCACGCTGACCACCACCATGAAGTCGGTGGGGGAGGCCATGGCGATCGGGCGCAACTTCACCGAGGCCCTGCAGAAGGCCATGCGCTCTCTCGAGCAGAAGGGCTCGGCCTTCAGCTTCGCCCGCCCGGCCGTGGAGCCCGGGCCCAACACGGTGGCCCGGCTCGTCTCCAAGACCGAGGAGACCACCACCGAGCGGCTGCGCAACGTGCAGCGCGCCCTGCTGGCTGGCGCCACGGTGGAGCAGGTCTTCGGGGCCACCTCCATCGACCCCTGGTTCCTGGACCAGATCCAGCTGCTCAACGAGACCGCGGACCTGATCCGAGAGGACCCGGACCTGCACCCGGAGACCCTGCGGGAGGCCAAGCGCCACGGCTTCTCGGACGCCCAGATCGGCGAGCTCGTGCACTTGGACGAGTCAGTGGTGCGCGGGATCCGCCACGCGCTGGACATCCGCCCGGTCTACAAGACCGTGGACACGTGCGCTGCGGAGTTCGAGGCGTTCACCCCCTACCACTACTCGTCCTACGACCGCGAGACGGAGGTGGCCCCGCACGAGAAGCCCTCCGTGATGATCCTGGGCTCCGGGCCCAACCGGATCGGGCAGGGCATCGAGTTCGACTACTCCTGCGTGCACGCCTCCATGGTGCTGCGTGAGGCCGGGTACGAGACCGTGATGGTCAACTGCAACCCCGAGACCGTGTCCACCGACTACGACATCTCCACGCGGCTGTACTTCGAGCCGCTCACGTTCGAGGACGTCATGGAGGTCGTGGAGGCCGAACGGCGCACCGGCGGGCTGCTGGGCGTGTTCGTGCAGCTGGGCGGGCAGACCCCGCTCAAGCTCGCGGCGGACCTCAAGGCGGCGGGGGTGCCGATCCTGGGCACGAGCCCCGAGGCCATCGACCTCGCGGAGGACCGCGGCGAGTTCGCGCGCGTGCTCACGGAGGCCGGGCTGCGCCAGCCCAAGAACGGCACGGCGCACGACTTCGAGGAGGCCAGCCGGATCGCCCACGAGATCGGCTACCCCGTGCTCGTGCGCCCCTCGTACGTGCTGGGTGGGCGCGGCATGGAGATCGTCTACGACGAGGCATCCCTGAAGACCTACCTGGACAACGCCACGGAGGTCAGCCCCAGCCGTCCGGCGCTGATCGACAAGTTCCTCGAGGACGCCATCGAGATCGACGTGGACGCGCTGTTCGACGGCCGTGACTGCTACGTGGGCGGGATCATGGAGCATATCGAGGAGGCGGGGATCCACTCCGGCGACTCGGCGTGCGTGCTGCCGCCCATCACCCTGGCCCCGGACGTCGTCACCCGCGTGCGGGAGGCCACGGAGGCGATTGCCCGCGGCGTGGGCGTGAAGGGTCTGATCAACCTGCAGTTCGCGCTCGCGTCGGACGTGCTGTACGTGATCGAGGCCAACCCGCGCGCCTCGCGCACCGTGCCGTTCGTCTCCAAGGCCACGGGCGTGCAGATGGCCAAGGCCGCCGCGCTGATCGGCACGGGCCGCACCGTGGCGCAGCTGCGCGCCGAGGGCGTGCTGCCCGCGGACCACGACGGCACCACCCTGCCGGAGGGCACCCCCACCGCGGTCAAGGAGGTCGTGCTGCCGTTCGCCCGGTTCCGCACCCCCGAGGGCACCGTGGTGGACTCGCTGCTCGGTCCCGAGATGCGCTCCACGGGCGAGGTCATGGGCGTGGACAAATACTTCGACACGGCGTTCGCCAAGGCGCAGGCCGCCGCGGGCGGGCCGCTGCCCACCTCGGGCTCCCTGTTCGTCTCCGTGGCCAACAAGGACAAGCGCTCCGCGGTGATCCCGGTCAAGATGTTCGCGGACCTGGGCTTCGAGATCGTCTCCACGGGCGGCACCGCCGAGGTGCTGCGCCGCAACGGCATCGAGTCCACGGTGGTGGCCAAGATCGCGGACGCCGAGGGCGAGGAGCCCACGGTCGCGGACCTGATCACGGACGGGAGGATCGACCTGATCTTCAACACGCCCTCCGGCGGTCAGGCCGCGCGCGGGGACGGGTACCAGATCCGCGCCGCCGCGACCTCCGTGGGCGTGCCCACCATGACCACGGTCTCGGAGCTCGGGGCCGCGCTGCAGGCCATCACCGCGCAGCGGCAGTACTCGTGGGACGTGACCTCCCTGCAGGAGCACGAGCAGACCCTGCGTGAGCGCGCGGCCCAGGAGGCCTCCCGTGACTGAGTCCCCCCGCGGGCGCCACAGCGCCGGGACCCCCCTCGACGCCGCCGGGTCGGAGCCAACGACGCCGCCCGCGCACCGCGGGGGCCCGGCCGCCGGTTCCGGGCGTGAGCCCTTCGGGGCGAGGCTGCAGCGCGCGATGGCCGAGCGGGGCCCGCTGTGCGTGGGCATCGACCCCCACCCGGGGCTGCTCGACGCCTGGGGGCTGCCGCGCACCGCGCAGGGGCTGGAGTCCTTCTCCCTGCGGGTCGTGGAGGCCGCGGCCGGCCACGCCGCGGCGCTGAAGCCGCAGGTGGCCCTGTTCGAGGCCTACGGCTCGGCGGGCCTCGCCGTGCTGGAACGCGTGCTCGCCGAGTCCGCCGCCGCGGGAGTGCTCAGCATCGCGGACGCCAAGCGCGGTGACATCGGCTCCACGATGGCGGCCTACGCCTCGGCCTGGCTCAGCGACGGGTCGCCCCTCGCGGCCGACGCCGTGACACTGAGCCCGTACCTGGGCTTCGAGTCGCTGCGCCCCGCGCTGGACCTCGCGCGGCAGACCGGGCGCGGGACGTTCGTGCTCGCGCTGACCTCCAACCCGGAGGGTGCGAGCGTGCAGCACGTGGGCGGCACCGGGTCGGTCGCGGCCGGGGTGCTCGCCGCGGTGGCGCGGGAGAACCGGCACACGGGCGGGGGAGCGGGCGCGGCGGCGTCGTCCCCCGCGGCCGGGAACCCCGGCGGAGCGCGTCACACGGGGGATCGTGACCAAATCGTGATGTCCCCCGAAACCGGCGGGATGGGCTCGTGCGGAGCCGTGATCGGAGCCACCGTGGGCCCCGCCCTGGAGCGGATGGAGATCGACCTGGGCGGGCTCGGCGGGCCGATTCTTTCCCCGGGCTTCGGGGCCCAAGGCGCCGACGCCGCCGCGGTGGCACGGGTGTTCTCCCAGGTCAGGCCCATGGTTCTCGCCAACTCCTCACGGGACGTGCTGTCCCACGGCCCGGACGTGCGCGCCCTGCGCGAGGCCGTGGACCGCTCGTCGGAGGCCCTCGCCACGGCACTGGCCATCCGCTGAGCACCCCGAGAACGCCCCCCGGAGCCCGCGACCAGTGGCGTGCCGGGGGGCCTTTCTCGTATGTACGGACGCAAAGCCGTCGGGTACTTTCGGGAAGGACGGCTCCCGTGCGCCTGCCCCCAACCGGGCCACCGGGTGGGCCGTAGGGCTACGAGGAGGAGAGCTGGGCATGGCACTGCGGCCATTGACGGATGACGAGCGCGCACTCGCGCGGGAGAAGGCCACGGCGGCGAGGACCGCCCGGGCCCAGATCAAGAAGGGGCTGCGGGACGGCTCCGTGAGTGTCGCGGAGGTGCTGCGCCGCAGCGAGGACGACGAGGCCGTCAGCCGACTGAAGGTCACCGAGCTGCTCGAGTCCACGCCCGGGATCGGCAAGGTCCGCTCCGCGGCGATCATGGAGCAGATCGGCATCGCCCCCACCCGGCGGGTCCGCGGACTGGGCCAGCACCAGCGCCGAGCGCTCGTGGACTACCTGGACCGCTGAGCGGCCCGCGTGCGCCGCACGCACCAGTTGGTACAGTGACGGTCGAGTTCCGCCCGACCGTCGCCGTAGCACCCCTGGAGGTTCCCGTGTCCCCGACTCCCACCGTGACCGTTCTGGCCGGACCCACGGCGGTGGGCAAGGGCACGGTCTCCACCTACGTGCGGGACCACTATCCCGAGGTGTGGCTCTCGGTCTCCGCGACCACGCGAGCCCCCCGACCCGGTGAGGTGGACGGGGTGCACTACTTCTTCGTCAGCGACGAGGAGTTCGACCGCATGATCGACGAGCACGACCTGCTCGAGTGGGCTGTGGTGCACAACCTCAGCCGCTACGGCACGCCGCGCCACAAGGTCGAGGAGGCGCTGGCCGCCGGGCGCAGCGTGCTGCTGGAGATCGACCTGCAGGGCGCACGCAGCATCCGCCAGGCCATGCCCGAGGCGCAGTTCGTGTTCCTGGCCCCGCCGAGCTGGGACGAGATGGTGCACCGGCTGGTCGGCCGGGGCACCGAGACCCCCGAGCAGCAGCAGCGCCGGCTGGAAACGGCTAAACTGGAACTCGCGGCGCAATCGGAGTTCGACCACACGGTGGTCAACGACACCGTGGAACGCGCCGCCGCCGAACTCGTGGCACTCATGGGACTGCCGGGTGAGCAGGGGCGCTGAGCGCTCCGCCACCTGACGCCGAACACCGCGCGGCACCCGCACGCCACCGACATCCACGTCCACCACAGGAGTCATGACACACGTGAGCACGAACAACGAAGGCATCGTCAACCCGCCCGTCGATCGGCTGCTCGACAAGACGGATTCCAAGTACGGACTCGTGATCTTCGGCGCCCGCCGGGCCCGCCAGATCAACGCGTACTACTCGCAGTTGCACGAGGGCCTGTTCGAGTACGTGGGACCGCTGGTGGACACCAAGCTCAACGAGAAGCCCCTGTCCATCGCGTTCCGCGAGATCGACGAGGGCCTGATCGAGGCGGACCACGTCGCGGACGCCGGGTTCACCCCCAACGGCCAGATGGTCAGCGACGAGCCCACCGCCACCGAGATGTTCACGGGCGACTTCTTCGCCCAGGGCGAGGAGCAGGACTCCACGGCCATGTTCTCCGACGGTGCCCAGCTACCGGCCGCCGAGGAGACCGTCGAGACCACGGAGACCGTCGAGGAGACCACCGAGGCCCCCTCCGAGTCCTCCGAGCAGTGACGCAGCCGCACTCCGGCCACGCCCCCGCTCCCGTCCGGCCCGCGCCCCTGCGCGTGGTGCTGGGCGTGGGCGGGGGCATCGCCGCATACAAGGCCGCGCTGGTCTCGCGGCTGCTGTCCGAGGCGGGCCACCACGTGGTGCCCATGCCCACGCGGGCGGCGCTCGAGTTCGTGGGCGCACCCACGTGGGAGGCGCTCACGGGGGAGCACGTCTCGGAGTCCGTGTTCGACCGCGTGGACACCGTCAACCACGTGGCGCAGGGCCAGGCCGCGGACCTCGTGGTGATCGCCCCCGCCACCGCGGACCTGATGGCGCGCCTCGCCCACGGCCACGCGGACGACCTGCTGAGCACCACGGTGCTCGCCACCTCGGCCCCGGTGCTGCTCGCCCCGGCCATGCACACCGAGATGTGGCTCAACCCCGCCACGCAGCGCAACGTGGCCCTGCTGCGGGAGCACGGCCACACGGTCATGGAGCCCGCCACGGGCCGTCTCACCGGCACGGACAGCGGCCCCGGCCGGCTGCCCGAGCCGCCGCAGATCGTCGACGCCGCACTGGCCCTTGCCGAGCGCGCGGCCCGTGCCTCCGGGACGGGACCGTCCGGTGCGGCCTCGTCGTCCGCCGGGACCCCCACGGACTCCGCCGCGGCCGGGTCCGCGGGTTCTGTCGCTCCCGCGCACGACGCCGCTGGGGCCCCTGCCACGGGCGGCGACGCCCCGCGCTCCGGTGCCCTGGCCGGGCGGCGCGTGCTGGTCACGGCCGGCGGCACCCGCGAGGCCCTGGACCCCGTGCGATTCCTGGGCAACCGCTCCTCGGGCAAGCAGGGCGTGGCCCTGGCCCGCGCGGCCCGCGAGGCCGGTGCGGACGTCCACCTGATCGCGGCCCACGTGGAGACCCCCCTGCCGGAGGACCTGCGGATCACCCGGGTGTCCTCCGCGCGCGAGCTCGAGGAAGCGACGCTCACGGCGGCGGCCGAGAGCGACGTCGTGGTCATGGCGGCCGCCGTGGCGGACTTCCGCCCGGACACCGTGGGCGAGCACAAGATGAAGAAGTCCGAGGACGGCACGGACCCCGTGATCCGGCTGGTGCGCAACCCGGACATCCTGCGCGCCGTGGTCGCGCGACGGGACGAGCGCGGGCCGGACCAGCTCGTGGTGGGCTTCGCGGCGGAGACCGGGGACGGCGAGCACTCGGTGCTCGAGTTCGGTCGCGCCAAGCTGGCCCGCAAGGGCTGCGACCTGCTCGTGGTCAACGAGGTGGGCACCGACAAGGTCTTCGGCCGGGACGACACCGAGGTGCTCGTGCTCTCCGCCCGCGGCGGGGAGGAGACTTCCGTGCGGGGCAGCAAGGACGAGGTCGCGCGTGCGGTCGTGCAGCGCATCGCGCGCGAACTGGGTGTCGGCGACGCCGGGTAATGTGGTGGCGTGAGCGCATCGACTGAGCACCTGAGAATCTTCACGTCCGAGTCCGTGACCGAGGGCCACCCGGACAAGATCTGCGACCAGATCTCGGACGCCATCCTGGACGCGCTGCTCAGCGAGGACCCCCAGTCCTCCGTGGCCGTGGAGACCATGGTCACCACGGGCCTCGTTCACGTGGCCGGCGAGGTCAAGACGGACGCCTACGTGGAGATCCCGCACATCGTGCGCAAGACCCTGCTGGACATCGGCTACAACTCCTCCGTGCACGGTTTCGACGGCGAGTTCTGCGGCGTGTCCATCAGCGTGGGGGAGCAGTCCAACGAGATCTACGACGGCGTCTTCAACTCGCTCGAGGAGCGCACCGGGATCGCCAAGGACCCGCGGGACGCCCAGGGCGCCGGGGACCAGGGCATCATGTTCGGCTACGCCTCGGACGAGACCGACGCCCTGATGCCCGCCCCGATCCTGCTCGCGCACCGGCTCTCCGAGCAGCTCACGCGCGTGCGCAAGACCGCCGTGCTGCCCGAGCTGCGCCCGGACGGCAAGACCCAGGTGACCCTGGGCTACGACGGCCAGACCCCGGTCTCCGTGGACACCGTGGTGGTCTCCTCCCAGCACGCGGAGAACTACGACCTCGACCAGCTCACGAGGGACATCACCGCGAGCGTGATCACCCCCGTGCTGGAGGACTCCGGGCTGGACCTCTCCGGCACGCGGATCATCGTGAACCCGGCGGGCAACTTCGTGCGCGGCGGGCCCGTGGGGGACGCCGGGCTCACCGGGCGCAAGATCATCGTGGACACCTACGGCGGCATGGCCCGACACGGCGGTGGCGCGTTCTCGGGCAAGGACCCCTCCAAGGTGGACCGCTCCGCGGCGTACGCGATGCGCTGGGTGGCCAAGAACGTGGTCGCGGCCGGGCTCGCGCGCCGCGCGGAGGTCCAGGTGGCGTACGCGATCGGCCAGGCCCACCCGGTGGGTCTGTACGTGGAGACCTTCGGCACCGAGACCGTGGACCCGGTGCGCATCGAGAACGCGATCACCGAGGTCTTCGACCTCCGCCCGCTCGCCATCATCGAGGACCTGGACCTCAAGCGCCCCATCTACGCCAAGACCGCGGCCCACGGGCACTTCGGCCGCAACGACCCCGACTTCACGTGGGAGCGCACCGACCGGGTGCAGGAGCTGCGTTCCGCCGCGGGGCTGTGAGCCCCGACCCCGCTGGGACGGAGCCCGCCACGCCGGGGTCTCCCAGGCTGGAGTCGACGGGCACCGCGCGCCCGGACTCCGCGACTGCGGGTTCCGTCCCCGCGGACCGGGACACCCCCGAGCGGGACACGTCTGGTGAGCAGCTCGCGCTCGCGGGTCTGCCCGAGGCTGCACCCCCGCTCCAGCCGCGTACTTCGCCCCGAAAGGCCCTGGGCTCCGAGGGCCGCGCGGCGCACGACCCCGTGGCCAAGGTCCTGCTCGAGGCCTACGTCCCGCACCTGGACCGGGTCTTCGACTACCGCGTGACCGCTGCCCTCAATGACCAGGCGGTCGTGGGGTCCAAGGTCTCGGTGGTTTTCGCGGGCCGGAAGATGTCCGGGTGGGTCGTGGATCGCGTGGCCCACACGGACGTCCCCGAGGACCGATTGCTGCCCATCCGCCGTGTGCTCACGCCGCTGCCGGTGGCCCGCCCCGAGATCGTCGAGCTCGCGCAGGCCGTGGCCGAACGCTGCGCGGGCACGGTCGCGGACGTCCTGCGGGTCGCGATCGCCCCGCGGGTCGCGCGGGTGGACAAGGAGTTCGCCGCTCCCGAAGCCGCCGAGACCTCCGAGACGGGCGTCGTGAATGCGGACGACGACGCCGTGGTGCCGGTCGGCATATCAGCGGGCCCCGCTTCCGACGGCGCCGCCGATGCGGACCCGACCGCGGCCCCCGAGCTCGAACACGCGTCGTCGTCCACCGGGGAACCCGTGACGACCGGCTGGCAGCACTACGCGGGCGGGCCGGAGTTCGTGGCGTCCGTGGGGCGCGGTGAGCCGGCGCGCGCGGTCGTGGAGGTACTGCCCTCGGCCGAGGACCACGACTGGGCAGGGCTGACCGCGAGCGCCATGGCCACCGCGTACGCCGCTGGCCGTGGGGCTGTGGGCGTGGTCGCGGACCACAAGGCACTGGAGCGGCTCGAACGGGCGCTGTGCGAGCTGGTGGGGGAGGACGCCGTCGTCCGCCTGCACGCCGACGACGGACCCACGCCCCGCTACCGGGGGTTCCTCGAGCTCGCGCTCGGGAAGAAGCGCCTGGCTGTGGGCACGCGCTCGGCCGCGTATGCGCCGGTGCAGGACCTCGCGCTCGTGTGTTGTCATGACGACGGGGACGTGAACTTCGTGGAGCAGCGCGCCCCCTACCAGCACACGCGGGACGTGTTGTTGCTGCGCACCCAGCAGCAGGGTCTGGCCGCGCTGTTCACGGGGTACGCGGTGAGTCCCGAGGCGCTGCGGCTCGTGGCCACAGGGTGGGCGGCGCGCGTGGCACCAGATCGCGCGGACCTGCGCCGGTTCTCCCCGCGCATCGAAGCGACCTCCGATTCCTACAACACTGCCCTCGACCCGCTCGCGGCCCGCGCCCGGTTGCCGCGCGAGGCGTTCCGGGTGGCACGCGAGGCCCTGAAGTCCGGGCCCGTGCTCGTGCAGGTGGCGCGCAAGGGCTATGCTCCCGTGCTCGCCTGCCAGCGGTGCCGTACGCCCGCGCGCTGCCAGGCATGCGACGGGCCCCTCGCGCTGGATTCCGCCCACGCCGTGCCGGTGTGCACGTGGTGCGGGCGTCACGCCCATGACTGGCGGTGCGTGGAGTGCGGGTTCACCCGGGTGCGATTGAGCACCGTGGGGGCGTCCCGGACCGCGGAGGAGCTGGGCCGTTCGTTCCCGCAGGTGCCCGTGATCTCGTCGAGCGACCGCACCGTGCGGCCCCGGGTGGGGTCCGCCCCGGCGCTCGTGGTGGCGACGCCGGGAGCGGAGCCCGTCGCGGACGACGGCTACGCCGCCGCGCTGCTGCTGGACGGCAACCGGATGCTTGCCCGGCCGTGGCTGCGTGCGGAGGAGCAGACCCTGCGCCGGTGGTTCAACGCCGCCGCCCTGGTGCGGGCGTCCTCCGACGGGGGCACCGTGGTGGTCACGGCGGACCAGGACCGTGCCGTCTCGGCGCTCGTGCGCTGGGACCCGGCTGGGCACGCAGAGCGAGAGCTGCGGGAGCGTCACGAGCTGGGTCTGCCACCGGCTGTGCGGACAGCGGCGCTGACCGGCCCGCGGGATGCCGTGGACGCCACCCTGCGGGACCTCGCCTTGCCCGAGCGCGTTCGTGTGGTTGGCCCCGCACCGGTGGAGCAGACTCCCGGCAATGGCGCCGACCTTGTAGAGGCCGTCACCAACGACGCCGCCACTCTGGACGGTGCCGACGCCGCCCGCTCCTCGGAGCGCGGCGGGAACCGGCCCTACCGTGCGCTGCTGTTCTTCGGCTTCGGGATCGCCCCGCGGGTCACCAGTGCCCTGCGGGCGGAGAAGGCGCGCGCTTCGGCGCTGCGCGAACACGCACCCGTCACGGTGCGCTGCGACGTCGCCGACCTGCTGTAGGGCGCGTCACAGCCGTCGTCGGCGAACCCTGACGTGCCGCGGATCGCGAGGCGGGGCCCGGACCGCACGCGTGCACCAGGACTGGCTGACCTGCTCAGTCAAATGTGTCGAACTGTTAATCCTCGTGCACGGGGTGGACGTGGCAGTCCTACGTTGGAGGGCACGTTCACGCGGGGTGGCACCGCGCACCGGGGCAGAGAGTCCCGGCGTGCGCCCGAGTCATCACCGCAGACCCGTTCCCGAAAGGATCCGCATGTCGCTGCAGCTCATTGAAATTGTTCCCGCCGTGGCCGAGAAGGAGGCCGTGCGCTCGATCATCGACGCGACGTCGAGCGCTGTCACGCAGGCCTCTGCCGAACTCATCGAGTCCCAGGTGACGGCGGACCACGCTCGCGTGTTCGTCATCGTGGAGACGCAGCAGGACACGCCCGAGGGTCTTGCGCAGACCGTGCGCACGGCGCTGGGGGATTCCGTCACCGAGGTCACCGGCCCGGACGAGGTGCGCCTGGTGGGCGCGGAGCTCGATGACATCAAGAAGCTTCGTGGCCAGACCGACTACCTCGTGGAGTGGGACATCCCCGCCGAAATCACCATGGAGCAGTACCTCACCCGCAAGAAGGCGAACTCGCCCAAGTACGCCGAGGTTCCCGAGGTGTCGTTCCTGCGCACCTACGTCCGCGAGGACACCGCCAAGTGCCTGTGCTTCTACAACGCACCGGACGAGGACGCCGTGGCGCGCGCCCGCGCGGCCGTGGACACCCCCTTCGACCGGATGTTCAAGCTCGAGGTCTGAGTCCCGCGCCCACCCATCACCACCACCGGGTGCCGCAGCCCACCACGGGCCGCGGCACCCGGCGCACGCCCCGTCAGAACGGAACCCATGTCCCAGCCCAGTGCTTCGGCAACCCTCGAGACTGCCTCCGACCAGGAACTCCTGGCCCCACTGACCGACTACCCGGAACACGGCCTGGTCCGGGCACGCGCGGCCGAGCGTGCCAGGGCCACCGACGAGGCGGACACCACCCCGTTCGAGACCCTGCGCGAGCTCGGGCAGCGGGGCCTGCTGGACCTGGGTCTCGGGGGCGGTGACCTGCGTGGACAGGCAGCCGTCGTCTTCGACCTCGCGTCCGAGTGCACGGCCACGGCGTTCTCACTGTGGGGCCACCGCTCTGGCCTCGAGTACCTCGACGCGGTGGGGGCGCCCGTCGCGTCTGAGCTGCGCACCGGTGACGTGCCGCTGTGCTCCGCCATGGCACCGGCGTTCAAGGCTGCGGCGGGCATCGGTGAGATCCCCGTGACGCTCACCCGCCGGGGGGACCACCTGGTGCTCGACGGCACCGTGCCGTGGGCCTCGAACCTGTACCCGGACGCCGTCGTGATCCTGCCGGTCGTCCGGGAGGACGGACGCCCCGCGATCGTCCGCACCCGCGTGGCGGCCCGCGGGGTCAGCGTGCGGCCGCTGGAGAACCTCATGGCGCTCAACGCCACGGCGTCCGGCATCCTGCGCCTGGAGGGCGTGGAGATCGACGCGGAGCAGGACGTCCTCACCGAGGACGTCCCCGGGTTCCTGGCCACGGTCCGCGGACCGTTCCTGCTGCTGCAGACCTCGTTCTGCCTCGGTCTCTCCGCGGCGGCGCTGACGAGCGCGCGGGAGAACCTGGGCGGCGTCGGCGAGATGTTCCGCGAGGACCTGGACGACGCCGTGGCGGAGCAGCAGCGCCTGCGCACAGACCTCGTGCGCCTGGCACGCGAGCCCCGCGCCGCCGCCCCTCGTGAGTTGCTGCAGCTGCGCCTCGACGCCGCGCTGCTCACGGGTGGAGCCACCCGGCTGGAGTCGAAGATCGTCGGGGGCCGCGGCTACGCCCTGACCTCGCCCACCGCCCGCCGCGCCCGGGAAGCCGCGTTCCTGCCGGTCCAGTCACCCACGGAGGGTCACCTGCGGTGGGAACTGCGCAGGCTCGGGTGATCCCCTCGCAGGGGCACGACGGCACCACGGGAGCCACAGGCTCGACCGGTGCCGCACTGTGCGTGCGCGGTGTCCGCAAGACCTATCCGGGCGCTGGGCGGCCCGCCCTCGACGGCGTGGACCTCACCTTGCACCGGGGCGAGACTCTCGCCGTGCTCGGACCCAGTGGCTCCGGTAAGTCCACCCTGCTGCGCGCCATCGCCGGCCTCGAAACCCTCGACGAGGGCACCATCGAGTTCGGAGACCCGGATGCCCGCCTGGCCGTCGTGTTCCAGTCCCCGGCGCTGTTCCCATGGCTGTCCGTGCGGCGCAACGTCGCCCTCGGCGGCAGGTACCGCCGCAATCGCGATCGCTTCGACGAGGAGCGCGTGGGCGAGCTGCTCGAGGTCCTCGGCCTCGACCAGCTCGCCCACACCCCCGTTCAGGAGCTCTCCGGCGGCCAGGCGCAGCGGGTGTCCGTGGGTAGGGCACTCGCCGTGCACCCGGACGTGCTGCTGCTCGACGAGCCCTTCAGCGCGCTGGACCCCGCCACCCGTGAGGACCTGCAGCAGTGGCTGCGGCAGCTGACCACTGACCTCGGGCTGACGGTCTTCCTGGTCACGCACGACGTCGCCGAGGCAATGTCCCTGGGGGACAGGATCGGGTTCTTCGCCGGGCCTCGGGGTTTCCGCCGCCAGTGGGTTCCCTCCCGGGACGCCACCACGGCCGAGCAGATCCTGGCAACGTACCGCGGTGTCGACGACGAAGCGGGAACCTGGGAGATATGAGCGGACCGCTCACCACTCGACGGGCCGTGCTGCATGCCGGGGCCATCGCGGCCACGCTGACGGGCGCGGCCTGGGGCGCGGGGTCCCTCTATACCGGCACCCGCGCTGTCAGCGGCGCGGACGGTGCCTCGCGGCCCGTGCGCATCGGCTACCTGCCCATCAGTGATGCCGCGCCCCTGCTGGTGGCCCACGCCAACGGCTACTACGAGGACGCCGGGGTTGCCGTCGCGCGGCCCGTCCTGTTCCGCAGCTGGTCCTCGCTGTCCGAAGCCTTCGTGGCCGGCAAGGTGGAGGCTATCCACATGCTCATGCCCATGGCCCTGTACATGCGCTACGAGCTGCAGGCGGACGTGCGGATCACGGCGTGGAACCACACGAACGGCTCGTCGCTGACTGTGCACCCGGAGATCACGGACCTGGCGGGGCTTGCCGGCCGCACCGTGGCGATCCCCGCGTGGTGGTCCATCCACAACGTGGTGGTGCAGAAGATGCTCCGCGCCGAGGGTCTGACACCCGTGATGCGTGAAAGCCCGTCCACGAGCGCCCGGACCGTGGCGCTGGTCCCGATGGCCCCCTCGGACATGCTGCCCGCACTGAACAACGGGGTGATCGGCGGGTACGTGGTCGCGGACCCGTTCAACGCGGCCGCAGAGGCGAAGCACGTGGGCACGATCCACCGGTTCCTGGGGGACGTGTGGCGGGACCACGCCTGCTGCGTGACCATGCTGCGCGGGGAGCTGCTGAGAGATCGTCCCGAGCAGGCGGCTGGTTTCATGGACGCGCTGGTCCGGGCCCAGGCGTGGGCGCGGACGAACCGCCCCGAGACCGCGGCGGTGCTGGCCTCCGGCTACCTCCCGCAGCCGAAGCCCGTGATCCAGCGGGCCCTGACCTACACCGCGGCCGCGCATGCCGACGCCCTGCACCACCCTGACTGGCACGGCGAGTCCCTGGACTTCCGGCCCTACCCGTACCCGAGCTTCACGCAGGAGCTGGTGCGCGCGATGCAGGACACGGTGGTGGATGCCCCCGCCGGGTTCCTCACCGGGCTCGATCCTGCCACCGCGCACCGCGAGCTGGTGGACGACGCACTGGTGACCCGGAGCATCGCAAGGGCAGGCGGCTGGGGTGCGTTCGGGATGCACGGCACCACACGCACCGAGGAGATCCAGGCATGAGTCCCACATCCCGCAGCACGCCCGAGAGCACCGGCACGGATCTCGCCGCCGCGCCGTCAGCGGGTGCGCACAGTGACCGGGCGAGTTCGCCGTCCCCGCCCCGGGGACGGGCGGGCGGGGGCGCCGGACGAGGTGCGGCCGTGGCCTGGGGCACGTTCGGCGTCCTCGTGACCGTGGCGGCGTGGTGGGCGTTCACCTACGCGGCCGCCGGCGGGTCCACGATGATCGCGGCCTTCCGCCCCGAGCAGCTGCCGGGTGCCGTTGGTTCGCTCCTGGAACGCGGAGTTGTGGTCCAGGACGCGGTCACGAGTCTGTGGCGCCTGCTCGGCGGTCTGTTGCTGGCGACGGCGATCGGCGTACCGCTGGGACTGGTGATCGGTTCCTGGCAACGGGTGCGGTGGGCGAGCGCGCCCGTGGTGCAGTTCCTGCGGATGGTCTCGCCGCTGTCGTGGGCACCGGTGGCCGTGGCCCTGTTCGGAGTGGGCAGCGCGCCGGTGGTCTTCCTCGTGGCCGCCGCCGCCGTGTGGCCGATCACCCTGAACACCGCGGCGGGAGTCGCCGCGCTGGACCCGGCCCACCTCCGCGTGGCACGTACCCTGGGCGCGACGCCGTTCGAGCGGCTGCTCACGGTGGTGTTTCCGAGCATCCGTCCTTACGTCATGACCGGGGTGCGCCTAGCGCTGGGCATCTCGTGGGTCGTGCTGGTGCCCGCGGAAATGCTGGGGGTCAGCACCGGGCTGGGCTACGAGATCCTCAACGCGCGGGACCGTCTGGCCTACGACGAGATGCTCGTGGTGATCCTCGTCATCGGGCTGCTCGGCATCGCGCTGGACGCCCTGGCCCAGTGGCTGCTGCGGGAACGGGTGGTGCGCGCCTGAGGGGGCCGACGACGTCGCCCCCGGTCACCACTCGGAGCGCTGTCTGCTCACACGTGCAGGGCTGAGTCCCCCAGGGCCGAGTACCGGGGAGCGGAGCACCGCGTCGCGTCACCCCGGACGGGACCCCGCGCTGTGGCGCGGAGAGGTGGTACCCATCGCCGAGGTGCAGGGGCCTGCCGGGGAATAAGACGGTCCGCAGCCACTCGGAAGTGAGCCCCAGGTAGTACCGCTGGTACATCTGCAGCATCTAGCACGCCAGCGAAACCAGCACGCGGGCGAGAAGAAGCAGCGACCACTTCACAGGGTCGGGCGGCGCACCCACCCGGTGCCGGGGCCGGTGAGTCACCTCACCATGGCCGGTCCTTCGACGGCCCGGACCACCACGGCCACCCGGGGTAGTAGACAGAAAACAGGACCCGGTTCTCGTGCCCCGGCCCACGCCGCGGGTGTTCACAGCCCAGCTCAGGTGCGTTGGTGCAGCTCCCACGCCAGGTCCAGCAGGTCCCGCGCGGAGTCCTCCCAGGTGTGCTCGCAGATCCGCTCCAACCCCGCGAGCACGCGCTCGTGGGCCACGGCAGGGTTCGTGAGTTCGCGCACCCGGGCGGCGAACGCGGCGTCGTCGTCCACCGGGGCGTAGCCCGCGGCGTCCCCGGCGACCTCGCGGAAGATCGGCAGCTCGGAGCAGACCACGGGCGCCCCCTCGGCGAAGGCCTCCACGAGCGGCAATCCGTAGCCCTCCGCGCGGGACGCGGTGACGAGGGCGGCGCACGTGGACAGCAGCTCGCGGTACTCGGCCTCGCCCACTCCGCCGTGGAAGACCACGCGGGCCCCGGCCGGGACGAGGGCCTGCAGCTCGGCGCGGCGCGCGGGGGAGATGCGCGAGAGCAGGTGCAGGGTGTGGCCGGGCAGGTGCGCCATGGCCCGCAGCAGGGTCTCCACGTTCTTGTACGGCAGGAACGAGCCCATGTACACGAGGTCCGTGCCGCGCTGCGGAAGCCGCGCGAGTGCCTTGTCCTCGGGGATTCCCGCCCACGGCGCCGCGTTGGCCACCACGCGCACGTCGCGCTTCGTGAGGCGGTGGGCCAGGATCTGCTGCCGGGAGGTCTCGGAGACCGTGGCCACGGCGTCCGCGCGGTTGAGGGTGAGCCGCTGCGGCCACCAGGCCCTGTGGTAGGCGCGCCAGCCCCACTGCACCGGTAGCGGCAGGTCGCCCGGGGGCTGGGGGTGCTCGTAGTAGATCAGGTCGTGCAGTGTGAGGATCAGCCGGTACCGGCGCCCCAGGGAGCCCATGGTCTGCATGGGGGAGAACACCACGTCCGGGTCGAAGCGGTTGGCCGCGAGCGCCGTGAGGACCTCGGCGGGGGAGGTGACCGGGGGTCCCGTGACCGTGGCGACGTCCTCGGGCACGAACGCCCGCTGGGCAGGGTCGCTGACCAGCGCGCACAGCCGCACCCGCGGATCCTGCCGCGCCGCGCGTGCGGTGGCGGCGAGCAGCTCGGTGCTGTAGCGGCTGATGCCGTCGTGGTGGTCGGTGCGGATGTAGCGGGCGTCGAAGAGCAGCTTCACCGCTCGGACTCCCCGGACAGTCCGCGCGCCCGGGTCTCCCGGCGGAACTGCGCGGCGCTCGCGTCGGGGTCCACGGCCGGCAGCATCCCGGTGAGCTGGTCCGGGGTGGACACGGTGGTGTCCGCGTGGGGCAGCTGGTCGTAGCCCTCCAGCGGCTCGGGAGCGGGGGACTCCAGGAAGTCCTCGATCATCCGCGCGGCGGTCTGCGGCGCCTCGTAGTGGATCAGGTGCCCCACCCCGGGGATGATCTGCAGGCTGTGGCTGCGGATCCAGGAGGCCATGGTGCGCTGGGAGTCCACGGAGCCGAGGTCGTCCAGCTCGCCCACGATCAGCAGGGTGGGCATGGTGAGCTTCATGGCCACCTCGGCCACGGTGCGGGAGATCGAGGCGTCGTAGGCCTGGGTGAGCACGTCCCGGTTGGCGAACGTGTTGAAGTACGCCTGGTGCTGGCGCAGCGCGTAGTGCTTGATCTCGGGGTCGTCGGACTTGATCATCACGTCCGTCATGAGCTTCACCACGGCGTTCGAGGACAGCAGCCGGGTGCCCAGCCGGCGGGGCATGGTGGCACCCGCGCCGTAGTACAGCCGGGTGAGCTTGGTCAGGGACTTCTGCGACCCGCTCAGTGCGGGCTGGGAGATCGGGTTGATGAGCACCAGGCGCTCGACCATCGAGGGGTGCTCGGCGGCGAAGTGCGCGGCCAGGATGGAGCCGAAGGAGTGCCCCGCGAGCACCACCCCCGTGCCGGAGTCCGGGGTCACGGCGCCGTCCGTGAGAGCGGTGATGAAGTCCCGGGTGAAACGCACGTACTCGTCCACCGAGTGCTCCCGCTCCGGGAACGGTTCGGAGCGGCCGAAGCCGGGCAGGTCCGGGACCACCACGTGGTACTTCTCCCGCAGGGCGGTGGCGATCAGCTGCAGCCCGTGGTGGTCACCGCGGAAGCCGTGGAGCATCACCAGCAGGGGCTTGCGCTGCTTGTCCGCGTCGTAGAACCAGTACCGCACGCGGTACCCGTCCAGTACCACGCTGCGGCGTTCTGCGTAGGGGTTGTCCACCGGGCCTCCATCCGTGCGTCATCGGGCGCCCCCATGGTAGCCGGGCCCCCTGCACGCGGGCGGTGACGGCCGCTGGTCTAAACTGGGAGGGATCCCCACACATCCACGCGGGGGACCGCGCTGCCGCCCCGGAACCCCGGCCCCGGCACCTGCCCGGCCCCGTGAACCTGAAGGCGAGGCACGTGAGCGAGCACAGCACCCCGGAGGCGGGCACGGAGTACGACGTCCAGCGCATCGAGGCCACCTGGTCCGGCTACTGGGACGAGAACCGGGTCTACGCGCCCGCCGACGACGGCTCCGCCGAGCGGCGCTACGTGCTCGACATGTTTCCCTACCCCTCGGGCGACCTCCACATGGGCCACGCCGAGGCGTTCGCCATGGGTGACGTGGTGGCCCGCTACTGGTGGCACCGCAGCTACGACGTGATGCACCCCGTGGGCTGGGACTCGTTCGGGCTGCCCGCGGAGAACGCCGCGATCAAGCGCGACGCCCACCCCGCGGAGTGGACCTACCGCAACATCGACACCCAGCGCGAATCCTTCAAGCGCTACGCGATCAGCGCGGACTGGGACCGGGAGATCCACACCTCGGACCCCGAGTACTACCGCTGGACCCAGTGGCTGTTCCTGCAGTTCTACTCCCACGGTCTCGCGTACCGGAAGGACTCCCCGGTCAACTGGTGCCCCAAGGACCAGACCGTGCTCGCCAACGAGCAGGTGGTCAACGGGGCCTGCGAGCGCTGCCACACCCCCGTGACCAAGAAGTCCCTGAACCAGTGGTACTTCAAGATCACCGACTACGCCCAGCGCCTGCTGGACGACATGACCGAGCTGGAGGGCCACTGGCCCGAGCGCGTGCTGGCCATGCAGCGCAACTGGATCGGGCGCTCCGAGGGCGCGCACGTGAACTTCGTGATCGAGGGCGCCCCGGCCGAGGGTGCCGAGCCCTCGGACACCTCCGGGCGCACCGTCACGGTGTTCACCACTCGCCCGGACACCCTCTACGGCGCCACGTTCTGCGTGGTGGCCGCGGACGCCCAGATCGCCCAGGACGTCGTGGCACCGGAACAGGCCGCGGCGCTCGCCGAGTACCGCGAGCAGGTCAAGGCGCTGTCGGACATCGAGCGGCAGTCCTCGGACCGGGAGAAGACCGGTGTGTTCCTGGGCCGCTACGCGGTGAACCCGCTCACGGGCGAGAAGCTGCCGGTCTGGGCCTCGGACTACGTGCTCGCGGACTACGGCACGGGCGTGATCATGGCCGTGCCCGCCCACGACCAGCGTGACCTGGACTTCGCCCGCGCCTTCGACCTGCCCGTGCGCATGGTGGTGGACACCGGCGCCGAGGACCCCGCCGAGACGGGCGTGGCCACCACCGGTGAGGGCACGCTGGTCAACTCCGGGCCCCTGGACGGGCTGCCCCAGGCCGAGGCGCTGGCCAAGGCGATCGAGATCGTCACCGAGGCCGGCACCGGCGAGCGGTTCGTGAACTTCCGGCTGCGGGACTGGCTGCTGTCCCGGCAGCGCTTCTGGGGCGCGCCCATCCCCATCATCCACTGCACCTCGTGCGGCGAGGTCCCGGTGCCCGAGGACCAGCTACCCGTGCGCCTGCCCGATGACCTGCGCGGCGAGCAGCTCGCGCCCAAGGGCCAGAGCCCGCTCGCCGCGGCGTCGGACTGGGTGAACGTGACGTGCCCCGCGTGCGGCGGCCCCGCGCAGCGGGACACGGACACCATGGACACGTTCGTGGACTCCTCCTGGTACTACCTGCGCTACACGTCCCCGCACGACGACGCCGCCCCGTTCGACCGTGCCGCGGTGGACCGCTGGCTGCCGGTGGACCAGTACGTGGGCGGTGTGGAGCACGCGATCCTGCACCTGCTGTACTCGCGGTTCTTCACCAAGGCCCTCTACGACTTCGGCCTGGTGGGCTTCACCGAGCCGTTCAAGGCGCTGCTCAACCAGGGCCAGGTGCTCAACGGCGGCAAGGCGATGTCCAAGTCCCTGGGCAACGGCGTGGACCTGGGCGAGCAGCTGGACGCCTTCGGCGTGGACGCCGTGCGCCTGACCATGGTGTTCGCGTCCCCGCCCGAGGACGACGTGGACTGGGCGGACGTGTCCCCGCAGGGCTCCCAGAAGTTCCTGGCCCGCGCGTGGCGCCTGGCCCAGGACTGCACGGCGGACCCGGCGGCGTCGTTCGCGGACGGTGACAAGGCGCTGCGCAGCGCCACGCACCGCACGGTCGCGGACGCCGAGCAGCTGCTGGACTCCGGGAAGTTCAACGTGGTGATCGCCCGCACCATGGAGCTGGTGAACACGGTGCGCAAGGCCATCGACACCGGCTGCGGCCCGGCGGATCCGGCGGTGCGCGAGGCCGTGGAGGCTGTCGCGATCCTGCTGAGCCTCGTGGCGCCGTACACCGCCGAGGACATGTGGCACCTGATCGGCCACGAGGACACCGTGGTGCGCGCCCCGTGGCCCACGGTGGACCCCGCGCTGCTCGTGGAGGACACCGTGACCGCCGTGGTCCAGGTCAAGGGCAAGGTCCGCGACCGTCTGGAGGTCCCCGCGGACATCTCCGAGGCGGACCTGGAGACCGCGGCCATGGCCTCGGAGACGGTCCAGCGGCTGCTCGCGGACGCCACGGTGCGCAAGGTGATCGTGCGCGCACCCAAGCTCGTGAACATCGTGGTCTGATGACCGCCCACGGTTGCCGGAGCCCGTCCCCAGACTCGCACGAGTGGCAGGGCGGGCTCCGCCCGTTCCCGGGGCTGCGCACGGACGGCAGTGGTCTGCAGGAGGACGCACCCGTCCCGCCCGCCGCCTCGGACGCCCCGGACGACGACGCCGCGCCGCGCCGCTCGGACGGGGGTCACGGTGCTGCCGCCGGCCCTTCGGAGGACCGCGCGGGTTGCGGGGCGAACGCCGCCGCCGGTGGGGGGCGCCTTGCCCAGCCGGTCGACCGGAGGGGCCCGCGCGGGGGCGGTCGCCGCAGGGTCGCGGTGGTCACCGACAGCGCCGCCGCGCCGCCGCAGGGCTGGCTCGAGGACTGGGAGGCCACCGGCGGGTTCGCGCTCGTGGACATGCCCGTGCTCATCGGGGGGCAGCTGCACACGGAGGACGAGGCGGACCGGCTCTCCACCCTGGTGGTCGCGCTGGCCGAGGGCCGCCCCGTGACCACCTCACGCCCCGCACCGGGGCGGCTGCGCGCGGCCTACCGCGGCTTCGAGGACGCCGGGTTCGAGGCCGTGGTCTCCGTGCACCTCTCGGGTGAGCTCTCCGGCACGGTGGGAGCCGCGAGGATCGCGCGGCAGGACATCGGGATCCCGGTGCGCATCGTGGACACCCGCAGCGCCGGTCTGGCGCAGGGACTGGGCGTGCGCGCCGCACTCGAGGCGGCGGCGTCGGGAGAGGGCATCGACGACGTCGCCCGCGCGGCCACCGAGGCCGCTGAACGGGCCCAGGTGCTGATCCAGGTGCGCTCCCTGGACACCCTGCGCCGCGGCGGGCGGGTGAACCCGACCACGGCGATGGTGGGAACCATGCTGCAGATCAAGCCGCTGCTGAGCCTGGCCGAGGGCAAGATCGTGACCGTGGAGCGCCCGGTGTCCCTGCCGCGGGCGAAGCAGCGGTTCATGGCGCTCGCGGGGGAGGCCCTGGAGCACTCCGAGGCGCAGCGCCCGGTGCTGTGCGTGCACCACGTGGCGGATCCGCACGGGGCGCGGGAGATCGGGGAGGTGCTCGTGGACCGCCACCGCCCGGACGCCGAGCTGGTGGTCAGCGAGCTGCCCCCGGTGCTCAGCGCCCACGTGGGGCTGGGGACGAAGGCTGCGGTTATAGAGAATGCCATTTCCGCAAAAATATTTGCAGATCGGAACGCTCGTCTCCACCACCCTGTGCTCGATGAAGATGTCTAAATATCCAATTTCCGTAACTCAAGAACTAAGTTTAGACATGCCCGCAGTTATAGTGATTCTTTAAAATTAAGAACATATCATAAGCAGGCGGAAAGCTCCCTAAAAATACACAAGCGTTGGACCCAATTAGTGGGGTCGTGTAAAATCGCGCGAGATTTCGAAACGTGAAATTTTATCATGACACCGCATGGTACGTCAATAACAAGAAAATTTATGTCGGCCCTAGATGTTGTGGGTCATGACGTTGTAGTCACCGATCAGGGATGAAGGAACGGGCCCCTGGACTGCACGATGGGTGGTGTCGAAGCAACCATCCAGCAGAAAGAGACCCGTTCCGATGGCTCACGCTAACGCCCCGCTGACCCCGGAAGGAAGACAGCGCCTCGTCACCCGCGTCCTCGACGATGACCGGCCCATCTCCCACGTCGCCACTGAAGCCGGCATCGCGCGTTCCACACTGACCAAATGGGTGGCTCGCTACCGGGCCGACGGCCCCGAAGGACTCGGGGACCGCTCCAGCGCACCAGTTGAGCGCCCGACCCGGGTATCTCTCGAGGTGCTCGAGCTGATCGACCGGTGGCGTCGCGACCACAAGTGGTCGGCTCGGCGTATCCATCTCGAACTGACCGAACGCGGTCATCACTGCTGCATGCGCACGGTATCCCGCTGGTTGAAGCGGCTCGGGATCAGCCGACGTCGTGACCTGGACCCGACCGGAGAGAACAACCGTACAGTCGGGAAGATCACCGCCCGGTTCCCCGGCCACATGCTCCACCTGGACGTGAAGAAAGTCGGGAAGATCCCTGACGGGGGCGGCTGGTGGGCTCATGGACGCGGCAGCAGCAAAGCACTGGCATCCAAGCGCGCGCATAAGCAGCGCGTCGGCTACACCTACTTGCACTCGGCAGTCGATGGATACTCCCGGCTGGCGTACACCGAAGCACTCGAAGACGAGACCGCCCAGGCCACGATCGGGTTCTTCGCCCGGGCTCGCGCATACTTCGCAGCCCACGGCATCACGCGCCTCATTCGCGTCGTGACGGACAACGGGGCCAACTATCGAGCGGCACGATTCGTGGCCGCTGTGCAGTCGCATGCCTCACGGCATCAGCGGACACGGGCGTACACGCCGAGGCATAACGGGAAGGTCGAGCGGTACCAGAGGCTGCCTTCCGAGGAATGCCTCTATGCCCGCGTCTACGACTCCGAACAGGCTCGTCGGAAGGCGATCGGGGTGTGGGTCCATCACTACAACTATCATCGGCCTCATACCGCCTGTGCAGATCAGCCACCGGCCAGCCGCGTCCACGAACGTGTAGACAACGTCATGACCTCATACACCTAGACAGATCTAAGCCGATAGCGGATAATCTTGAGCATGGTTAACTTTGAAGAGATGCTCGCCTCTGAAGCCGATGGCGTGCCCACGGAACCGAGAGAACTTTATGCGTCCCTTAGCAAATCGTCGGGATATGGCAGATTATGGGATGTTCAGGGCCAGGTACTCAGCCGTTGGTACGAGCACAAAAATAAAAAAGATATCGTAATTAAAGTAAATACCGGCGGCGGCAAGACTATTCTGGGCCTTTTAATTCTGCAAAGCTACATGAATCAAGGAGACGGCCCTGGATTATACGTAGTGCCAAATAAACAACTTGCAAAACAGGTAGCGGAAGATGCGCAAAACTTAGGTATTCAAACCACCTCCAACGTAGATAGTTCTCAATACTTGGCCGGTGAAGCTATTGGGATCATAAATATCTACGAATTAATAAACGGTAGAACTAAATTTTCCGATAATCGTCAGTCACGACCGCCCGTCCCTATCGGGTCTGTCGTAATCGATGATGCCCATGCGGCTCTTAGTACCACGCGGACGCAGCTCTCGTTCACCATTAAACGCAACTCGGGAAATGGCGCCTATGATAAATTGCTTCAATTGTTCTCAAACAGTCTTAGCGAGCAATCACGAAACGGATATCTTGATCTCCTGGAAGAACGCCGTGGACAACCAATGCGTGTGCCGTTTTGGGAGTGGCGCAAAAAGTTTTCAGACGCATTATCAATACTGCGTGAGATATCCAAGGAGGACGGGGAACTGTATTGGTCGTGGCCTGCTTTGGCGGAAACCTTGCAATACTGTAGGGTAGTATTTTCTGAAAAAGAAGTATGTATTACTCCGTACTGCCCACCTATTGATCATGTAAGCTCATTCGTGAAAGCGAATCATAGAGTCTTCTTGACCGCTACCCTTGCTGATGCGAGTATTCTCGTTACAGATTTCGACGCGGACCCGAGAAGTGTGGAAAACTGCATTACCCCGATTTTGGCGGGCGATATTGGTGAGCGCATGATTCTTGTTCCGCAAGAGATAAATCCATCTCTTCGCGTAGACAAATTACGCATGAGAATTGCTCGGTTTGCCGAGCAATACAACATGGTCGTGATAGTGCCAAGTGAAAAAAGTGCGAGAGCATGGAATGGCCTCAACGGCAAAATAGCCGTCGGCGACGAGGTAGACGCGGTTGTTTCTGAGCTCCGGAGTGGACAGCATATCGGCCTCGTAGTTATAGTAAATCGGTATGATGGCATTGACTTACCTGACGATGCTTGCCGTATTCTCGTGCTCGATGGTCTACCGGAAGCTTTTAGCCCAGATGACCAGTTGAGTGCCTCCTTGGAAAAAAATTCGGGAAGCGTTACCAATCAGCAAGTCCAACGAATTGAACAAGGTATGGGCCGTGGTGTCCGAAGCAATGAAGATCATTGTGTAGTTTTCTTGCTTGGAACTCGATTGGCCCAGCTTACCGCTGATCCAAGCAGTCTTCAAAAATTTAGCCCGGCTACTCGCGCTCAGTTGAAACTATCGCGTCAAGTTGCCGCGAAAATAGAAAACGTTCCCCTAGAAAAAATAATGCAAACGGCGGAACAAGCGTTAATGCGAGATCCTGGGTGGGTTAAACTTGCCGCAAATAAATTGCGAAATATTCAACCAGAATCTGAATCCGTTTCCCCAGTCGCAATTGCTAAACGTAGATCTTTTAATAGTTTGCAAAGTGGCGATGAACAGACTGCCGTCCAAATTGTCGCGGAGGCTGTAGAAAAGGTCTCTGATGATACTAATGTAGGTATTCTTTTAGAATTGCAAGCGACGTATGCTGATTTACACGATCCAACCATGGGGCAGCAGCTCCTTAGGCAAGCTCGGGCAAAAAATCCTCGTGTAACAAGACCATTAGGTGGGGCACCATACGTTGCACTGGAGTCTCCCGGAATACAAACTAATAACTGCAGCGAAAGACTCTTAAGAAGGTTCAACAACAAAAATTCATTTTTGCTCGAAGTTGAAAATATATCTGATGACTTAGTGTTCGACGAGGATAGAGTGCAACAGTTCGAGGAAGCGTTGTATCGGCTTGGGAGTGTAATAGGACTTGGCTCGCAACGCCCTGAGTTCGATATTGGTTCGGGCCCCGACAACCTGTGGGCTCTGGGCGATCAAAAATACTGGGTAATAGAGGCCAAATCTGGGGCAAAGAGCGTGGCCATTGGGAAGCGCGACATGGGTCAGCTCGCAGAATCGATGATGTGGTTCCAAGCCCGCTATGATCCCCAAGCCATTGCGACGCCCGTCATGGTTCATCCCGCTAATATGATATATTCCGATGCCACAGCCGTTCCTGAAATGAGAATTATCAACAAACGGAAGCTTAGTGAACTAGTAAAAGCGTTTCGTGAATTTGGACGCGCCCTTAGCCAAGCTAATTGGGAGGACTTGGAGGAAGTGAATCGACTTCTGCATGGACATGGATTACAGGCCTCGGATCTGGAAAAATATACAGTCCCCCAAAAGGGTGTCAAAAATAGCTGATTTGGTCGAATGAGCATATGGCTGAATCAAGGCGCTAATCAATTTTATTTCTTAAAATTGCCGCAATCCCATCCGACACGTTTGAAGTAGAAGCTGCGGCGGTGGTTCTTGGGTTTTTGTGAAGCGGTAAGGGCCACCGCCGGTGAGGTTGGTTCGGTGTAACAAAGATGTGTTTGGATCCTGGATTAGAACACGTCGGAGTGGCATCGAACCGCAACAGCGCTGGAGTGGTTGTGATGTTGGCCGTGGTCTTTGTTGCGGTCATGGTAGGTACGGGAGGGGGGCGTCGATCAAGACCAACGCAAAGAAGAGAGGGGTACGGTAACGTTTTAGGGGTTTATTGCCTGCCATGCCGGTGAATTATCCCGGGTGGACGAACCTGACCTCTATGTGGGGGACGATACCGGATTAGGAAGCCAGGTGCGTAGCGCGTTTGAAGTCCTTGCCCACGACATCGGTGAAGATTCGTGATGCTGTTCTGACACCTACCCCGGGTATAGGTGACGGGACGTCGGTGAGAGCATAACGATTGACCTGGTTGAGGATCTCGGTCTCAATCTCCACGTGTTGCGCGCCGAGTTGGCCGAGTTGTTCAGTGAGCGTGGTGAAGATCCTCGCAGTGAGGTTTTTCGGCGAGTTGGTCTTCAGCAGGGCTTATACGTGGCTTGACCTGACGGTGCGAAATCGGGCGTGTAAAGGGCGGCGGGTAAGCAGAGCGATCCTTTTGAAATGACCTAGTTCTCGGTTGGCGCAGTAAGGTGCGAAGAGTAATTGCGGTAATCGTTCGATTGGACGCCCTGTCGGGAAAGGAAAGGCAATCGGGAGATGCCTGCGGCCCGGTACTGCGCGGACCCAGAGCTGGTGCTCAGTGCCCACGAGTGGCTGGGGGCAAAGGCGGTGGTCGTGGAGGGACCCACTTCGCAGCCGGTGACGCACGGTGCGAGGGCTCCATAGCTACCGGCCTGAAACCCGTGACGGCGACCGTGTCCCCAGCCGCCGGGGTCGTACCCCGCTGGACAAGGACCGGCCGGTGGAGTGTTGCCTATGACGGGTATTGATTTCAGGGGACGGCACAGGTTCCGGGACAGTGACGCCACCGAGCGGCTAAGCGCGCTGCTGGGGGAGAACCGTGCGGCCGGTGGGTCGCCCGCCGCGCGCGGACGGGAGGTGTGGGCTTCGGGCACACCCGCGCAGGAGGCCGCCGGACCGGGTTCGGCCCCACCGGACGAGTCGCCAGAGGCATGGCCGCCAGGCGAGGCGTTCGTGCCGGGCTCGTCGGCAGGGCATGCCGGGGCCACGGGTGCCGCGATCCACAAGGCCGCTGTCGCGGGTGCCGAGGCGGAACCCCTGCCACCGTCCGGGGAGCGCTCCGACGGCCCGGAGCCGCCCCCCGCGGCGCACTTCGATCCGGAGGCGCTCTCCGCTCCCCACATGCACTCCCGGCACCGTGAGGACGTGACGGTGCGCAGGAGCCTGAGCCGCCCGGCCCTGGTGCTGCTGTACGTCATGCTGCTCGTGGCACTGGGCGCAGGATGCGCCGCCCTGCTGCGTGGCGGCGAGGACCAGGACGCCGTGATGGTGTCCGCCACCACGTCCGCTGAGGAGAGCTCGCCAGGTGGGGACCCACGGGAGTCCTCTGGCGCACCCGAGGGTCGCCCCGCCGGAGGCACGGCAGCGGACAGGACCGCCTCCGCGGACGGGTCACCCGGCGCCTCGGGATCTGCGGGCCCGCCCTCTCCCGTGTCCACGGGCGGTGTTCTGACCGTGCACGTGGTGGGGGAGGTCAAAGTTCCTTCCGTGGTCACCCTCTCGCCCGGGGCGCGGGTCATGGACGCGGTGGAGGCCGCCGGGGGATTCACTCCCGCCGCAGTGAAGGACCGCATCAACTTGGCGGAGAACGTCGCGGACGGCGCGCAGATCGTGATCCCCAACAAGGGGAACGTGGACGAGGTGCTGGCCGGGCGTGCAGCTCCCGGTGGCGGGGCCGGGGCAGCCGGTGCCACCGCCCCGAACGCCGTGAGCACACCCGCGGGAGCGCCCAACGGTGCCCCCGAGCCGGATGCCCGGGGCGGAGGCACTGCGGCCACAGGTTCCCTCGTGAACCTCAACACGGCCACCGAGGCCGAGCTGGAGGAACTGCCCAGGGTGGGCCCGGTGCTCGCGCAGCGGATCGTGGAGTTCCGCACCCAGCACGGGCCGTTCGCTTCACCCGAGCAGCTGGACGACGTCACCGGTGTGGGGCCGGCGGTGCTGGAGGCGCTGCTGCCCCTGGTCACGGTATGACCGTCACGTGGGACCTGCGGTTGCTGCCCGTGGCGCTCGCGGTGTGGGTCACGGCGGCGGCGACGCTCGCGGGGCAGTGGCAGGCCGGTGTCGTGTCTGTGCTGCTGTGCGCGGCCGGACACCTGCTGGTGTGCCTGGCCCCGCACGGGCGGCGGTGGCTGCGGGGCCGTCGACCGTCCCACACGCTCACCTCCGCCAGGGAAACACCCGCGCTACAGTGGCGGTCTCGCGTGCGGCCCTCCCCGCGGAGCACCTGGGCGGCTCGCCGCCGCGGCCCGGACACCGCGCCCCGCCCCCACGCGCAGAACGCCGTGGCCACCGGGCGCCGCGGAACCGCGGTGCTGACCCTGGTGGTCCTGCTGGCGGGGTCCGCCGCGCTCGTGAGCGCCCTCGCGGCCACGGCACCGGCCCGGGCGTTCCTGGTGCAGCACCCGCAGGGATCGGTGGTCCGTGTGGCGGCCACCGTGGCCGGGACGCCGTCCCCCTACACCTCCCACGCGGGCGCGGGGGAGCAGGAGGCCGGGCACGGGGTGGCCGTGACCCTGGACGTGCAACGCGCTGACGGGACCCCCACCGCCACGGAACTCACGGTGTTTGCCACCCATCCCGGCTGGGAGGGTATGCGGGACGGGGAGCCCGTGAACGCCGTCGTGACGGTGGCGGACACCGCAGCACCCGGACGGCTGCTCGCCCGTGCGACGTCGCCACCCGTCTCCTCAGGACACGGCGGGCAGGACCCGGGGCCGCTGGAGGCCGTGCGTGCCGACCTCACCCGCGTGGCCGGCGGCTTCGGCGCCGTGAGTGCGGGACTCGTCCCCGGGATGACCGTGGGAGACACCTCCCAGCTGCCGGACGCGCTCGCCCAGAGCATGAAGGACACCGGGCTCACCCACCTCACCGCGGTGTCCGGGTCAAACTGCGCGCTGGTGATGACCCTGACCGGGTTCACCGTACTGTCCCTCGGCGCGGGCCGGCGCACGTGCGTGGGGGTGGGGCTCGTGGCGCTCGCGGGCTTCGTGGTGCTCGTGGGCCCGGACCCCTCCGTGCTGCGCGCCGGGGTCATGGGGGCCCTGGGCGGGCTTGCCATGCTCAGCGGACGCGCCGGGGTGAGCCTCAACGCGCTGTGCGCGGCGGTGACCGCGCTGGTACTGGTTCGCCCGGACCTGGCCACGGACATGGGATTCGTGCTCTCCGTCCTGGCCACGGCGGGCATCGTGGTCAGTGCCCGTCCCGTCACCCGGGTGCTCAGCGCCCGCCTGCCCACCGTTCTCGCCGTGTGCATCGCGGTGCCGCTCGTGGCCCAGCTGTGGTGCGGGCCCGCACTGCTGCTGCTCAACCCCGACCTGCCGCTGTACTCCCTGCCCGCCAACATGGCCGCCGCACCCCTGGTGCCGGTGGTCACCGTGGCCGGACTGCTCGCGGTGTGCGTCCTGCTGGCCGGACACCTGCTGAACCCCGTGCTGTCCTGGGCGTGGCCGGATGCTGCTGATCCCGCCTCGTTCGCGGGCTGGGACCGGGCCGCGAGCCTGCCCGTGGGAGTCGCGTCCTACCCGGCACGTGGCCTCGGCTGGCTCGCCGACACCTTCGCCGCCCTGCCCGGCGCGCACGTCCCCTGGCCACCCGGGGTGCCGGGATTCCTCCTCCTCACCCTCGTGACCGTCCTCGCGCTCGCCGCGCTGCACACGGTGGACGCGCACATGCGCCGGCCGCGGCCAACCGCTGGCACCGTGGACCCCACACCCGCCGAACGCCCGGTGCCCGACGCCGTGTGGCGCGCCCGCGCGCACTGCACCCGGGCACGACGCCGCCTGCTCGCCGTCACCGCGTCCCTCGCCCTGGGCATGCTCCTGGTCACCGCCGTCCTGTGGTGGTTCCGGCCTGCACCGCCGTGGGAATCCGTGGTGTGCGACGTGGGGCAGGGCGACGCCGTCCTGCACCGTACGGGGGAGCACAGCGCCGTGCTCGTGGACGGCGGCCCCGACCCCCGGGCACTGACCCAGTGCCTCCGGGACGCTGACGTCACCCACCTGGACGCGGTGATCGCCACCCACGACCACGCCGACCACGTCGCCGGGCTCGAGGGGCTCGCCGAGACCGTGGACGTGGACCGCGTCTGGTACTCCGCCGCCGGGGACACCCCACCGGACGAGCTCAGCCAGTGGGCGGACATCGCCACGCGCCCCGCTCCCGGCGAGCAGCTGCGCCTGGGGCCGCTCACCGTGGAGGTTCTCGCCCCCGCACCTCCGCCCACTGTCCCTGATGGCTCCCCGACGGCAGGCACGGCGCCGCCGGGCACCGGGGCAGGCGGCTCCGGCGGCAGCACGACACCACGCCCCCCGCACCGGAAGGTCACCTCCGAGGACGAGAACAACGCCTCCCTCGTCCTGCTGCTGACCCTCGACGGCCCCGACGGCACCACCACCTGGCTCAGTGCAGGCGACCTCGAAGCGGACGGCTACCGCCGTACGCTGCACACCCTCCCCGGCGGACACCCACCCCCGGTCGACGTCCTCAAGGTCTCCCACCACGGCGCCCGCAACGGCGGCACCGACATCATTCGTGACACCCACCCGGCGCTCGCCGTGATCTCCGTGGGGGAGGACAACAGCTACGGCCACCCGCACCCCGAGACGGTCGCCGGGTTGCAGGAGGTGGGCGCTGCAATGGCCCGCACCGACCAGAACGGCGCGCTGTGGGTGCACCGCGAAGGAGATCGCGTGGTCGTGTCACGGCGCTGAGCCGGGGAGCACCAGCAGAAATATCGCGAGGGAAAGATCCGTTGTGCACCACGAAACACCGGGCATCCGCGCCGGTCACCCCGGGGTCGTGCGTCGTCAGGAGCCCGCCCCCCGGCGCCCCGTGCTCGTGCCACTCAATGGAAGGACTCCCATGCGCTCCACCCTGTTCGAACCACTCACCCTCCGCGGCCTCACGGTCCGCAACCGGCTGTGGATCCCGCCCATGTGCCAGTACTCCGCGTTCGAGGAGGACGGCGTGCCCACGGACTGGCACCTCGTGCACTACGGATCGCTCGCCGCCGGTGGGGCGGGGGCCGTGATCGTGGAGGCGAGCGCCGTCGTGCCCGAGGGCCGGATCAGTCCCCGGGACCTGGGACTGTGGAACGACGAGCAGCGGGACGCCCTCGTGCGGATCGTGGACTTCGCCCACCAGCAGGGCGCGGCCATTGGCGTGCAGCTGGCCCACGCGGGGCGCAAGGCCAGCACGGAGGCCGCCTGGGGCTCCGAGAACCCCGGCCGGTCCATCGCGCCGCAGAACGGGGGCTGGCAGACCGTGGGCCCCTCCGCCGTCGCCTTCCCGGGGCTCGCCGAGCCCGTCGCGCTGGACGGGCAGGGCATCGATGACGTCGTGGCCGCGTTCGCCGCCTCGGCCCGCCGTGCCGTGGAGGCCGGCATGGACTTCGTGGAGCTCCACGGCGCCCACGGGTACCTCCTCCATGAGTTCCTCTCCCCGCTGAGCAACGAGCGCACGGACGAGTACGGCGGCACCCTGGAGAACCGCGCCCGGCTGCTGCTGCGCGTCACCGACGCCGTCCGCGACGTGATCCCCGAGGACATGCCCCTGCTCGTGCGCCTCTCCGCCACCGACTGGACCGAGGGCGGACTCACGGTCGCCGACACCTCCCGCGTCTCCGGGTGGCTCGCCGAGCACGGCGCGGACCTCATCGACGTCTCCTCCGCCGCCAACGTGCCCGCCGAGATTCCCGTGGGCCCCGGCTACCAGGTGCCCCTCGCCACCGAGATCAAGACCACCGCCGGAGTCCCCGTGGCCGCCGTCGGCATGATCGACACCGCCTGGCAGGCCGAGCAGATCATCGCCACCGGCCTCGCCGACGTGGTGCTCATGGGCCGCGAAGCCCTCCGCGACCCTCATGCGGCCCTCACCGCCGCCCACACCCTCGGCGTCCCCGACGCCCCCGTCCCCGGCCAGTACGAACGCGCCTACCGCCGCCCACCCCGCACCCGGTGAGCCCCGGCGCTCGCCGGACGACGAGGCGAGCGTGATCCGGCGGTGAACACCGAGCACGTGAGCCCGGGCGCTCGCGGGACACCGCTTGATCTGCGATGCGGAGTGGAACGACGAGCAAGGGTCGGGGTGGACCCGGGACGACGACGCGGCCCCGGCACGCGTCCGCGGTGCCGCACGCGGCTGCGCCGGCTCCCGCCCTGCACAGACCCTCCGGGGGTGTCTGCACCCACGGCTAGCATGGGGACGCAGCGTCGGCGTCCCGACCCCGCACCTTCCGGTGAGGGGGCTCGCTCGCACCCGGTCCCGGGCGGCGGCGTCGCCCGAGCAGTCGGCCACGATCGAGGAGCACCATGACCCCGGCACGCACGTCTTCCCGCCGACAGGCGCCCACGGCCCCGCAGACCTCCTGGCGTGAGGCCGTTCCTCAGCCGCTCGTGCTGGCCTCCGGCTCGGACGAGTACATCCTGCAGCGCATCAGGGAGACCCTCCGGGACACCATCCGTGCGGAACGGGGTTCCTGCGAGGTCACGGACATCGCGGCCGGGGACTACGAGCCGGGCCAGCTCGCCGTGGTCACCAGCCCGTCCCTCTTCGACGACCCCAAGCTCGTGTGCGTCCAGGAGCTCGCGGGCATGAACGAGCACCTGCTGGCGGACGCCCTGGCCTACGTGGCCAACCCGGATCCGGACGTCACCGTGCTGTGGCAGCACTCCGGCGGGAACCGCGGCAAGAAGCTGCTGGACGCCCTCAAGGAGAAGGCTCTCGTCCTGGACTGCGCCCCGCCCAAGTCGGACCGGGACAAGTCCTCGTTCGTCCTCGGGGAGTTCCGTGCGCAGAACAAGCGCATCGAGCCCGACGCTGCCCGCGCCCTGGCCGCGGCGGTCGGCACCTCCACCGCCGAACTGGCTGCCGCGTGCGCCCAGCTGATCGCGGACGGCCCCGTGACCGTGGACCTCGAGCTCGTGGAGAAGTACTACGGCGGCCGCGTGGAAGTCACCGCGTTCCGGGTGGCGGACGCCGCGGTGGCCGGCAACGCGGAGCAGGCCCTGAAACTGTGGCGTCAGGCCGTGGACGTCGGGGTGGACCCGGTGCCCATGGTGGCCACACTGGGCTCGAAGATGCGCCTGATCGCCCTCACGGCCGGTTCCCGCGGGGGAGCGGGGCAGATCGCCCGTGACGTCGGGGCCGCGCCGTGGCAGGTGGAGCGCGCCCAGAACGAGGCGCGCCGGTTCACGGCCCAGGACGTCACCCGGGCGCTGCAGGCCATCGCCGAGGCCGACGCCCAGGTCAAGGGGGCCTCCCGGTCCCCGTACTTCGCGGTGGAGCGGGCCATCACGGTGATCGCCACCTCCGGGCACCGCTGAGCGGGCACCACAACACCGACAACGGCGGGGTCACCGAGGATCGCGAACCCGGGCACCGTGAAACCGCACGCCGCGGCACCGCGCGCAAGGGTACGGGGCCACCGTGACCTGAACGGTCAGTCCTGGGTGGCGCTGAGTAGCGACTCTGCACCGACGGACCGCTGGCGGGACACGACACTGTCCTCACACGAGAACGGGCCCGGCACTCGCGAGGAGTGCCGGGCCCGTGTGCTCCGTCAGTGAGACGGTGTCAGCCGACTCAGATCTTGGCGACCTTCTTGGCCAGACCGGACTTCTTGTTGGCCGCGGTGTTCTTGTGCAGAACACCCTTGGACACGGCCTTGTCGAGCTTGCGGGACGCGGTGCGCAGGGTCTCGGCGGCGGCGTCCTTGTTGCCGGACTCGACAGCGGCATCCACCTTGCGGATGAGCGTCTTGAGCTCGGACTTGTACGAGTTGTTGCGCAGGCGAGCCTTCTCGTTGGTGAGGATGCGCTTCTTCTGCGACTTGATGTTGGCCACGTGTAACTCCTAGAACGATTGCGGAAGTAGGTCAGTGAGGGCTCACGGATGGTCATCGACTGAGTTGTGAGAGTGGGGATGCTCGGTGGCAACCATCCGCTGTGCCCGACGACCAGCGCGGACACACAGCGGACCACTTTAGCAGACCGGAGCCCCGGATGCCCGCTGCGGCGCGTCGGCGTCGGGGTGTGCCGCCCGGTCCGTGCTGGGGTGACGCTCCGCGGCACGGGCGGGTACGGACCGAGTCGAGAGCGGGCGTCCGGCGCCGCCCCGGTGCCACCAGGACTCCACCCGGCTCAGCGCCGCCGCGTCAGCTCCGCGGCCACGGCCTCGAACCGAGCGCGGTCCAGCACCGCCCCCTCGCGCCGCACGTCCTCCGGCCGCACCGGGATGATCCGGTCGATCCGCGCCTCCGAGGGCCGCCCGGAGCGGTCCCAGCCGCCCACGCCCACCTCCACGTAGGAGGGGTCGTCGTGACGGGCGGTGTCGTGGTCCTTGGAGGTCAGCATCACGCACAGCAGGTGCTCGCCGGCCCGGTCCACGATCAGCACGGGCCGGTCCTTCCCGTGCGAGTGGTCCTCCTGGTAGGGCACCCAGGTCCACACGACCTCCCCGGGATCGGGCCGACCGTCCGGTTTCGCGGCCCACCGCGGGTTCACGGGCCCCGTCCAGTCACCGGGGTACGGCGCGGAGGTGCCGGGTGCGCGGGTGCCCGGGGACGACGTCGGCGTGCCCGGCCGGGCGCGCGAGGTGCCGTTCTCGTGGGCCACGGTGGGCGGCGTCGTGCCCCGGGAGCGAGACGAGCGAGAGGCTGGACCGCGGGAGCCCGCGTAGCGCTGGTACATGCGGAGGAGGCGCAGCCCCTGGTTCAGCAGTCGAGTGATGTCGGCCATGGGGACATCGTAGGGGGACCGGTTCGCCCCCGGCCCGGGATCATGGGAAACTGGGGAGTCATCCTGAGAACGAAAGGACCGCCCGTGTCACCGTTGGCCGTCAATCCACCGGCACCTGCCTCGACCGACCCCTCGGTGATCAGGAACTTCTGCATCATCGCCCACATCGACCACGGCAAGTCCACGCTGGCGGACCGGATGCTGCAGGCCACGGGGGTGGTGACGCCGCGGCAGATGAAGGCCCAGTACCTGGACCGCATGGACATCGAGCGCGAGCGCGGGATCACCATCAAGTCCCAGGCAGTGCGCATGCCGTGGAACGTGGACGGCACGGACTACGCGCTGAACATGATCGACACGCCCGGGCACGTGGACTTCACGTACGAGGTCTCCCGCTCCCTGGCGGCGTGCGAGGCCACGATCCTGCTGGTGGACGCCGCCCAGGGCATCGAGGCGCAGACGCTCGCCAACCTGTACCTGGCCATCGAGAACGACCTCACGATCATCCCGGTGCTCAACAAGATCGACCTGCCGGCCGCCCAGCCGGAGAAGTACGCCGCGGAGCTCGCCAACCTCATCGGTGTGGAGCCGGAGGAGGTCCTGAAGGTCTCCGGCAAGACCGGCGAGGGCGTGGAGGAGCTGCTGGAGCGCATCGTGCGGGACGTGCCCCCGCCCCAGGGTGTGAAGGACGCGCCGTCGCGCGCCATGATCTTCGACTCCGTCTACGACACCTACCGCGGCGTGGTCACTTACGTGCGCGTGGTGGACGGCACGCTGGTGCCGCGCGAGCGGATCCAGATGATGTCCACGGGTGCGACCCACGAGCTGCTGGAGATCGGCGTGATCTCGCCGGAGCCCATCCCGTCCAAGGGACTGAGCGTGGGGGAGGTGGGCTACCTGATCACGGGTGTGAAGGACGTCCGCCAGTCCCGCGTGGGCGACACCGTGACCAACCAGCAGAAGCCCGCGCAGGAGTCCCTCGGCGGGTACGAGGACCCCAAGCCCATGGTGTTCTCGGGCTTGTTCCCCGTGGAGGGCTCCGACTACCCGGTGCTGCGCGACGCCCTGGAGAAGCTGCAGCTCAACGACGCCGCCCTGGTCTACGAGCCCGAGACCTCCGCCGCGCTGGGCTTCGGCTTCCGCTGCGGCTTCCTGGGTCTGCTGCACCTGGAGATCACCCGGGACCGCCTGGAGCGCGAGTTCAACCTGGACCTGATCTCCACCGCGCCCTCGGTGTCCTACAACGTGACGCTCGAGGACCACTCCGAGGTGGAGGTCACCAACCCCTCCGAGTTCCCCGAGGGCCGGATCCTGGAGATCCGCGAGCCCATGGTCTCGGCCACCATCCTCGTGCCCTCCGAGTTCATCGGCGCCGTCATGGAGCTCTCCCAGTCCAAGCGCGGCGAGATGAAGGGCATGGACTACCTCTCGGAGGACCGCGTGGAGCTGCGCTACCGACTGCCGCTCGCGGAGATCGTGTTCGACTTCTTCGACCAGCTCAAGTCCAAGACCCGGGGGTACGCGTCCCTGGACTGGAAGGCGGACGGCGAGCAGGCCGCGGACCTCGTGAAGGTGGACATCCTGCTGCAGGGCGAGCAGGTGGACGCGTTCAGCGCGATCACCCACAAGGACAAGGCGTACTCGTACGGCGTGCTGATGACGGGCAAGCTGCAGAAGCTCATCCCGCGCCAGCAGTACGAGGTGCCCATCCAGGCCGCGATCGGTTCCCGGATCATCGCGCGGGAGAACATCCGCGCGATCCGCAAGGACGTGCTCTCCAAGTGCTACGGCGGCGACATCTCCCGCAAGCGCAAGCTGCTCGAGAAGCAGAAGGAGGGCAAGAAGCGCATGAAGATGGTGGGCCGCGTGGAGGTCCCCCAGGAGGCCTTCGTGGCCGCGCTGTCCTCGGACGAGGACAACGGCAAGGACAAGAAGAAGTAGTGCCCGCGCAACCGGAAGGTGATCCGGCTCCGGAGGACGGTGCGCTGCCCGCCGGTGCGGTGGCCCGCGCCTCGGAGCGCACCCTGAGCCTGTACGTCCACGTCCCGTTCTGCGCCGTGCGCTGCGGGTACTGCGACTTCAACACGTACACCATGGAGCAGCTCGGTGACGGCGTCTCCCGTGCGGACTACCACGCCGACGCCGCCGCGGAGGTCCGCTTCGCCCGCTCGGTGCTCGACGCCGCCGGGTCACCGCCGCGGCCGCTGCACAGCGTGTTCTTCGGCGGCGGCACCCCCACGCTGCTGCCGGCGCGGGAACTCGCCGCCATGCTGCACCAGGCCAGGGAGAGCTTCGGGCTGGCACCGGGCGCGGAGGTCACGGTCGAGGCGAACCCGGACTCCGTCACGCAGGAGACCTTCGACGTCCTCGCCGCGGCCGGGGTGACCCGCGTGTCCTTCGGGATGCAGTCCGCGGTGCCGCACGTGCTGGCGGTGCTGGAACGCACGCACACCCCCGCGAACGTGCCGCGCGCCGTCGGCTGGGCCAAGGAGCGCGGGCTGGGCACGAGCGTGGACCTGATCCACGGCACGCCGGGGGAGAGCCTGCGGGACTGGGAGACCTCCGTGGAAGCGGTCCTGGCCATGGAGCCGGACCACGTCTCCGCGTACTCGCTGATCATCGAGGACGGCACCAAGCTGGCCGCCCAGATCCGCCGCGGCGAGGTGCCCGAGGTGGATCCGGACGACCAGGCGGACAAGTACACCCTGGCGGACCGGATGCTGCGCGATGCCGGGTTCGCCTGGTACGAGGTGTCCAACTGGTCGCGGGACGCGCACGGTCGCACCGCGCAGCAGAACCGCAGCGCGCACAACATCGCCTACTGGCGCAACCAGGACTGGTGGGGCATCGGGCCCGGGGCCCACTCCCACGTGGACGGGGTGCGCTGGTGGAACCTCAAGCACCCTCTGCCCTACACGAACAGGGTCCGCGCGGGGGTCTCACCCGCGGTGGGGCGCGAGACGCTGGACGCGGACACCCAGTACGTGGAGCACGTGATGCTCGGCATCCGGATCAGCGAGGGCCTCCCGGTGGCCTCCCTACGCCCGGAAGGTCGCCGCGCCGTGGCCGGACTGATCGCGGACGGCTGGCTGGACGGCCCCGCCGCGCTGGCGGGCACCGCCGTGCTCACGGACGCCGGGCGCCTCATGGCCGACGCCGTGACGCGGCGGCTGCTGGACTGGTGAGCGCCGCGGGGCGGCGGGCAGTGCGGAGGCACTGACCCGGGGCGTCGTCGCCGAGTGCGGGCCGTCGGGTGCGCCTCCGCGGGCGCCTCAGCCGCGTCGGGCGGAGAGCGTGTCGTAGAGGTGGGTGTTGTACCGGTACTGGTGCGGCTCACCGCGGTTGACCTTGATCCCGGCGCGCACCGAGGTGACGGCCAGTGCGAGCCACGTGAGGGCCGCGATGACGGAGAAGACGCCCCCGACCACGGGAACCAGGGACAGCACGATCCCGGCCAGGACGATGATGCTGGGCAGCAGCGTGTAGTTCGCGGCCTCCCGGGACTCCTGGGCGGTGAACGGGCCGCGGTCCTTGAACACGCGGTGGATCACGTAGCTGGGGAGTACGCCCACCACGCCGCCCAGGTGCGCGAGCGTGGCCCACTGCCGGTCCTGGTCCACGTCCAGGGGCTGCGCGACGGCGGCCACGGAGTCGAACGGGGCGGGAGCGGTGGAGCCGGAGGATGCGGGGCGCGCGGGGGCAACGTCAGTCACGAGTGGGTGTCCCTTTCAGGGGCGGTGGCCGGTCCAGACGTGGATGCGGGGGTCTGGTCCGGCCATCCTACCGGCGCGGCCCCGCCCCGTGCCACGGCGCACATCACATGGCGGGACCGGCCTGCGCCGTGAGGAAGTCGATGAGCTCCTCCACGCGCCCCAGCAGGGCGGGCTCCAGGTCCGCGTAGCTGTCCACGCGCGTGAGGATCTGCTGCCAGGCCCGTCCCACGTCCTGCGGCGTGCGGTGGGGCAGTCCGAGCGCCTTGGCCATGCCGGTCTTCCAGTCCACGCCGCGCGGGATCACAGGCCACGCGGGGATCCCGAGGGCGGAGGGCTTCACGGCCTGCCAGATGTCCACGTAGGGGTGCCCGAGGATCAGCACGTTGTCCACCGCTCCGGGCACGCGCATGGCCTGCTGCGCGATGCGGGACTCCTTGGACCCGGGCACCAGGTGGTCCACGAGGATCCCGAGGCGCCGCTGCGGGCCCGGGGCGAAGTCCCGGATGGCCCCGGGGAGGTCGTCGATGCCGTGCAGCGGTTCCACCACGATCCCCTCCACGGCGAGGTCGTGGCCCCACACCTTGGCGACCAGCTCGGCGTCGTGGTACCCCTCGACCCACACGCGGGACTCCTTGGCGACCGAGGCGCGCAGGTTCTCCACGGCCACGGACCCGGAGCGGGTGATGCGCCTGGCGGCGGGGGCGGGCGTCGTGGCCGGGGGAGTGAGGCGAACCGGTTCGCCGTCGAGCAGGAAGCCCGGGCCCAGGGGGAAGGTCTTGACGCGCCCGTGGCGGTCCTCAAGGCCCACCACGCGCATCCCGCCGATGGTCTCCACGCTCACGACGGCGCCCACCCACCCGGTCTCGACGTCCTCGAGCACCATGTCCCGCTCCACCGGCAGCTCCCGGGACGACGGGCCGGTGCGGGAGACCTCGGGGCTGCTGAGGTCCTGGGGGCCCCAGCCCCACCCGGGTGCGTTCACGGTCTGCTCCTCGTGCCGGTGGCTGGATCAGCGGCGAGCGTACCAAAACCCGGGGCCCTGCCCGGCCCGTGGCGGGCACCGGGATTAGCACTGTGCGCGGATGAGTGCCAAAATTAGTGGTCGGCCACGGCGGGCACGGACCCGCCGACCCACGAGCCACGGGAGGTGAGGAGCATGGAGAACCCGCGCCGGGTGCAGATCCTGCGGGCGATCGTGGAGGACTACGTCCACTCGCGGGAACCGGTGGGCTCCAAGGCCCTCGTGGAGCGCCACCGGCTTCCGGTGTCCTCCGCCACCGTGCGCAACGACATGGCTGCCCTCGAGGAGGCCGGGCTGATCGTGGCTCCGCACACGAGCTCCGGGCGGATCCCCACGGACCGGGGGTACCGCGTGTTCGTGGACCAGATCGCCGCGCTGCAGCCCCTCACGGGTGCCCAGCGCCGGGCCATCCAGGTGTTCCTAGAGGGCGCCCACGACCTCGACGACGTCATGGAGCGCACCGTGCGGCTGCTCGCCCAGCTCACGCACCAGGCGGCCGTGATCCAGTACCCCGTGCGCGCCGGGATCACCGTGCGCCACGTGGAGCTCGTGGACGTGGGTGCCGGCACCGTGCTGGTCATCCTCATCCCCACGTCCGGGCGGGTGGCCCAGCGTGCGGTGGAGCTCGCCGAGCCCCTGGACGAGGTGCAGCTGCTCGAGCTGCGGGCCCGCGTGCTCGCGCGCGTTCTCGGCAGCACCCTGGAGACCGTGCCCGGCCGTGTGGCCGGACTGGCCGAGGAGCTGCCCGAGGCGTTGCGGCACGCCGGGGACCGGGTGAGCGAGGCACTGGCGGTGCTCGCGGCGGCGTCGGACGAGCACCGGCTGGTGATGGCCGGCACCGCCAACCTGGCCCGCTTCAGCGGGGACTTCCCCCAGAGCATCTCCCCGGTGCTGGAGGCGCTGGAGGAACAAGTCACCATGCTGCGGTTGTTGTCCGCGATGCAGCAGGACGAGCGCGGGGTGGCGGTGCGCATCGGCTCCGAGGAGTGCGACGACCCGCTGGCAGAAGCCTCCGTGGTGGCCACCGGCTACGGTCCGCACGCCGCCTCCAAGGTGGGCGTGGTGGGGCCCACCCGCATGGACTACCCCACCACCATGGCCGCCGTGCGCGCGGTGGCCCGCTACCTGTCCCGGAACCTCGGGGACTGACGCGCCCGCGCGCAGACCGTACGAACCACAGACCACAGACCCGACGAAAGCAGAAGCGACGACATCGTGAGCGACCACTACGAAACCCTCGGCGTGAGCCGTGACGCCAGCGCCGAAGAGATCAAGCGCGCCTACCGCAAGAAGGCCCGCTCGCTCCACCCGGACGTGAACCCCTCCCCGGAGGCCGCGGAGGAGTTCAAGCGCGTCTCTCACGCCAACGACGTCCTCTCGGATCCCGAGAAGCGCCGTGTGTACGACGCCACGGGCAACGAGAACGGCACGGACACCGGATTCGGCGGGGGCTTCCCCGGTACCGGCTTCGGCTTCTCGGACATCTTCGAGACCTTCTTCCAGGGCGCCGGCGCCGGTGGCCAGCGCGGCCCCCGCTCCCGCACCCAGCAGGGCCAGGACGCACTGATCAACGTGCGGGTCTCGCTCAAGGACGCCGTGTTCGGTGTGGAGAAGGACATCACGGTGGACACCGCCGTGGTGTGCCCCACGTGCAACGGCTCCTGCTGCCAGCCCGGCACCAGCCCCACCACGTGCAGCATGTGCCACGGCTCCGGCCACATGCAGTACCAGCGCCAGTCCATCCTGGGCATGGTGACCACGCAGGCCCCGTGCTCGCAGTGCAACGGCTTCGGCACCGTGGTGGAGCACCCGTGCCACGAGTGCTACGGCGAGGGCCGAGTGCGGGACCGCCGGCCGCTGAGCGTGAAGATCCCGGCCGGCATCCAGTCCGGCAACCGGATCCGGCTGGGCGGGCAGGGCGAGGCAGGCACCGCCGGTGGCCCCAACGGGGACCTCTTCGTGGAGCTGAAGGTGGACCCGGACCCCACGTTCCACCGCGAGGGGGACGACCTCCACGCGCGGCTGCGCATCCCCATGACCGCCGCGGCCCTGGGCACCACGGTGACCCTGGAGACCTTCGACGGCACGCGCACCGTCTCGGTCGAGCCCGGGACCCAGTCCGGGGCCACGGTCACCCTGGACCACCTCGGCGTGACCCACCTGCGCGGCAAGGGCCGCGGGGACCTGCAGGTGCACTTCGAGGTGGAGACGCCCCGCAACCTCACCGGTGAGCAGCGTGAGCTGATGCAGCGTCTCGCCGAGCTGCGCGACGAGGACTCCGCGGACGGCACCACGGTGAGCACCTCCCACTCCGGCGGGTTCTTCTCCCGGCTGCGCGGCCGGTTCAACGAGCAGTGACGAACCCGGTCTTCCACGTCCCCGCCCCGGAGCTCGCTGCGGCGGCCCCGGGCGGGACCCTGGAGGTCACGGGCCCGGAGGCCCGGCACGCGGTGACCGTGCGCCGGCTGCGGGCCGGTGAGCCCCTCGACCTCGTCGACGGCAGGGGCACCCGCGCGGGCTGCATGTTCACGGCGGGGGAGCGGGACCGGATGACGGTGGCCGTGGACTCCGTCACCCGGGAGCCGGTCACCGCGCCCTCCCTCACCCTCGTGCAGGCCCTCGCCAAGGGTGACCGGGACCTGCAGGCCGTCGAGTCCGCCACCGAGCTCGGGGTGGACCGCGTGGTGGCGTGGCAGGCCGAGCGCAGCATCGTGCGGCTGCGCGCGGAGCGCGCTGCCAAGACCATGGCCAAGTGGGAGGCCACCCTCGCGTCAGCCGCCAAGCAGTCCCGGCGCGCCCACTGGCCCGAGCTGGCCCCGTGGGTGGACACCGCGGGTCTCGCCGAGCTCGTGCGGGCGGAGCCGGAGACGCTGTGGCTCGTGCTGCACGAGAGCGTCGCGACCCCCTGGTCCACCGCCCACGCCGCCGCGTGGCGGGACCGCGAGCGGATCGCCGTGGTCGTGGGACCCGAGGGCGGCATCTCGGACGGTGAGCTGGCCGCGCTGCAGGGGGCCGGTGCCCGGCCGGTGCGGCTGGGCACCACGGTGATGCGCTCTTCGAGCGCCGGACCGGCGGCCCTCGCGGCGCTCAACGCCGTGCTCGGCTTCTGGGACTGACCTCACCACGGGCGAACGTGCCAGGTCCGGCCGGCCCGGGTTCCTGGGCCGCGCCTGACTGTGCCCGTCTCTCGGATCGAGGGGTCTGGTGCGCGGCCGCAGCTGAAGCCGCCGCGGGGCACCGCGGCGAGCGGGCGGCCTCGTGATCCTCGACGGGACGCGGCGCCGAACGGGCGCGCTCCCGGTGCCGCGCGCTGACGACGCCGCCCGGTCACCTCGTTCCCGCGGGCGCCGGGATCAACGCGTGACCTCGTTGGGCGAGGACACCTCGATGGCCTCGTTCCCGCTGGCGCGGGGATCAGCGGCCCGAGGAGACCGTGACCTCGTGGTCGTCGGTCAGGGTGGTCCCGTGGTCGTCGGTGCCGACCACCCGGAACGTGTACTTCCCGGGGGCGAGGTCCACGGTGGTGCGCAGCTCGGTGCCCACGGTGGGATCCGTGCCCGGGCTGGCCGCCTTGACGGAGTCCCCCTTGACCCGGCGCTCGCCCGAGACGATCTCCCAGCGCACGTTGTGCACCGACGGCAGGACGCGCGCGAACACCGTGACGGGGCTGCCCGGGTCCGCGCCGGTCTGCGGGTCGACGAGCCAGATGGGCGCGGCCACCGCGGGATCGCGGGTGAGGGGGTCGTTGAGGTCTACGGAGCCGAACGCCCGGTAGCCGGTGCGCCCGTCCACCAGGATGCGGACCTCCTTGGCCGTCGAGGCGTCCAGCAGACCCGCGGTCACGGCCGCCGCCGAGACGGTGTACACCATCTGCTGCAGCGCCATCCGCGCGTCCTCTTCCGATAGCTGCGCGGCGACCGCGGCGGCGGGAAGGTCCACGGTGACCGTTCCGCTCGGGGACACGGACGTGCCCACGCTGTCCACCGCGGTCCACAGGGTGCGGTAGTCGGGATCGGACGGGGAGGAGGCCGTGACCGTGATGGCGGCGCGCGCCACCGGATCCGCCACGTCCGTGGTCTCCGGAGTGCGGAACTCGCGGAAGAGGTAGCCGGCCTGGTCCCCGGTGCCCACCCAGTACACGGGGGCCTGCTCGGTGGCCACACCGTCCACGGAGTTGTCCGTGGCCAGGGGGGCCGAGCCGATCCCAGGAGCGGCCGCAGAGTTGTTGTCCGGGCGGTCCGCGGCGTTGCCGCACGAGCACAGCCCCACGGCGAGCGAACCCGCGAGCGCCACGGTGGTGGCACGCGTGAGGGCACGGTGCAGCGTGCGGCGCGGTGCGCGGTCGGCAGTGCTCATGCGTGCTCCTTCCCCCTCGTGCTCGAGTCTCGTGCAGTGGTTCCTGGCGCGCCCCTCGTGCGCCCCGGCCCTCGCACACGCGGGCCCAGTGGTGGGCAGCCGGAGCGGCGCGGGCAGTACTTGCAGCAATGCGGTCCCGTGGGACGCGGTGTGCGCGACCGTGCGGTGGACAGGCCAGGCACCACAACCTACCCAGTGGAAACGTGTGCTCGCCAACCCTGGGGCCCGTGCGGGACGACCGTTACCTGATTGCAACCCGACACCCCGGCCCGGCCCGGAACGGATAGGCTGGGAGGGATGACCGAACGACTCGAGGGGACCGACACCCTGACTACTGCACCCCGTGAGACCACCCGCGTGAGCGTCCACCTGCCGGACCGGGACACCGCCGTCCGCGCCCTGGGCCACTCCGACTCCACCCTGCGGCTGCTCGAGCAGCAGTTCCCGGCCGTGCGCATGACCGTGCGGGACCTCGACGTCGCGCTCGAGGGGCCGGTCGTGGACACCCGTCTGGCGGCGTCGCTGCTCGAGGAGCTGCTGGCCATGGCGCTGCGCGGCACCGAGATCACCGAGCGCACCGTGCTGCGCGTGGCCCGCATGATGCGCGATGCCCAGGACATGCGGCCCTCCGGCGCGCTGTCCTCGAGCATCCTCTCCACGCGGGGCAAGACCATCCGCCCCAAGACGGTCAACCAGAAGACGTACGTGGACGCCATCGACGAGCACACGGTGGTCTTCGGCATCGGCCCGGCGGGCACCGGCAAGACCTACCTGGCCATGGCCAAGGCCGTGCGCGCGCTGCAGGCCAAGGAGGTCAACCGGATCATCCTCACCCGTCCCGCGGTGGAGGCCGGCGAGCGGCTCGGGTTCCTGCCGGGGTCCCTCAACGACAAGATCGACCCGTACCTGCGCCCGCTCTACGACGCGCTGCACGACATGATGGACCCCGAGTCCATCCCGCGGCTCATGGAGGCGGGCAGCATCGAGGTGGCGCCCCTGGCGTACATGCGCGGACGCACCCTCAACGACGCCTTCGTGATCCTGGACGAGGCCCAGAACACCACCCCGGAGCAGATGAAGATGTTCCTCACGCGCCTGGGCTTCGGCTCCCGGATCGTGGTCACCGGGGACGTCACCCAGGTGGACCTGCCCGGGGCCACGAAGTCCGGGCTGCGCCAGGTCCAGCACGTGCTGGGCGGGATCGACGACATCGCCTTCTGCGAACTGACCGCGGCGGACGTGGTGCGCCACGAGCTCGTGGGCGAGATCGTGGCCGCGTACGACCAGTTCGACACCACCAACAGGCACCGCGTGGAGCGCTCGCGCCGCAAGGAGGACCGCCGGGCGGCCCGGGCGCCGCACGGGGCGGGGGAGCGCACGTCGGACGCCGAGGGAAGCCTCCGGTGAGCGTGGCCTTTGACCTGCCGTGGGGGGGCCCCGAGGAGCTCGTCCAGCTGCCGGACGCCTACCGCGCGGTGGACACCGAGCAGCTCTCGGCGCTCGTGGCGCTGGCCTTCGAGCGCTGGCACCTGCACCCGGACACCGAGGTGAGCATCGCCGTGGTGGACGAGGAGCGCATGACGCAGCTGCACGAGCAGTGGCTGGACTTGCCCGGTGCCACGGACGTGATGTCCTTCCCCATGGACGAGCTGCGCGAGGGCACGCCCGAGAGGCCTTCCCTGGGGGTGCTCGGGGACGTGGTGCTCTGCCCGCCCGTGGCCGCGCGCCAGGCGGCCGCCGCAGGGCACAGCACGCAGGACGAGCTGTGCCTGCTCACCGCCCATTCCCTGCTCCACCTGCTGGGCCACGACCACGCCGAGGAGCACGAGCGCGCGCGGATGTTCGCCGCCCAGCGGGGCCTGCTGGAGGAGTTCCTGGGCCGGGACGCCCCCGTGGAGACCATGTCGTGAGCCGCACCCCGCTCCCGGCCACCCGCACCGACCGCACCACCGAGGACACCCCATGACTCAGGACCCTTCCGAGCACGCGCAGGACTTCCGGGCCGGCTTCGCCGTGTTCGTGGGCCGCCCCAACGTGGGCAAGTCCACGCTCACCAACGCGCTGGTGGGCCGCAAGGTGGCGATCACCTCCAACCGGCCGCAGACCACGCGGCACACCATCCGCGGCATCGTCCACCGCCCGGACGGGCAGCTGATCCTCGTGGACACCCCCGGGCTGCACCGCCCGCGCACCCTGCTGGGCCAGCGGCTCAACGACGTGGTCGCGGAGACCCTGGGCGAGGTGGACGTGATCGGCTTCTGTGTGCCCGCGGACCAGAAGGTAGGACCCGGTGACCGCTACATCGCGCAGCAGGTGGTGGCCGCCGTCGGACGCACCCCCGTGGTCGCGATCGTGACCAAGGCGGACCTCGTGCCGCAGGACCGGCTCATGGAGCAGTTGCTCGCGGTCAGCGAGCTCGGCCGGGAGGTCGTCTCGGCCGAGCGCGTCCAGCGTGAGGCCCGCCGACGACGCCGCGACGCCGCGTCGTCGGGGCCGTCCGCCCCCGCGCGCGACCGGGACGCGGCCGAGGAGGAGCCCGGCTGGGCGCACGTGATCCCGGTGAGCGCCGCGGACGGCTTCCAGGTGGACGAGCTCGGCGAGCTGCTGGTGTCGCTGATGCCCGTCTCACCGCCGCTGTACCCCGAGGGGGATCTCACGGATGAGCCCGAGGTGACCATGATGGGCGAGCTCATCCGCGAGGCCGCCCTGGAGGGGGTCCGTGACGAGCTGCCTCACTCGCTCGCCGTGGTGGTGGACGAGGTCTCCGAGCGCGAGGGCCGCTCCGCGCAGAACCCCATGCTGGACGTGCACGCGAGCCTCTACGTGGAGCGCCCCTCCCAGAAGGCCATCGTGATCGGCAAGCGGGGGGCTCGGCTGCGGGAGATCGGCACCCGTGCGCGGAGTCAGATCGAGGCCCTGCTCGGCACGCGCATCTACCTGGACCTGCACGTGAAGGTGGCCAAGGAGTGGCAGCGGGACCCCAAGCAGCTGTCCAAGCTCGGATTCTGAGCCGCGGCACACCGCTCCCGGGCGGTGACCGCCTCCCGCACCGCGCCACACACACCACAGGAGCCATCGGTGGATTCCAGCCCAGCCCCCCGCAGACGCCGCGGCGGTGACGACCCCGCCACCCCGTGGGCCGCGCACCCCGCGCGGCGCACGGACAGCTCGGGAGAACCGTACGAGCTGCGCCAGACCGGGCGTCACCACCGGGCGCGCGTGCACCGCTCCTCCACCCGGAAGATCGCGGTGATCCTCGCGGTGCTGGCCCTGCTGGGCGTCGTGGGGCTGGGAGGCATCGCCGCGCTGCGGCTCACCGGCAACCTGACCTCGAGCCCGCTGAACCTCTCGGAGGAGGGGAGCACCTCGGACGACGGTCCGCTGGACATCCTGGTGATGGGCTCGGACACCCGCCGCGGCAGCGGCAACAGTGCCTACGGCAGCGAGGACGACGCCGAGGGCCGCACGGACGTGATGATGCTCGTGCACGTGACCCAGGCGCGGGACGCCGTGACCGTGGTGTCCTTCCCCCGGGACCTGATCGTCAAGATCCCTTCCTGCACGGACCCCGGCACCGGCAAGGTGTACCCCGCCGAGACGGACATGCTCAACAGTGCGGTGGAGCGCGGCGGGCCGGGCTGCACGGTCGCCGCGATCAACGAGCTCACCGGCGTGAGCATCGACCACTTCATGCTCGCGGACTTCAACGCCGTCAAGGAGCTCTCCACCGCGGTGGGCGGCGTGCAGGTGTGCGTCAACGAGGCCGTGGACGACCCCAAGTCCGGCCTCAAGCTGCCCGCGGGGATCTCCTCGGTGGAGGGGGAGCAGGCCCTCGCGTTCCTGCGCTCCCGCGCGGCCTTCGGCAACGGCGGGGACGAGGCGCGGATCCGCTCGCAGCAGTCCTTCCTGGCCTCCCTCACCCGCAAGATCCAGGCGGACGGCACGCTCACCAACCTGCCGCAGCTCTACCGCATCGCCGAGGTCATGACCCAGAACCTGCACGTGGACCAGGGGCTGACCTCCATCCCGGAGCTCGTGAGGATCGCCAAGACGTTCAACGGCATCGACCCCGGGAGCATCGCGTTCGTCACCGCACCCACCGAGCCCTACCCCGCGGACCCCAACCGGCTGCAGCTGGACCGGGCCCCCGCGGACAAGCTGTTCGCCACCCTGCGTCGGGACGTGTCCGTGACCGGTTCCGAGGACGCCACGGGCGAGCCCTCGGCCTCGGCGGGCACCGCCTCGCCGGACGCCGCGGCACCGGGCGGCCCCGCGGCGTCGTCGCCCACCTCGAGCGCCACCGGGCCTGCGGTGGACCCGACCCTGGTGCCGGTCACCGTGAGCAACCGATCCGACGCCGGTGGGCGGGACGCCCAGGTGGCGCGCGCGCTCGGGGGCAAGGGCTACGTGAAGGCGCGCACCGGCTCCTCCGGCCCGCAGCTGGCCGCCACGCAGATCTTCTACCACCCGGACTGGGCCCTGGCCGCCGACGACGTCGCCCGCGCCCTCAACGTCTCGCCGAGCCAGCTCGTCGCGGACTACGGGGTCACGGGCGTGCAGGTGGCGGTGGGACAGGACTTCCGCGAGGGGGACCGGATGACGCGCGAGAAGGGCCTGCCGGACGGACTCGAGGGCCAGACCGCGGAACAGTTCACCTGCCAGGCCACCGCGGACGGGTGACGCGGCGGTGGCCCGCGCCACGGATGGTACGTTGGGTCACATGCGGTCCGACATGCAGCGACTCCTGCTTACGTGCCGCAGCGGGGCCTGAGGCGATCCGACACGGCCGGCCACCCGCTGCGGAGTCTTGTGATGCCGGCTGTCTCGTCTCAGTCCGAAAGGCCCCACCCGTGAAGAACCTGCAGCGCCCCTCCGGAATGCCCGCCCACAAGTACACGCCGTACCACCAGAACTTCCCGTTCGACATGTCCGACCGCACGTGGCCGGACAAGGTGGCCACCACGGCCCCGCGCTGGTGCGCGGTGGACCTGCGCGACGGCAACCAGGCACTGATCGACCCCATGGACTCCGAACGCAAGCTGCGCATGTTCCAGCTGCTCGTGGGCATGGGGTACAAGGAGATCGAGGTCGGCTTCCCGTCCGCCTCCCAGACGGACTTCGACTTCGTGCGCACCCTCGTGGAGGGCGGACACATTCCCGAGGACGTCTCCATCCAGGTGCTGACGCAGTCCCGGGAGCACCTGATCGAGCGCACGTACGAGGCCATCGACGGCGCCCCCAACGCGATTGTGCACCTGTACAACTCCACCTCCACCCTGCAGCGGCGCGTGGTGTTCCACCAGGACATGGACGGGATCGTGGACATCGCCCTCACCGGCGCCCGGCTGTGCCGCAAGTACGAGGAGCAGCTCAGCGGCACCGCCGTCACGTACGAGTACTCCCCGGAGTCCTACACCGGGACCGAGCTGGAGTTCGCCGCCAGGATCTGCAACGAGGTGGCCGAGACCTTCGAGATCGGCAACGGGCGGAAGATGATCGTGAACCTGCCCGCCACCGTGGAGATGGCCACCCCCAACGTGTACGCCGACTCGATCGAGTGGATGGGCCGCCACCTGTACCAGCGCGAGGACATCATCCTGTCCCTGCACCCCCACAACGACCGCGGCACGGGCGTGGCCGCCGCCGAGCTGGGATACCTGGCCGGGGCGGACCGCATCGAGGGCTGCCTGTTCGGCAACGGCGAGCGCACCGGCAACGTGGACCTGGTGACGCTGGGACTGAACCTGCTGACCCAGGGCGTGGACCCGCAGATCGACTTCTCGGACATCGAGGAGATCCGCCGCACCGTGGAGTACTGCAACCAGCTGCCCGTGCCCGAGCGCAGCCCCTACGGCGGGGACCTGGTGTTCACGGCGTTCTCCGGCTCCCACCAGGACGCCATCAAGAAGGGCTTCGAGGCCATGGAGCGCGACGCCGAGCAGCAGGGCGTGGGCGTGGACGAGCTCGAGTGGGCGGTGCCGTACCTGCCCATCGACCCCAAGGACGTGGGTCGCAGCTACGAGGCCGTGATCCGCGTGAACTCCCAGTCCGGCAAGGGGGGAGTGGCCTACCTGCTCAAGAGCGAGTACGGGATCGACCTGCCCCGCCGCGCGCAGATCGAGTTCTCCGGCGTGGTGCAGAAGTTCACGGAGACCTCCGGCTCCGAGGTGTCCGCGCAGCAGCTGTGGACCATCTTCCGCGACGAGTACCTGCCCTCCCGGGACGGCAGCGGGTCCACGTGGGGCCACTACCGGATCACGTCCATCTCCACCCACGCCGAGGACCAGGCCAACACGGTGCTGGAGATCGGCCTGGACGTGGGCGGGGAGCACAAGGAGCGCACGGCGCAGGGGACCGGCCCCATCGACGCCCTGATCAACCTGTTCAACCGGGAGGGCATGGACGTCCGGCTGCTGGACTACACGGAGCACACCCTCTCCGCGTCCGCCAACGCGCAGGCAGCGAGCTACGTGGAGCTGGCCGTGGGTGACCGCGTGCTGTGGGGTGCGGGCATGGACTCCAACACCACCCGGGCCTCGCTGAAGGCCGTGATCTCCGCGGTGAACCGCGCGGTCCGCGACGCCCAGGAGGCAGCGCAGGACTGACACGATCCACCTCAGGGGCCCCGATCGTCGGCATCGGTCGGGGCCCCTGTGCAGTGCGGGATCCCCGTGCCGTGCGCAACCCCCTGCACCGCACGCGGCCCCCTGCTTTGTGTCCAGCCCCCTGCGTCGTGCGGAGTTCCTGCTGCCTGCCGCAGCCTCTCGGGTGGCCGGGCGCAGCGAGGGCTGCTGTCGCGCAGGCCTGTCGCGCAGGGGTGCGGAACGGCTGGGCCGCGACGGTGCGCTCCGCCGCTCACGGGTGGGGCGCACCGTCGCGGAGGTGGCACAATGGCGCGGTGGCCCGTTCAACCTTCGCCTCGCGCAGCTACCGCGACGACGCCGTGGTGCTGCGCACCTACACCCTGGGCGAGGCAGACCGCATCGTGATCCTGCTCAGTGCCCAGCACGGGCAGGTGCGGGCCGTGGCCAAGGGTGTACGGCGCACCACGTCCCGTTTCGGGGCGCGGCTGGAGCCGTTCAACGTGGCCGAGGTGCAGCTGGTGCACGGCCGGTCGCTGGACATCGTCTCGCAGGCCATCGGCAAGCGCTCCTACGGGGAGCGGATCGTCTCGGACTACGAGCGCTTCACGGCGGCCGCCGCGATGGCCGAGACCGCCGAGAGGCTCACGGCCGACGACCACGACACCGCCGCCCAGCACTACCGTCTGCTCGTGGGCGCACTGTCTGCCACGGCCAGGGGTCTGCACCGCCCGGGTCGCATCCTGGACTCGTACCTGCTGCGCGCGGTCTCCCTGGCCGGGTGGACCCCCAGCTTCGTGGACTGCGCGCGCTGCGGGGCACCGGGCCCGCACCGGTCCTTCTCCGCGCCCCTCGGCGGCGCGGTGTGCCCGCAGTGCCGCCCCCCGGGCTCGGCCGCGCCCAGTGATGCCACGTTCGTGCTGCTGAACGGCCTGCTCCACGGGGACTGGCCCACGATCGACGCCGCCGATCCCCGCACCGCGCGCGACGCCGCCGGTCTCGTGGCGTCCTACGTCCAGTGGCACATGGAGCGCACGGTGCGGGCGCTGGCCCTCGTGGACCGCGGGGACGGCTGAGCGGTTCCGGTGCGCGCCCTCGTGTGTGCGGTCAGGTCCTAGGGTGGGGGAGTACCGGACGCCCGTCGAGAGGACCCCCTCGTGAACCGCTTCACCCCGCCGCCCCCGCACCCCAGTGGTGAGACGGCCCCCGTGCTGGACCCCGCGCTCCTGCCCCGGCACGTGGCTCTCGTGATGGACGGCAACGGCCGGTGGGCCAACGAGCGGGGACTGCCCCGGACCGAGGGTCACCGCGCGGGCGAGCGGGCCCTCATGGACGTGGTGGCCGGGGCCATCGACCTCGGGATCCCGTACGTGTCCGCGTATGCGTTCTCCACGGAGAACTGGAAGCGCTCCCCCTCGGAGGTGGCGTTCCTCATGAACTTCACCGGGGACGTCATGGCCCGCCAGCTGCTCACCTTCCAGGAGTGGGGGATCCGGATCCGGTGGGCGGGGCGGCGCCCCCGGCTGTGGGGCTCGGTGATCAAGCGCCTCGAGACGGCTGAGCGGGAGACCCAGGACAACACCGTGCTCACGCTGACCATGTGCGTGAACTACGGGGGCCGGGCGGAGATCGCGGACGCCGCCGCGGCCATGGCCCGGGACGCCCGGGAGGGGCGGCTGAAACCGGGGTCCATCACGGAGGACACCGTGCAGCAGTACCTGGACGAACCCACGCTGCCGGACGTGGACATGTTCCTGCGGTCCTCGGGGGAGCAGCGGCTGTCCAACTTCATGTTGTGGCAGTCCGCATATGCGGAACTGGTGTTCCTGGATGTGCTGTGGCCGGACATGGACCGCCGGGTGCTGTGGCAGGCCGTGCAGGACTACGTGGAGCGGGACCGCCGGTACGGGGGAGCGGTGGACCGCCTCGCGGGGCCCGACGCCACGTAGCGGTTTGCGGCTATCAAGATGCCAACTCTCGGCTGAATGTTCAATCACTGCATTCAATGTTCAATGACGAGTTGAAAAGATGGCCGACGGTACGCGAGTCAGATTGGTGAGGCCCGTGCCGCCCGAACCCACCCGGCACTCCGAGTCAACCCGGCACCCGTGTGGAAAACTGGCCCCATGCGCCTGTACCCCGCCTTCTTCAAGGCCGCCTTCTCCTGGATGGACCCCGAGCTCGCCCACACCCTGGGCTTCGCCGGCATCAAGCTGGCCCACCGCACCGGTCTGGGCCGTGTGCTCTCCCGCGTGACGGCTCCGGATGAGGGGGCGGAAGTCAACGTGATGGGTCTCACGTTCCCCTCGCCCTTCGGTCTGGCCGCGGGATTCGACAAGGGGGCCACCGGGACCCACGCCCTCACCCAGCTGGGCTTCGGGCACGTGGAGATCGGCACGGTCACGGGCCAGGCCCAGCCCGGCAATCCTCGCCCCCGGCTGTTCCGGCTCGTGCGGGACCGTGCGGTGATCAACCGCATGGGCTTCAACAACGACGGCGCCGAGGCCGTCGCGCCGCGCGTGGCGGCCGCCCTGCAGACCCTCGCCCAGGAGTCGATCCGCACCGGGCGGCGTCGACCCGTGGTGGGCGTGAACATCGGCAAGACCAAGGCGGTGGGACTCGAGGATGCCGCGGCCGACTACGTGCGCAGCACCCGGGTGCTCGCCCCCTACGCCGACTACCTCGTGGTCAACGTGTCCTCCCCCAACACCCCCGGGCTGCGTCAGCTGCAGGAGCTCGACGCCCTACGGCCGCTGCTGCTCGCCGTGCGGGCCGAGGCGGACCGGGTCACCGGCCGACGGGTCCCGCTGCTCGTGAAGATCGCCCCCGACCTCGCCGACGAGGACGTCACAGCCGTGGCGGACCTGGCTCTGGAGCTCGGGCTGGACGGCATCGTGGCCACGAACACCACGATCGCGCGGGAGGGCCTGGGCCTGCGCACCAACCACGACGACGTGGCGGCGTGCGGTGCCGGCGGGCTCTCGGGGGCGCCGTTGCGGCGTCGTTCGCTCGAGGTGCTCCGGCTGCTGAAGGAGCACGCGGGGGAGCAGCTCGTGCTCGTGTCCGTGGGAGGGGTGACCACCGCCCGGGACGTGATGGAGCGCCTGGACGCCGGGGCGTCCCTGGTGCAGGGGTACACCGCATTCCTGTACGAAGGTCCGTTCTGGGCCGGGCGCATCAACCGCGGTCTGCGCCGGGCCGCGCGCGAGGGCCGCTGACGGATCCGGTCGTCGTCGATCCCGCCGGTCCCCGGACGGAGCGGCAGCGGGCAGGTGTGCGCGGGCGGCACCGTGTCCTGCACCGGGCACCGGAGCTGCTCAGCGGACACGGACGAGGGCCCGCACCGCTGACAGCGGTGCGGGCCCTCGTGACGTCGACGGGAAGCCGAGCGCTACTCGGGACGCTCGCCGCGCCGGACCTGCGGCTTGGGCAGGCGCAGCCTGCGGATGGTGAAGGCGCGCATGGCCGCGTACCAGCGCGTGCCGCGCTGGACGGAACCGAACTTGCGCTGCATCACCGAGTGCATCCGGGTGGTCATGATGATCGCGTCGATCACGCAGAGCCCGATGTACCCGTAGACCACCCAGATCAGGGTCATGGCCACGGACTGCACGGGCAGGAAGAGCAGCAGGAAGACCAGCACCAGGAAGATCAGCACGTACTCGCCGATGTTGAAGCGCGAATCCACCCAGTCCCGCGCGAAGCGGCGCTGGGGGCCGGCGTCACGGGGGCCGAGGTAGCGCTCGTCCCCGGCCGCCATGCCCGCCTGGGCCTGCGCGCGGCGCTCACGCTCCGCCTGACGCGACTCGATCTTGGCGGCCTTGCGGTCCTCGGGGACGAGGGGCCTGCGGCGTGCGGCCTCCTGCTCCTTGCGGGTGGGAGTGGGGCGGCCCTTCCCGGCCCGCGCCGAGGGGGCCGCGGGCGCCGCGGTCCCGGTCGAGGCGCTCACGGCGGTGGATCCCGTGGATTCATCTGACTTCTTGCGTCCAAACACCCGCCCAGCCTAACGGAGTCCCGGTGTGCCGCTGTCCGTGTGTCCGGGCGGCGCACACGGAGCGCCGCTAGGCTGTCGGCATGAGCACAGACTTCACACGCCCCAGTTCCGAGACGGTCGAGGCGCTGCGCGTCAGCGTTCAGAACTCGCGGAGCACGCTGCTGGCCGAGCTCGGTGAGCTCGTGGCCATCCCGGGCATCGCCTGGGACTCCTTCGACGCCGCCGATCTGGACCGCAGCGCGCAGGCCGTGGCCGAGCTGCTGCGCGGGCTGCCGTTCGACTCCGTGGACGTGCTGCGGGTGCCGTCCGCGGACGACTCCGGGCACCCCGCGGTGGTGGCCCGCAAGGCGGCCGCCCCCGGACACCCGACGATCCTGCTGTACGCCCACCACGACGTCCAGCCCCCGGGCAAGCGAGAGCTGTGGGACACCGAGCCCTTCGAGGCCGTGGAGAAGGACGGCCGGCTGTGGGGGCGCGGCGCCGCCGACGACAAGGCCGGCGTGATGGCCCACGTGGGCGCCCTGCGGGCCTTCTTCGCGCAGCACGGCAGCGAGCCCGGCCTGGGCGTCACCGTGTTCGTCGAGGGCGAGGAGGAGGCCGGCTCGCCCGGGTTCGAGGCGTTCCTGGCGGCCCACCGGGACAAGTTGGCCGCGGACGTGATCGTGATCGCGGACTCCGCCAACTGGGAGGTGGGCGTACCGGCACTGACCACGAGCCTGCGCGGCGTCGTGGGCGGCGTCGTCGAGCTCAGCGTGCTGGACCACGCGGTGCACTCCGGCATGTTCGGCGGCCCCGTCCTGGACGCGCCCACGCTGCTGGCCCGCCTGATCGCCACGCTGCACGACGACGACGGCGCCGTGGCCGTGGCCGGGCTGCTGAGCGAGGACGCCACGGACGTGGACTACGACGAGGCCCGCTTCCGCGCGGACGCGGGCGTGCTCGACGGCGTGCAGCTCGCGGGCCGCGGTTCGCTGGCCTCACGCCTGTGGACCCAGCCGGCCCTGTCGGTCACGGGCATCGACGTCACGGACGTGGACCACGCGTCCAACACCATCGCGGCGTCGGCCCGCGCGAAGCTGAGCCTGCGCATCGCCCCCGGACAGGACCCCCGGGAGGCCGCCGACGCGCTGCGCCGGCACGTGCTCGAGCACGCGCCCCTGGGGGCGCACGTGAGCATCGAGATCGAGGAGGCCGGCCCGTCCTTCCGTGCGGACCACGACGCCGTCAGCTCCAGGATCGCGCTGTGGGCCTTCGAGCAGGCGTGGGGACGACCCGCCGTCACCTCGGGGCTCGGAGGCTCCATCCCGTTCACGGCCACCCTCACCGAGGCGTACCCTGACGCCGAGATCCTCATCACCGGCATCGAGGACCCGGACACCCGGGCCCACAGCGCCAACGAGTCCCTGCACATCGAGGACTTCCTGCACGCGGTCACCGCCGAGGCCCTCGTGCTGAGCGCCCTCGCCGAGCAGGGCACGCGCGGGACGGAATGATTTCCCGCGCCCCCGCGTTCCACCGTGGAGAAGGGCCGACCCCGATCTGAGTGGTGCGACCACGCGTCGCACGGAAAGTGAGCACCATGAGCGTCACCACCGAGAACGAGACCATCCAGGACCTCCCCGCCCACGAGGTCCTGCTCACCGACAACGCCGCCCAGAAGGTGCGCGACCTGCTCGAGCAGGAGGGTCGCACGGACCTGCGGCTGCGCGTGGCCGTGCAGCCCGGCGGCTGCTCGGGCCTGATCTACCAGCTCTACTTCGACGAGCGCGTCCTGGACGGGGACCACGTCCGGGACTTCGGCGGCGTGGAGGTGATCGTGGACAAGATGAGCGTCCCGTACCTCAGCGGCTCCACCGTGGACTTCGAGGACACCATCTCCAAGCAGGGGTTCTCGATCGACAACCCCAACGCGCAGGGCTCGTGCGCGTGCGGCGACTCGTTCCACTGAGCCGAGTCACCGGCACCCGGGAGAGGGGTGCGCGGGGTCCCACGGGGCCCTGCGCACCCCTCTTGCGCTGTCCGCGGGCGACTGCTCCCCCGGGGCTCGGCACCCGGGGCGTGACGGCCCGCACGGGCACGACACGGCAGCTGACACGGTGTCAGCACATCCCGGGCCTGAGGGGTAAACTTCCTGGAGAGAACCATTAACGGGCAACGTGTCCTCTGTGCCCCGCGCAGGACCGATGCGGAACCCACGTACAGAAGAGGAAGGGCCGTCTGTGAGTTCGCAAACCCGAACCGGCAGCCGCCACGGCCGGACGCTGAAGGTCTCGGCAGTGGCAGTCCTGGCGACGAGCTCGCTCACCGCGTGCTCGGAGCAGACCAAGGTGGGCTTTCTGCCCACGCAACGTGGCACCACCGACAACGCGGACCAGATCATGGATCTGTGGATCGGCTCCTGGGTGGCGGCGTTGTGCGTCGGCCTGCTGGTGTGGGGTCTGATGCTCTGGTGCATGGTCGCCTACCGCCGACGCAAGAACGAGACCGGCTACCCGCGGCAGCTCGCCTACAACGCCCCGCTCGAGATCTTCTACACGATCGTGCCCATCGCCATGATCGTCTCCCTCTTCTTCTTCTCGTTCCGCACGCAGACCGAGATCACGGACCGCTTCGAGAACCCGGACACCAAGATCCAGATCTACGGCAAGCAGTGGGCCTGGGACTTCAACTATCTCGACGACAACGTCCACTACCAGGGTGTGCAGGCGCACCTGACCGGTGAGCCCGGCGTCGAGAAGACCCTCCCCACCCTCTACCTTCCCGCCGACAGCAAGGTCGAGCTGGAGATCACCTCCCGCGACGTCATCCACTCCTTCTGGGTGCCCGCGTTCCTCGAGAAGATCGACATGATCCCGGACCGCACCAACTACATGAGCTTCACCACCGGCCGCGAGGGCACCTTCGCCGGCAAATGCGCGGAGCTGTGCGGCGAGTACCACTCCGAGATGCTGTTCAACGTGGCGGTCGTGAGCCAGGAGGAGTACGACTCGCAGATGCAGAAGCTGCGCGACGAGGGAAACACCGGCATCGTCGGCGACGAGTACAACCGCAACCCGAACCGCAACGCAACCTCCAACAACTAGGGGATAGGCAATGTCTACGCTCGAATATTCGCGGGACGACGCGGCAGCAGCCGCACCCCGCGTTGTCCCACGCTCCAAGGGTCGGGTGATCGTCAACTGGCTCACCTCGACCGACCACAAGACCATCGGGTACATGTACCTGATCTCTTCTTTCGTCTTCTTCTGCGCGGGCGGCGTCATGGCGCTGCTCATCCGTGCCGAGCTGTTCCAGCCCGGCATGCAGATCCTGGAGACCAAGGAGCAGTACAACCAGCTGTTCACCATGCACGGCACGATCATGCTGCTGATGTTCGGCACCCCGCTGTTCATCGGCTTCGCCAACGTGATCGTCCCGTTGCAGCTCGGCGCCCCGGACGTGGCCTTTCCGCGGCTGAACGCACTGTCCTTCTGGTTCTTCCTCTTCGGCTCGCTGATCGCGGTGTCCGGCTTCATCTCCCCCCAGGGCGCAGCCTCCTTCGGCTGGTTCGCCTACGCGCCACTGAACAGCACCACGTTCAGTCCAGGGGTGGGTGGTGACCTCTGGGTCTTCGGCCTGGGGCTGCAGGGCTTCGGCACCATTCTCGGTGCGGTGAACTTCATCACCACCATCGTGTGCATGCGCGCGCCCGGGATGACCATGTGGCGCATGTCCGTGTTCACCTGGACCACCCTGATCACCTCCATGCTGGTCATCATGGTCTTCCCGCCGCTGGCCTCCGCCCTGTTCGCACTGGGCATGGACCGCCGCCTGGGCGGGCACGTGTTCGACCCCGAGAACGGTGGCGCCATCCTCTGGCAGCACCTGTTCTGGTTCTTTGGCCACCCCGAGGTATACGTTCTCGCGCTGCCGTTCTTCGGCATCGTGTCCGAGATCATCCCGGTGTTCTCCCGCAAGCCGATCTTCGGTTACAAGGGCCTGGTGTTCGCGACGATCGCCATTGCCGCCCTGTCCGTGACCGTGTGGGCCCACCACATGTACGTCACCGGCGCCGTGGCGCTGGGCTTCTTCTCCTTCATGACCATGATGATCGCGGTGCCCACCGGCGTGAAGTTCTTCAACTGGATCGGCACCATGTGGCAGGGCTCGCTCACGTTCGAGACGCCCATCCTGTGGGTGCTGGGCTTCCTCTTCACCTTCCTGTTCGGCGGGCTCACCGGCATCATCCTGGCGACGCCGCCGCTGGACTTCCACGTGTCCGACACCTACTTCGTGGTCGCGCACTTCCACTACGTGATCTTCGGAACCATCGTGTTCGGCATGTTCGCGGGCTTCTACTTCTGGTGGCCCAAGTTCACCGGCAAGATGCTCAACGAGCGCATCGGCAAGATCCACTTCTGGATCCTGTTCGTGGGCTTCCACATGACGTTCCTCATCCAGCACTGGCTGGGCGTGGACGGCATGCCGCGCCGCTACGCGGACTACTTGCCGGAGGACGGCTTCACCTGGATGAACCAGTTCTCCACCATCGGCTCCATGCTGCTGGCTGTGTCCATGATCCCGTTCTTCTGGAACGTGTACACCACCCACCGCAACGCCAAGAAGGTGGAGGTTGACGATCCGTGGGGCTTCGGTGGCTCCCTCGAGTGGGCGACCTCCTGCCCGCCGCCGCGCCACAACTTCACCTCCCTGCCTCGGATCCGTTCCGAGCGCCCCGCGCTGGATCTCCACCACCCGGAGCTCTCCGCGTTCTCCAGCCAGCAGTTTGACGCCGAGACCCCCCTGGTCGGCGGCACCGGAAGGAACGGACGATGAGCACCACTATCAAGACCTTCCTGATGCTCGGCGTGTTCTGCACGATCGTGGGTCTGGTCTACGGCTACGTCACGGAGTTCCAGGAGCTCGCCGGGTTCCCGGCGCTGCTGGCCGTTGCAGCCATGAGCTTCATGCTCGTGATCTACCTGTGGCTCGTCCAGCGTTCCACCGGCGGCACCCTGCCGGAGGACCGTGAAGACGGCGAAATCGTGGAGATGTCCGGCGAGTACGGCGCCTTCTCCCCGTGGAGCTGGTGGCCGTTGCTGCTGGGGCTCGGGTGCGCGCTGTTCGTGACGGCCCTCGCGGTCGGCTGGTGGATCATCGGCCTGGCCGTTCCCGTGGCCCTGCTGGGCCTTCTGGGCCTGGTCTTCGAGCACTCCCGCGGAGAGCACGCCCACTGACCCCTGATTCGTTGAGGTTGCTTCGAGAGCCCGCGTCGTCTGCGAACGGCGCGGGCTCTCGTCGTATCCGCACTGTGGCCGCACGAGCTCCGCAGCCCCGCAAGGTTGAGGAGCATCCACCACCGGGTGATGGGGATTGCCCCCTGTTTTTCGGCTGTACAGACCCCCTGCGGCGCTACTAACGGCCCGTTTTCGCACCGGTTACGCCCGCTGTGTGGGAGTCCCTGAGATTCAGGTCTCAGACGGTGCGTCCCGCCCGTCAACGGGCGGAAACGTCTCGCCGAGGGCTGTCTCTGCCAGGGGAGAGTTCGGAAGCTCTCGGGCAGTGGGGGGAGAAGTGCTCGGGCTGAGGCCGCCCAGGGGCTTCCCAGCGGCATTCTGATGCTGACCCAGGACGCGCTGCGACTCTGCCGCGATGTCGGGATGCAGTTCCGCGTGGCGCTCGGTGCCACGGCCTTCTGGCGTCGGGAGGTCCGACGTGGAGCGTCGCGCTGCGGAGGAGCTCACGATCCACGACCCTTGTGCCAGGGGAATGCGCGGGCCCCCACGACCGGCAAAGACGCGGCCCATCCTCAGTCGTCTATCGCGTTCGCACGACATGTGGGCCAGGCCGACGTCCGGGATTCCATGCCGGATCCGGGGTGCCGTTGCGCCGATGGGCCGGCAGCCCCTCCAACCCTCCCTCCTGGGCTTTCGGAGCCCAGCACCTGCCCCGCGTGAACCCACCGGCCCACCTGATGGTGGGGCCAGCCGAGCCCTCGGCCTGCAGCCGAGGGAGCACGGGCTACGCGACCGCGCGTGGTGCGGAACTGGGACTAGGTGCAGTGTCCGTCCGCGCACCACGCCCGGTGCTCGCTCCGGATGACGACGGGTGCGGGGGCTATAGGGCTACGCACTGGTCAGGGCTCGTGGGGTCCTTCCAAGGGGCTCATAACCTGGCCCCGCCTCGGGTCCCGCGCGTGGGGCGTCCATCGGGTCCAGCGCGTGGGGGGCGTCCATCGAGTGCAGCGAGACTCCAGGCCGCCCCAAGGCGGGGGAGGTCGCTACTGGCAGGTCCTACACTCCGTGTCCGGCTTTCGTCGCTGACTCAACGAGCGCTCCCTCTCAGCCACCGTCCGGTGCGGGGTGCTGGTCTACCCCCGAGGAGGGGCCATGGGCGACAGGCCGCCCGAGAGCCTCTCCGAGAGCCATTCATGCCTCTCAGCGTGCGTGAGGGATGCATGCGCTGGCGGTCTGTTCCCGGCGCCACCTCGTCGGCGGCCCGGTGCTCCAGGCAAAGAAGAGGGCCCGCAGCGATCATCTGATCGCTGCGGGCCCTCCCCAGGGGAGCGGGTCAGTGCTCCCGGTGACTCACCGCTCGAGCTGCGTGGTGTGCGAACCCGCACCCACGGCAACCGGCTCGGCGTCGTGGTGGCCGTGGGCCGCCTCGAGCTCGGCGGGCGTCACGGGCGCCACACGGTCCTCGAAGAAGAACCTGCTCAGGCGGCCGCGCATCTTCTCGGAGGACGTGATCTTGCCCTTCGCGTTGGCCCGCGCCGGCTGGACCTGGCGGTCCTCGAAGTCCACCAGCTTGTAGCGGCGGTACTCGTCCAGGGGCTCGTGGACCTCCACGAACTCACCGTGGGGCAGAGCCTGGATGCGGCCGGACTCACGCCCGTGCAAGACGATCTCGCGGTCCTTGCGCTGCAGCGCAAGGCAGAAGCGCCGCACGATGATGAACGCGAGGATGGGGCCGAGGAAGTACAGCGCCCGCAACCAGTAGATGACGTCGTTCACGGCCACGTGGAAGTGCGTGGCGATGAGGTCACCGGAGGCGGCGATCATCTGCACCGCGTAGAACGTGACGCCAGCGGCACCGACGGCCGTGCGGAACGGCGCGTTGCGCGGACGGTCCAGGATGTTGTGCACGCGGTCGTCGCCGGTGACCCACCGCTCGATCCACGGCCACGCGAACATCACGCCGAACATGCCCGCCATGGGGATCAGCGGTAGCAGGATGGCCAGGGGGATGGCCAGGCCGAAGATGTCGATCTCCCAGGAGAACGGCCACGAGCCGGGCATCAGGCGCAGGCCGCCGTCCGAGAAGCCCATGTACCAGTCAGGTTGCGAACCGGCCTGCACGGGGGAGGGGTCGTACGGCCCGTAGTTCCAGATCGCGTTGATGGTGGTGGTTCCCGCGATCAGCGCGAGGATGCCGAAGACGATGAAGAAGAAGCCGCCGGCCTTGGCCGCGTAGATGGGACCCACGGGGAAGCCGACCACGTTCTGCTCGGTGCGGCCCGGACCGGGGAACTGGGTGTGCTTGTGCACCACGACCATGAACAGGTGCACCACGATCATCATGAGGATCAGTGCCGGGATGATCAGCACGTGCACGATGTACAGACGCCCGATGATCGCGTGGCCGGGGAACTCGCCGCCGAACATGAACATCGAGATGTAGGTGCCGACCACGGGCACGGACTTCGCGATCGCGTCCGCGATGCGCAGGCCGTTGCCGGAGAGCACGTCGTCGGGGAGCGAGTAGCCGGAGAAGCCCGCCACGATGGCCAGGATGAAGAGCACGCAGCCCACCACCCAGTTCAGCTCACGCGGACGGCGGAACGCGCCCGTGAAGAACACGCGCAGCATGTGCACGGACAGCGCCATCACGAACAGCAGTGCGGACCAGTGGTGCAGCTGGCGCAGGAAGAGCCCGCCGCGGATGTCGAAGGAGATGTTCAGGGTGGACGCGTACGCGCCGGACATCTCCACGCCCTGCATGGGGACGTAGTTGCCCTGGTACTCCATGGAGGTCATGGTCGGGTCGAACCACAGCGCCAGGAACGTGCCGGAGAGAAGCAGGATGATGAAGCTGTAGAGCGCCACCTCACCGAACATGAAGGACCAGTGGTCCGGGAAGACCTTGCGGCCGAACTCCTTGACGATCGACGAGCCGCCCACGCGGGTGTCCACGAAGTTGGCGATGCGACCGGTGCGGGTGGTGGGTCGGTATTCGAAGTCAGCTGTGGTGGACATCAGTTCGCCTCGTCCTGCATGTCTTTGACGGCGAAGCCACGCTGCGAGTAGGTCGGTCCAACAGGCTCGTGGAAGTCGCTACGGGCAACGAGGTAACCGTCGGAATCAACGGAAATGGGCAGCTGCGGGAGGGGCCGGGAGGCCGGCCCGAAGATGACCTCACACTCGTTGGTGAGGTCGAACGTGGACTGGTGGCACGGGCACAGCAGGTGGTGCGTGTGCTGCTCGTACAGCGCGATGGGGCAGCCGACGTGGGTGCAGACCTTGGAGTAGGCGAAGATGCCGTCCACGTTCCAGTCTTTGCGCTCCTCGGACACGTTGACCTTGTCCGGGTCCAGACGCATGAGCAGCACCACGGCCTTGGCCTTCTCGTTGAGGTAGCCGTCCTCGTGACTGACGCTCGTGAGGTTCTCCGGGATCACGTGGAACGCGGAGCCCAGGGTGACGTCCGAGGCCTTGATGGGGGTACCCGAGGGGTCGCGCACCAGGCGCACGCCCTCGTCCCACATGGAGTGGCGCAGCACCTTGAGGTCGGTGGGGCCGAGGTCCTTGAGCAGTCCCACGAAGGGGAGGGGCATGAGGACGGCGGCACCGATGAGGGTGTTGCGCAGCAGCGGGCGGCGCTTCACACCGGACTCGTCGTAGATGGTGTTGAGGATGCTCTGCGCCTCGGCGCGCTCATCCTCGGTGCGCAGGTCGTGACGCATCTCCACGATCTCGTGGTCGGGCATCAGCGTGCGGGCCCAGTGGACCACACCCACGCCGATGCCGAACATGCCCAGGGCGATGCCGAGACCGAGCAGGAGGTTCTGCAGCCGCAGCTGGGCGGTAGGCTCCGTGTTGACCGCGTCGTACAGCGGGCCGTCCACGCGGATGCCGAAGTACGCCACGAAGAAGATCACGGATCCGACAACGGAGAGCAGGAACAGCAGGACCACCTGGTGTTCGGCTCGCCTGGCCGCCTTGGGGTCTACGTCCGTCACGCGGGGACGGTGCGGTGGAAGCCCCGGATTGGGGAAGTGATCCAGGTCCGCTCCGTCCGAGGTGACAACCGCCCCGCTCTTGTGGGGAGTGCCGTCACGATGGTCGCCCATGTGGTCCCTCATTCTTCTCTTGGTGCTGTGAATAGTGTCTAGGGTGCCGGCCGGGGGCCGGCGGGTGCTCTCAGGCGGAGCGGGAGGTCAGCCAGACGGTGAAGCCGATGACCACGACCAGGCCGATGGTCCAGATGAACAGGCCCTCCGACACGGGGCCCAGCGATCCGAGGCTGAAGCCACCGACGGTGGTGTTGTTGTCGAGGGTCTTCAGGTAGGTGATGACGTCCCGCTTCTCCTCGGGGGTGATGTTCGCGTCGTTGAACACCGGCATGTTCTGGGGGCCGGTCTGCATGGCCTCGTAGATGTGCTTCTCGCTGACGCCCATCAGGGACGGAGCGAACTTGCCGCGGGTCAGGGCGCCGCCCTGGCCGGCCGCGTTGTGGCACATGGCACAGTTGGCCAGGAAGATCTTGGCGCCGTTGGCGGAGTTGCCCTCGGCGATGTCGAGGTCCTGCTCCTCGGGAACGGTGGGCCCGGCGCCGAGCGAGGCCACGTAGGCCGCGAGCTGGTCCGTCTGCTCCTCGTTGAACTGCTGCGGCTTCACCTGCGCCTGGGGGCCCTGCATCTGCATGGGCATGCGGCCGGTGCCGACCTGGAAGTCCACGGAGGAGGCGCCCACGCCGATGAGCGAGGGGCCGCTGCTGGTGCCCTGCGCCTGCATGCCGTGGCACGTGGAGCAGTTGGCCTGGAAGAGCTTCTGCCCCTCCTCGATGTCCTGGGCCGAGTAGGTGGTGGTCTCGGCCTTGGCTTCATTGGTGGTTGTGGCAACTGCGTAGAGTCCACCGGTCAGAAGCAAAGCCATGACCAGCAGCGCGAGGGCTGCCAGAGGATGGCGGCGCTTTTGTGAGAGTGCCTTCACGTCAAACGTTCCTTTTGCTCGGGTCTAGAACTGGGAGGGGCGGAGGGTCCTGCGGAGGCTACTTGATGAAGTAGACCAGGAAGAACAGGACGATCCAGACCACGTCGACGAAGTGCCAGTAGTAGGACACCACGATGGCCGAGGTGGCCTCGTAGTGACCGAAGCGCTTGGCGACGAAGGCGCGGCCCATGATGAAGAGGAATGCGATGAGACCGCCGGTCACGTGCAGGGCGTGGAAGCCGGTGGTGATGTAAAAGGCGGACCCGTACGCGCTGGCGGCGATGGTCACACCCTCGGACACCAGGGAGGCGTATTCGTAGACCTGGACGGACACGAAGACGGCGCCCATGAGGAAGGTCAGGGCAAACCACTCGGTCAGGCCCCACTTGGAGACCTGGAACAGCCCGCCGGTGCGGCGTGGCTGGAGACGCTCGGCCGCGAACACGCCGAACTGGCAGGTCACGGAGCTGAGCACCAGGATGAGCGTATTGACCGACGCCATGGGGACGTTGAGTATCTCGGTGTTCTCGGCCCACACCTCGGGAGAGGTGGCGCGGAGGGTGAAATACATGGCGAAGAGTCCGGCGAAGAACATCACCTCGGAGGACAACCACACGATGGTGCCCACGGAGGTGAGGTTGGGGCGAGTGATGCTCGCACCCACCGGTTTGGCTGGGGTATGAGTCGCAGTTGTCACAGAGACATTATGTCGCCAAAACTCCCGGTGGACCAACCACCTGGGCCTGCGCGGTGACCGTGTCGCGGGATCGGGCGTGCGGGTCCGGGCAGCGGCGGGGCTCGCACCGGGCGGAGGAGCGGCGCCGGGAGGCGCCGGAGCGACGTCGTGGTGGGGGCCGAAAGGTAGGATCGGGCCCGTGAACACCGAGACCTCCGCCCCCACGTCCTGCCACTGGCCCGACCTGCTCACGGCCCTGTCCCGCGGGGAGGACCTCACCCGGCAGCAGGCCTACTGGGCCATGGACACCATCATGGAGGGGGAGGTTCCGGACGCCGTGATCGCGGGGTTCCTCATGGCCCTGCGCACCAAGGGCGAGAGTGTGTCGGAGCTGAACGGCCTCGCGGACGCCATGGTGGCCCACGCCCGGCGCATCTCGATTCCCGGCCCGGCTCTGGACATCGTGGGCACGGGCGGGGACCGGCTCTCGAGCGTGAACATCTCCACGATGGCCGCCCTGGTCTGCGCCGGCGCGGGGGCGCGGGTGGTCAAGCACGGCAACCGGGCGTCATCGTCCAAGTCCGGTTCCGCGGACGTGCTCGAGGTCCTGGGCGTGCAGCTGGACATGCCGGTCGAGCGGGTGCAGCGGGCGGCAGGGGAGGTGGGCATCACGTTCCTCTTCGCACAGACCTTCCACCCCGCCATGCGTCACGTGGCGCCGGCGCGCAAGGCGCTCGGTGTGCCCACCGCCTTCAACTTCCTCGGTCCGATCACCAATCCTGCGCGGGTCTCGGCCTCCGCGATCGGTGTGGCCGACGCCGCACTGGCACCTCTCATGGCAGGTGTCTTCCAGCAGCGCGGTGACCGCGCGCTCGTGTTCCGAGGGGGAGACGGGCTCGACGAGCTCACCGTCACCGCGCCCTCCGCCGTGTGGGAGGTCCGGGACGGTCAGACCGCTCAGCACGAACTGGACCCGCTGGACCTGGGGATGCCGCGCGCCACGATCGCGGACCTGCGCGGCAAGGACGCCGCCTACAACGCCGACGTGGTGCGAGACGTGCTCGACGGCGCCGCCGGCCACATCCGCAACGCCGTCCTGCTCAACGCGGCGGCGGGTCTCGTGGCCGTGTCGGAGGACGCCGAGGGGCCGTTCGCGGAACGCTTCGCCGCTGCTGTGGACCGTGCCGCGGTGTCGATCGACTCCGGCGCCGCTCGGGACGTCCTGTCCCGCTGGGTGGAGTTCGCCGCTGCCTGAGGTGCGGGGCGCACTGCACCGACCCCGGTGCGGGTGTTCCCGCGCATCTTCTCTTCGGCCAGGCCCGCGCCACGACGACGCCGCCCGGCAGCCTTTCGAGGCGGCCGTCCCCGGTGACCATCGGGCCCGCCCTGCAGCTGAGTGACTGCTTCCGCTGCCCCTCGTGGCTGCCACCGAGGTGCCCTTGAGTGAGGTGCTCGTCACGGAGATGCCTAAGGGGTTCCGCGCGGCTGAGGCGCCGTGCCAGCGGGCGGACCGGGCCCGGTTCACGGCTGGGGGAGTGCGCCCTCAGTCGTCGATGCCGAGTGCGAACGCGGCGTCGAGGTCGTGGGTGCTGTAGGTGCGGAACGCGATGTTCGTGCTCGTGGACTCCACGCCGGGGACCTTGGAGAGCTCGTCCGCGATCACGTCCGCGAGCTGCTCGTGGCGCTCCACCCGCACGAGCGCGATGAGGTCCCACTCTCCGGTCACGGAGTAGACCTCGGAGACACCGCGGATGTCGGAGACTTCCTGGGCCACCTCCGGGATACGGTCCGAGGAGGTCTTGATCAGGACGATGGCGGTGAACATGGGGTTCCTTTCCACGGGGTGAGCCCAGCCTAGCCGTGCCGCGGTGCCCGGACGCCGGGGTGCACCGTGGGACGGCGTCGAGGTGCTGACCGGGCCGGGCGTGTGCTCACCGGCTGCGGATCCTCCGCACCCCGAGCAGCACCAGGCGGTAGCCGATGAGCAGCGCGCCCAGCACCACCAGGCTAACCAGGACGAACGGCAGGGCCGTGCCCTGGCCGGTGAGGGTGCGCAGCACCATGCCGCCGACCTCGGCGCACAGCCACACGGACAGCCCGGTGGGGATCACGGCGGCCGGATGACGCGTGCCACGGCACGCCAGCCACCCCACCAAGGCTCCCACGAGGAACGGCCAGGCCGTCATGAGTGCTCCGGCGACACCCTCCCCGTGGCTGGAACGGCCCAGGGCGGCGAACACGATCACCAACACGATGTCCACGGCCAGGTACAGGGGCCACCCGGTTCCGTCGGGGCTCCGGTGCACCACACCGGCCGTCTCGGGGCGGGCATGCGCGGCCGGGGGAGCGACCGGTGCTTCGTCGGGGGCGTGGTGGGGTGCTGGTGAATCCATACCACCAGTTTAGGGGACCCGAATTTCTCAAGTACGCAGTGAAAGTTGAATAAGAAAATTCAACCCTGACCTCGGAGTACGGGGATGGCTGCGCCGGGGGAGGAATGTAGCCTCGACGGCCTCACCCCTCCAGGAGACGCAGCTCCACGGGCCGGCCGCACGCGGAGGACGCGGTCCGTGCGTCGTCGAGGGCCTCGTCAGGGGTTTCGGCGCGGACGATCCAGAAACCGCCGAGGATCGGTCCGACGTCGGAGACCGTGCCGTGCGCGATCAACGGGTTCTCGGGGTGCTGTCCCGTGGCGTCAACGGTACGTGCCGCCTCGGGTGGTGTCAGGCCGCCCGCGTAGACGAGACGCCCCGAGGACTGGAGGTGCTCGTTGAACGCCGCCACGGCGGTCACGGCCCGCTCCATGTCAGCGGGAGAGCTGTAGACGGCTCCGGCGTCCTGGATACCGGGCTCGTGGTGGACGGCCAGCATGTAGTCGGTCATGGGTGGTCCTCTCGGGGTTCGTGTCACGGGTTCGTGTCCGGGCGTCGATGAAACGTGCGTCCCGGTGGACAGGGTGTGTCCACCATGCGGTACGCCGGTGGGGTGCGCCACAGTTCCGCATGCGCTGGCGGCGGGTCGCAGCCGCGAGGTACGTCGGCCCAGGAAGATGGTCAGCATCAGACGGTCAGAAGGGGTTGGCCTGCTCGCAAGCCCTGAAAGGGGTTCGCCCGACCGCTTTTCCCTGTCACTCGTTTGTACCAGTCGTACACGGAGGGGAGCCGTGGGCCCGGCGCCAGCCGCAGGGGCCCGTTGTTGGCGCGCGTCAACCGCACACGGTCTCCGGGACATGCGGATCTGCAATCGGCAATGCAGCGTCAGATCGACGGGCCTCACGCCATGGCCAGAGGATGTCCAGCATCCGGGGCATGTCCGCTGTTCTGCGGATTTCCGCTGAGCCGATAATGTACATTATGTAAACTAAATCGAGAGGAGCCAGGAGGAACCGCTGATGTGCGGCTCCCCCTGGCTCCTTCCGTGGGTGCGTCCGTTACCCGCTCGGTGCGGGCTGCGTGACGAACTCGACGAGCTCCGTGCCCTGTGCCAGCTGCCACCCGATCGGTGCGGGTCGGGTGCGCCCCCGGCGGCCCTCACTCCGTGGCCACCGGCGCGGGCTGCGTCTCCTCCTTGCCCGTGAGCGACGACTCGTTCTTGTGGTGGCCCAGGAACGTCAGCACGATCCCGAGTGCCACCCACCCGATGAGCGCCCACACCTGCGCGGCAATGTTCGCGTCCGGGAAGTACGAGAGGTCGCGCAGCAGCGCTCCGGACAGGCCGGGCACGAGCCACTGACCGACCTCGCCGAACGGCGGCAGGATGAACTCCTTCGGAGAGGTCAGCGCGGAGATGGGGATGCCGATGAACATGGTGAGGACGGCGCCCACGGCCAGCCCGGCGCGTCCGATGAGCGAGCTCAGCCCCACGATTACCGACGCCGTGGCGGCGATGCCCAGCCCGATGGCCGCCCAGTGGGCAAAAAAGTCTGCCTGCAGGATCCCGAACAGGCCCTGCAGGATGGCCGCCAGCACGAATCCGCCGATCACGCCGTACAGCCCCAGGGCCAGCAGGTGCTTGCGCACGCCCGTGACGAGCGTGGAGATGAGGATGCCGCCGATCATGCCGCCCATCGTCAGGGGAAGCCCGGCAATCGCCAGCCCGCTCCCCCGCGGATCGTCCTCGGACAGCGGGACCACGTCGGTGGTCTTCACGGTGGGCGGGGTGGCCGCCTGCTGCTGGGGCTGCTGACTCAGGGCCGCCATGCCGGCCAGCCCCTTGGCCAGGACGCCCTTGATCTTCTCGAGGGCCTGCGTGGTGCCCTCGATGACCTTCTGGTCGATGCCGCGCTGCATGGTGGTGGCCACGCCGCCCAGCATCTGCGAGACCACGGGGCTGGCCGCGCTGGCCGTGAGGATCTCGGGCTGGTCCCCCAGCACGATGCCCCCATACACCTCGCGGGTCCTGATGCCGTTGACCGCGTCCTCCCGGTGGGCCACGGGGTGCACGTCCAGCAGCTTGTCGGGCATCTTCGCGGTCACGGCGTCGATCTGCTCCTGCGTTCCCACGACGGCCACCGGCAGGTTCTCGGTCCTGGAGGTGGTCGTGGGCCACGCGAACGCGAGCAGCACGATGGAGACCACCGCCGTGGCGATCAGTGCCGCCTTGACGCTCTTGAGCCAGTCCGGGCGCTGCCGGGGCTCCGGAGTTCTGATGTGGGACACAACCCACCCCTTCCACAGAGAATGAATGTTCTTGGAAAGCCTGGACCCGCTCCGCTAAGCTGTCAAGAACGATCATTCGTTTTTGGAGGTGGACGTGCCCAAGGTCACGGAAGAGCACAGGGAGCAGATGCGGCGTCGGATCCAGGACGCCGCCCTGGTCTGCATCGGCCGCAAGGGGTTCTCGGCGGTGTCCATGGCGGACATCATTGCGGAGTCGGGCCTCTCGGCCGGTGCCGTGTACGTCTACTACCGCGGCAAGGACGACCTCTTCCTGGACGCGAGCCGCGGTGTGATGCGGGACCGGCTCGGGGCACTGAACCGGCTGCACACCCACAGCCCGCTCCCCCATCCGGCCCGCGCCATGGCCATGGTGGTCACGGACCTGCCCGAGGGTGCGACGTTCCCGGGCCTTCCCCTGCAGGTGTGGGGTGAGGCCGTGCGCCGCCCCGAGCTGCGGGCGGCCGTCCGCGCCATCCTGGCGGAGGCAGGCAGCCACCTGCGCCGCTACCTGAGCGCGTGGTTGCGCGCGGAGCACGGCATGGCGGAGGACGACGCCGATCGGCTGGCCGACCGTCTCCGTCCCGCATTCATCGGGCTGGTCCAGGGCTGCATGGTGCAGATGAGTCTGTCGGAGGACCCGGAGCAGACCCACGAGGCCTACGTGGCCGCGGTGGACTCCCTGCTCAGCGGTGTTCTGGCCCAGACGGGTCAGGACACCGGGCGCGCCAACGGCTGACCGGGCGGCGAGGCAGGACGCCGTGGCACGGCAGCCCGGGAGTGCCGAACCTGCCGCCGAGTGAAGAGTCTCCAGGGCTCCCCGCGGGATCCCGCGTGCCGGGCATGCGCGGACCCCGGGGCCCGGGGACAACGTGGTCCAAGGGCACCGGGGTCCGAGTCGAGAGGCGCGGGGTGGGCCTCAGAGCACCGAGCGGTAGACCTCCAGGGTCTGCTGGGCAATGGACTCCCACGAGAAGTGCTCCTCCACGCGGCGCCGCCCGGCCTCACCCATGCGGCGAGCGCGCTCGGGGTTGGAGACCATGTCCGTGAGGGCGGCGGCGAAGTCGTCCACGAACTTCTGGGGGTCCAGGGGGGTTCCGGTACCGTCGGTGACCTGCTCGATGGGAACCAGGGTTCCGGTCTCGCCGTCGTCGACGACCTCGGGGATGCCGCCGGTGGCAGAGGCCACGACAGCCGCCCCGCAGGCCATGGCCTCGAGGTTGACGATGCCCAGGGGCTCGTACACGGAGGGGCACGCGAAGGCGGTGGCGTGGGAGAGGATCTGGATGACCTCGCGGCGGGGCAGCATCTTCTCGATGAGCACCACGCCGTCCCGTTCGCTCCTGAGCTGCTCGATGAGGCCGTTGACCTCGGCGGCGAGCTCGGGGGTGTCGGCGGCTCCGGCGCACAGCACGAGCTGCACCTCGGGCGGCAGCTGCAGGGCGGCGCGCAGCAGGTAGGGCACACCCTTCTGCCGGGTCACCCGGCCCACGAACGCGACGGAGGGTCGGGCGGGGTCGATGCCGTACTCCTCGAGCACGTCGGTGGCCTCGTCCCGGTTCCACTGGGAGACGTCGATGCCGTTGTGCACGGTGCGCACGCGGTCGGGGTCCACGGCCGGGTAGCAGCGCAGGATGTCCTGGCGCATGCCCTCGGACACGGCGATGATCGCGGCGGCGGCCTCGTAGGAGGTCTTCTCCGCGAAGGAGGACACGCGGTACCCGCCGCCGAGCTGCTCGGCCTTCCACGGGCGCAGGGGCTCGAGGGAGTGGGCGGAGAGGACGTGCGGGATGTCGTACATCAGGGAGGACAGGTGCCCGCCCATGTTCGCGTACCACGTGTGCGAATGCACCAGGTCCGCCCCGGCGATGTCCTGGATCATGGTGAGGTCCACCCCGAGGGTCTGCACTGCGGCGTTGGCCTGGTCCAGGTCCGCGGGCACGGGGTAGGCGCGCACGTGGGCACCGTGGAAGTCCGGCTCCCGCGGTGCACCGAAGCAGCGCACGTTCAGGTCCACCAGCGGTGCGAGCACGCGGGAGAGCTCGGCCACGTGCACCCCCGCTCCCCCGTAGATGGCGGGCGGGAATTCTTTGCTCAGGATGTCTACTCGCACAGTGCGAGCGTACTGCACGGCTTCGTCCGCCCACAGGGGTGCCGGGCACGACGCCGCACGGTCGCCCCGGTCCTGTGCGCGCCGTGCCGTGCGCGCCCCGAGCAGGACACCCCCACCCCCATCCCCCCGCGGTCCGGTGCCGTGCGGTGCGTGCGGCGCCGGGCCCCCGCACGGGCGCGGCGTCGTCGTCGTCCCCACAGCGGAGGAGCGGGGGCGAAAAGTTGCCGCGAGTTCGGGTCACTGTTGTGTGGGCCCTGGAGCAGTGGGACACAATGACGGGACGACAAGTGGACGTCGTGGCCCGTGGGGCCGGGACGTCCCGCGAACTGGAGGGGTACGTATGTCACGACAGAAGAAGGTCCTTGCCATCGTGTTGGCCGGCGGCGAGGGCAAGCGTCTGATGCCGCTGACGGAGGACCGCGCCAAGCCGGCCGTGCCGTTCGCGGGCGGGTACCGGCTGATCGACTTCGCGTTGTCCAACCTGGTGAACTCGGGCTACCTGCAGATCGTGGTGCTGACCCAGTACAAGTCCCACTCCCTGGACCGGCACCTGTCCGAGACGTGGCGGCTGTCCACGCAGTTGGGCAACTACGTGACCTCGGTGCCCGCGCAGCAGCGCCGCGGCAAGGACTGGTTCCTGGGCTCGGCCAACGCGATCTACCAGTCCATGAACCTGATCGACGACGCCGATCCGGACATCGTGGTGGTCGTGGGCGCGGACCACGTGTACCGGATGGACTTCGCGGACATGGTGGAGAAGCACATCGAGTCCGGGGCGAAGGCCACGGTGGCCGGTGTGCGCCAGCCCATGGAGATGGTGAAGTCCTTCGGGGTGATCGAGACGGACCCGCAGGACCCTGCGAAGATCACGCGGTTCGTGGAGAAGCCGGACACCACCGCGCCCCTGCCGGACGATCCCCACTCGTTCCTGGCCTCGATGGGCAACTACGTGTTCGACCGGGACGCCCTGGTGGAGGCGTTGCGCACGGACAACGAGAAGGCGGACACCGACCACGACATGGGCGGGGACATCATGCCCTACTTCGCGGAGCGCGGTGAGGCCGTGGTGTACGACTTCACGCACAACGACGTCCCGGGCTCCACGGACCGGGACCGGCAGTACTGGCGGGACGTGGGCACGCTGGAGTCCTACTTCGACTCGCACATGGACCTGATCCGCCCGCTGCCGGTGTTCAACCTCTACAACTACGACTGGCCCATCTACACGCACCAGATCATGGCGCCGCCGGCCAGGACAGTGCGCGGGCCCAACGGCCAGGCGGGCGTGGCGTTCGACTCCATCGTCTCCCCCGGTGTGCTCATCACGGGCGGGCACGTGGGCTCCTCGGTGCTCTCCCCCAAGGTCAAGGTGGAGCACGACGCGCGGGTCACCGAGTCCGTGCTGATGCAGAACGTGCAGATCGGGGCCGGCGCCACGGTGCACCGCTGCATCCTGGACAAGAACGTGGTGGTCCCCCCGGGCACCACTGTGGGCCTGGACCGCGAGCAGGACCTCGCACGCGGGCTCACGGTCACCGAGTCCGGGCTCACCATCGCACCGAAGAACTACCGCTTCGAGCGGTAGGTCCCGGACCGCGGTTCGCGCCGGGTCCGCCCCCGGGGCCGGGGTGGCGCGGACCCGAGAAGGCACCACGACGGCGCACGGTCACCGTGCGCCGTCGTCGTCCCTTCCCGCGGGCGCGTGCGCCCCTGCACGTCCGGTACGCCGAGGAGGCCGCAGGGCGTCCCCACCCGTAGGCGCGTGCGCTCCGCCGCGCGGGGAAGCCCGGTGGCGTGGGGTCGCCCCGCACGGTGGGCACGCGGGCGAATCGCGGAGGTGCCCCGGGGTGACGGGCGACACGGGCCCGGTGCCTACACTGGGGACATGGGAGCCAGCCTGACCAGAGACGAAGCAGCCACGCGAGCCGAGCAGATCCGGGTGGAGGACTACCGGGTCACGGTGGACCTCTCGGGGGCGCAGGACCCCGCGAACACCACGTTCGGCTCGGAGGTCACGGTGCGCTTCACCGCCGAGGAGGGCGCGGAGACCTTCATCGACTTCATCCACGACTCCGTGACCGCCGTGGAGCTGAACGGCGAGGTCCTGGACGTGGACGACGTCGTGGACGGCTCCCGGATCCGGCTGCCGGAGCTCGAGGAGGCCAACGAGCTGCGCGTGCTCGGCCGGGCCCTGTACTCGCGTTCGGGCGAGGGCCTGCACCGGTACGTGGACCCCCAGGACGGGGAGGTCTACGTCTACACGCAGTACGAGCCGGCGGACTGCCGCCGGGTTTTTGCGGTCTTCGAGCAGCCGGACCTCAAGGCCGGCTTCACGTTCACGGTGATCACCCCGCCCGAGTGGCTCGCGGCGTCCAACGGCGAGGAGCTGGTCTCGAACCCCACGCGGGACTGCGACGTCCCCGGGGCCGTGAGCCACGAGTTCGCCCCCACGCAGCGGATCTCCTCGTACATCACCACCATCCTGGCCGGGCCCTACACCGCGGTCAGGGACGAGTGGCGGGGCACCGACCCCCACGGGGCCGCCGTGACCATCCCGCTGGCCCTCTACTGCCGACGGGCGCTCGCCGAGCACATGGACGCCGAGGAGCTGTTCACGCTCACCAAGCAGGGACTGGACTTCTTCCCGGAGCTCTTCGGCTTCGCGTACCCGTGGGGCAAGTACGAGCAGGCGTTCGTGCCCGAGTACAACCTGGGGGCCATGGAGAACCCCGGGATGGTCACTTTCACGGAGGACTACCTGTTCCCCTCGGGTGCCACGCGGGCGCAGCTGGCCGGGCGCGCCAACACGCTGATGCACGAGATGTCCCACATGTGGTTCGGGGACCTGGTCACGATGCGGTGGTGGGACGACCTCTGGCTCAAGGAGTCCTTCGCCGAGTTCATGGGTGCGTACGCGTGCGTGCACGCCACGCAGTACACGGACGCGTGGGTCACGTTCGCGCTGGCCCGCAAGGAGTGGGCGTACCGGCAGGACCAGCTGCGCACCACGCACCCCATCGTTGCGGACATCGTGGACCTCGACGCCGCGCGGCAGAACTTCGACGGCATCACGTACGCCAAGGGCGCGTCCGTGCTCAAGCAGCTCGTGGCGTTCGTGGGTGAGGACGCGTTCATGGACGCGTGCCGGGCCTACTTCCGCCGCTTCGCGTTCGGCAACACCACGCTGGACGACTTCCTGGCCGTGCTGGACGAGGCGTGCGAGCACGACGTCCGCGCGTGGGCGGACCTGTGGCTGCGCACCACGGGCGTCCCGGTGCTCACGGTGGCCGCCGGCGACGACGCCGCCCCCGCCTCCCTGACGCAGAGCGCCACTCCCCCGCGCCCGCACGTGCTCACGGTCGGTGCCTACGCCCGCACGGAGCGCGCGGACGGTTCGGGTCCCGTGAGGAACGTCGAGCGGATCGAGGTGCGGGTTCCGGCTGAGGACGGGCCGGTGGCGCTGCCGGGCCTCACCGGTGGGGCAGAGTCCGGCGCGGTGCTGCTGGCCAACGACACGGACCTGACCTACTGCCTGGCCCACCCGGACCCGGACTCGCTGTCGGGGCTGCTGGAGCTGGTGGCCGAGATCGAGGACCCGCTGGCCCGGGCCGTGGCGCACTCGCAGCTGTGGGCCGCGGTGCGGGACGGGCGGCTGTGCCCCCGCGAGTACGTGCTCATGGTCGCGCAGCGCTGCACCGGGGAGACCCACGCGGCCATCCTCACCACGGTGCTCGACCACGCCCGCCAGGCCCTGGGCCGCTTCGTGCCGGTCTCCCGCCGCACCACCGTGCGCAGGGCCCTGCTGGACGCGCTCGGGCAGTCGATGCTCGCGGCGCAGCCGGGCTCGGACGCCCAGCTGATCCTCGCGCGGGCGTTCGCCCGGGAGGCCGCGAGGGACGGCAAGTACGCCCTGCCCATCCAGCAGTGGCTCGGGGGCGAGCACACCGTGCCCGGCCTGGAGCTGACCCCGCAGCTGCGCTGGACCATGCTGACCGCGGTGACCGCCACCGGCCACAGCACCGTCTCGGAGCTCGAGGCGGAGCACGCGCAGGACCCCACGCGGGACGGGCACCTCGGCTACCTCGAGGCCGTCGCGGCCATGCGCTCGGACAGCTCCAAGCAGCGCGCGTGGGAGCGCATCGTGTCCGGGGAACTGTCCAACGACGAACTCAGCGCCACCGTGGAGGGCTTCCAGCTGGCGGCGCCCACCGTGCTGCGCCGCTACGAGGAGGACTACTTCGCGCAGCTGAGCTCGTGGTGGGACACCCACTCCATGGAGATCGCCACCCGGATGGTGCGCGGACTGTACCCGCGCGCGGTGGAGGCGGACGCGGCGTCGTCCTCCCCCGGGACCGACGCCCAGCAGAACCGTGTGGTGCGGGCCACCCGCGAGTGGCTCGAGAGCCACGAGGACGCCCCGGCCGCGCTGCGCCGCGTGGTCACCGAGCTGCTCGACGACGCCCAGCGGGCGGTGACGCTGCAGATCATGTGCCTGTCCCGGTGAGGTGCACCGGCCCATGTCCACACAGTGGATGAACGTCGATGCACACCGATCAACGGATAGCATGAGATCAGATGCGGCGGCGGAGCACCCGCCCGCTCGACAGCGAGGGAGACCATGACCGATTACGCGCTCAACGACCGAGGGTCCTTGGACGTCGTCACCGAGAACTTCTACGACACCGAGATCATGCGGGTGTTCGGGGGGCTCTCCGCGGGTCGCGCGCAGACCTGGACCGGCATGGCCGCGCTGGTCCCGGAACCGGACAACCCCTTCGACCCCCGCACCGTCTCCGTGCGGGTGGGCGAGAACAAGGTGGCCCACCTCAGCTCCGAGGACGCCCACCGCTACTCGCACCCGCTCTCCCGCGTGATCGCCTCCGGCTACACCCCCGTGGTGCCGCTGCACCTGGAGGCGGAGCTGCTGCGCCAGGACGGCGTGGCCGAGGTGGATGCGCGCGCCAGCATCGGGATCGCTCCCCCGGACCTGCTGTTCCCCCTGAACACCGCCCCGGCCCAGGCCGCCGTGCTGCCCCAGGGCTCCTCCATCAAGGTGCTGGACGAGCAGGACTTCGCGGAGTACCTGCACTCCATCGTGCCCGCCACCGGCGAGGGCCGCGTGATCCTCACGCTCGAGGTCAACAAGGTGCGAAACTCGCACGGCGTGACCGTGGACACCGTGGACGTGCTCTACGAGCGAAAGCAGGTGGGGCGGCTGTCCACGCAGATGTCCCAGCAGTTCATCCCGATCATCCACCACGCGTTCGAGCACGACCTGCTCACCGCCGTGTGGGGCACCATCCGCGGCTCCTCGTTCGAGGTGTCCATGACCCTGCAGGCCGCTCGCGCCTCTGAGGTCCCCGCCCAGTGGTTCACCGAGCTGCCCAACGACGTCCCCGAGCTGCTGCCCGAGGCCGACGAGTTCGAGGTTCCCCCGGCCTACGTGGCTGTGGAGTCCGACCACGGGCGCAACTCCAAGAAGTGGCGCCGCGGCTTCACCGCCGCCCATCCCGAGGCCGCCGCGGGCGGTCCCGCCGGAGCCCGCTCCCTGGCCGCCCGCTTCCGCGGGGACCCGGCCCGCACCTCGGAGCCCTCGCGCGCGGACGCTCCGACGGCCGACGACGACGCCGCGGCCGGTTCCCCGGACACCGCCCGGCCCGCGCGCAGCACCGGCGGTTCCACCGTCTCCAGTCTGGCCCGCGGCCTGCGGCCCGTGGTCAGCGCGCTGCTCGCGCTGACCGTGATTCTGGTGCTGCTGGGCATCGTGCTGCTGGGCGTGGAGCCGCTGGCCACCACGCTGATGATGATTGTGGCCGTGGCCACCGGATTCATGGCCGTCTACCTGCACCGAACCCTGTAAGGGGCGCCGCCACCGGTATGATTTCCCGCCGCGAACGGTTCCTCCAGATCATCGAGGTCCTCACCAAGCACGGCTTCGGCTTCGCCCTGGGCGGGCTCAAGCCCCAGTGGCGGGCCCCGCTGGCCCGGGTCAAGCTCATCGACCCGGGCACCGTGCACTCCCAGCCCGAGCACCTGCGCATGGCGCTCGAGGAGCTCGGACCCACGTTCGTGAAGCTCGGCCAGCTCGCCTCGACCCGCCCGGACCTGCTGCCCCCCGGCTACGCGGAAGAGCTGCTCAAGCTACAGGACCAGTCCCCGCCCATCCCCGTGGAGCAGATCCGGGCCATGATCGAGGCCGAGCCCGACTCCCAGGCCGAGGAGATCCTCACCCACATGGACCCGGACCCCGTCGCCACCGGGTCCATCGGCCAGGCCCACGCGGCCACGTTCCAGGGGCACCAGGTGATCGTGAAGGTCCGGCGCCCGGGCGTCACGGACGAGGTCAACCGGGACCTGGAGATCCTCCAGGACATGGCCAAGTGGGTCTCCCGATACTGGACCGCCGCCCAGGACTACGACCTCGAGGGCGTGGTGGAGGAGTTCAGCACCTCCCTGCGGAACGAGCTGGACTTCCTGCAGGAGGCCCGCAACTCCCAGCGCATGGCCGAGAACTTCATGGGCCACCCGCAGATCCACATCCCCGAGATCTACTGGGAGGCCACCACCTCCCGGGTGCTCACCATGGAGCGGATGTTCGGGGTCAAGATCAACGACTACCCAGCCCTCGAGGCGGAGGGCGTAGACCGGCACCTGCTGGCCAAGGAGGCCACGGACGCCATCTGCAAGATGGTCTTCGAGGACGGCTTCTTCCACGCGGACCCCCACCCCGGCAACCTGTTCGTGGAGCCGGACGGACGCATCGCCATCATCGACTTCGGCATGGTGGGCAACCTGACCGAGGAGTTCCGGGACCACCTGATCACCCTGCTGCTCGGGGTGGTCCAGGACAACCCCCGGCGGGCCGCCACCGGTCTGCTGGGGCTCACCGACAGCGGCCAGCACGACGTCTCCAAGCGGGAGATCGAGAAGGACGTGGCGGTCATGATGCGCCGCTACGCCAACAAGCCGCTCGAGGAGGTCCGGGTGGGGGCCCTGATGGCGGACCTGATCTCCGTGCTGCGCCACCACAAGCTGCAGCTGCCCCGCCAGTCCGCGCTGCTGCTGCGGATGCTCGTGACCGCGGAGTCCATGGGCACCGGGCTGGACCCGGGCTTCGACCTGGTCTCCGCCGTGCAGCCCTACGCGGAGCGGTTCATCATGCACCGGCTCTCCCCCGAGATGCTGCTCAACCGGCTGCGCTCCACGGTGGAGGACGCCGTGCAGATGGGCGTGGATGTGCCCGAGTACGTGCGGCGGCTGATCGTGGTGCTCGAACGCGGCGGTTTCGACGTCCACCTGCGCACGGACGAGCTCGACCCCCTGGTCAAGAGCGGCGCCAAGATCGGACACCACGTGGTGGCCGGCGGGGTGATCGCGGCCACCATCAACGGGACCGCGCACATCATCTCCTCGGACCCCGAGCGGTGGAAGAAGTACCACACCCCGCTGATCGTGGGTGGGATGTCCACGGTGGGGGTGCTCAGCGGCTACCTCGCGGTGTCCTCCAACGTGGAGCGGGTGCGCCACCTCGCGCGCGTGCTGCGCGGGAACCGCCAGAAGCGCACGGTGCGCTGAAGCTCAGACCCGGCCCCGCGGCGGCGTCGTCCCCGGCCGGTCCAGGCAGACCCGCCGAGCGGGGCTCACAGCTGCTCCCACATCGCCTGGGAGGTCGAGGAGGCGGGAGCCACGTCCCACTCGACGTTGCGCTCCAGGTCCGCCCGGGCCCGTGCCGCCTCCAGGGTCTCGCGCGTGATGTGCAGCGGGGCGCCGTCCGCGAACGCGCGAAGGTGCTGGTTGGCCGGCACGATGGTGCGGCGCATGTGCGCGACCCCCAGGATCCGCTTGGACAGCGTGCAGTAGGCGACCCCCGGCTGCTTCTGGTTGGCCAGGATCACCCGCATGACCTGCACGCTGTCCGGCTCCAGCAGCCGCTCCACGGAGGACGCCTCCATGGCGAGCACCACGCGCCCTTTGTCCATGATTTCGTAGTAGTCGTCGTAGCAGCCCGAGACGAAGCGCACCTCGGCGCTCGGGTGGCACGCGATGAAGCACGCGAGCTCCCCCTGGCTGATGAGCACGTCCGTGAAGCGGTCCAGCACGCCCACGGTGAGCAGGTGGCGCTTGAGCGCCGCTCGGCCGCGCAGCCTGTTCTGGCGCAGCGGGGTGGCGCGGATCTCGATCTCGAACGCGGAGGGGCCTATCTGCATCATGGTGAAGTCCTGGGTGTAACCCTTCAGGGCCTCGTGCTCGGCGCCGAGCACCTGGCGGGCCAGCATCTGCAGCCCCGTGAAGCTCTCCCGCATCTGCGCCTGCGGGAGGGGCAGCTGGTGCCCCTGCTCGTCGGTGTAGGTCACCAGGACCGGGATGGTGGCGCTGGACAGCGCCACTCCCGGGGTGTGCTGTGCCACGGAGCCTCTCCTCGAATTCGTCGACACGAGTAATTTCAGTTTTGCACAACCAAAAACTCGACCATGAATGCCGGAAAGAAATCTTTTCATGCCGCCGTTATTCTCCACATTTCCCACGACATTCAACCTGCATTCATATGCACACAGTGTAGGGCAGCTCCGTGAATGCACTGTGATGCGTCTCCCGCGATTCTGTACCCTCTAAGGGGGACATCAGCATGCTGTTGGTCCCATGTGATGACCCACACTTCCCCTAGACTGAGGACCTGTAGGGGACGAGCGCGCCGCCGAGCGGCGGAAGGCACCGTTCGACCACGGCCCAGCAAAGGATGTACTGCGTGTTCACGATCATGCCGATTTACGGCACCCGCCCGGAGGCCATCAAGATGGCCCCGATCGTCAAGGTTCTGCAGAGCAGCACGGACTTCGAGTGCGTGGTTACCGTGACCGGTCAGCACCGGGAGATGCTGGACCAGGTCAACGAGATCTTCGACATCACCCCGGACCACGACCTGAACATCATCCAGCCGCGCCAGACCCTCAACGGGGTGCTGACCCGCACGGTGGAGGGCCTGGACGCGATCTTCGCGCAGAACGCACCGGACGCTGTGGTGGTCCAGGGGGACACCACCACCTCCACCGCCGGCGCGATCGCCGCGTTCTACCGGGGGATCCCGGTGATCCACGCCGAGGCGGGGCTGCGGTCCTTCGACCTCTTCTCCCCCTTCCCGGAGGAGGCCAACCGCAAGATGACCTCCCAGATCACGTCCCTGCACCTGGCACCCACGAGCACCTCCAAGGAGAACCTGCTTCGTGAGGCCCTGTCGGAGCAGGACATCGTGGTCACGGGCAACACCGTGATCGACGCCCTGCTGCACACCGTGGAGCAGCAGCTGCCCTTCTCGGACCCGCAGCTCGAGGAGATCGCCTCCTCCGGTAAGCGCGTGCTGCTGGTGACCACGCACCGGCGGGAGAACCAGGGAGAGGCCATGCGCGGCGTCGGGCGCGCACTGGCCCGCATTGCGCGGGCCGAGCCGGAGCTCACGATTGTGCTGCCCGCTCACCGCAACCCCGTGGTGCGGGAGGCTGTACTGCCCGCCATCGAGGGCCTGCCCAACGTGGTGGTCACCGAGCCGCTGGCCTACGGGGAGTTCACCCGCATGCTCTCGGTGGCCCACGTGGTGCTCACGGACTCCGGTGGGGTCCAGGAGGAGGCGCCATCCCTGGGCAAGCCCGTGCTGGTGATGCGCGAGAACACCGAGCGCCCCGAGGCCGTGACGGCGGGGACCGTCAAGCTCATCGGCACGGATGAGGAGCGGATCGTCACCGAGGTGGACCGGCTGCTCAACGACGACGCCGCCTACCGCGAGATGGCCAACGCCGTGAACCCCTACGGGGACGGCCGCGCCGCGGAACGCACCCTGGCCGCGATCGAGCAGATGTTCGGCGTGGGGCAGCGGATCGCGGACTTCGATTCGCAGGCCTGAACCACAGACCTCCCCGGAAAGGAGATGCCATGCGCATGACGGTGATCGGCACGGGCTACCTGGGCGCCACGCACGCGGTGGCCATGGCCGAACTCGGGCACCAGGTGCTGGGGGTGGACGTGGACCAGCGCAAGATCGACATGCTGGCCGAGGGGCGGGTGCCCTTCCACGAGCCCGGCCTGCCGGAGCTGCTGCGCACGCACGTGGCCACCGGCGCGGTGCGTTTCACCACCTCCTACGAGGAGGCCGGGGCGTTCGGGGACGTCCACTTCATCGGGGTGGGCACGCCGCAGAAGCGCACCGGCCACGCCGCGGACATGACCTACGTGGACGCCGCGGTGGAGCAGATCGCGCGCGCCGCGGACCACGACTGCGTGATCGCGGGCAAGTCCACGGTGCCGGTCGGTTCCGCTGCCCGACTGCAGGAGGCGGCCCGGGCGACGTCGCGCCCCGGGGTGACCGTGGATCTCGCGTGGAACCCCGAGTTCCTGCGGGAGGGGCACGCGGTGGAGGACACCCTGCGCCCGGACCGCATGGTGCTGGGCGTGGAGCACGACGCCGCCGCCCGGCCCACCCCCGGCGCGCGGCGCGCCGAGGCCGCGCTGCGCGAGGCCTACGCGCAGCAGCTGGCCGCGGACACCCCGTTCATCGTGACGGACTACCAGACGGCGGAGCTGGTGAAGGTGGCGGCGAACAGCTTCCTGGCCACGAAGATCAGCTTCATCAACGCGCTGTCCGAGATCACGGAGACCGTGGGCGGGGACATCCGCACGCTCGCGGACGCCATCGGACTCGACGACCGGATCGGGCGGAAGTTCCTCAACGCCGGCGTGGGCTTCGGCGGCGGGTGCCTCCCCAAGGACATCCGCGCGCTGCGGGCTCGTGCCTCGGAGCTGGGCCTGGACCAGTCCCTGCGGTTCCTGGCCGAGGTGGACGACATCAACCTGCGCCGCCGAGAGCACACCGTGCAGCTCGCGGTGACCGAGTGCGGAGGCACCGTGAACGGGACGCAGGTCGCCGTGCTGGGTGCCGCGTTCAAGCCCGAGTCCGACGACGTCCGGGACTCCCCCGCCCTGGACATCGCCGCCCGCCTGCACTCCATGGGGGCTGACGTGCGCCTCTACGACCCCCAGGCCAACGCCAACGCCGCACAGCGCTACCCCCGCCTGGACTACGTGGACTCGCTCGACGCCGCCGTCTCCGGTGCGCAGGTGACGCTGTTGCTCACCGAGTGGCGGGAGTTCAGGGACATGGACCCCCGCCGTGTCGCCGGGCTCGTGGCGACGCCCACGATCGTCGACGGGCGGAACGTGCTGGACCCCGCAGCGTGGCGAGATGCGGGGTGGCGGTATCGGGCGTTGGGGCGGAAACCCGTATGATCAATCTCTGCGCAGACCCCCAATAGACATCGGACCCCCGAGAGACATTTCCGATGCCAAGCATCTGAAGCAATATTTCGTCCTTGCCCCCCGAAAGGATCCTTGTGGTCGCCCTCTACCCCTACCCCCGGGGCTTCGTCCTCCATGACACCCGCACAGATTCCGAGCTGTCAAGTGAGTGGCCGGTGGTGGAATTACCCGGCACAGTGTGGCGTTTCGCGCACGATCCAGAAGAACCAGTTGATCTGGGGGGTGTTCCGGAGGGTCGGGACTGGATACTCGTCTACGGGCTGTGCCTGTACTGCGGTTCCGACGACCGCGATCTCACCCCGGCCCAACGACTGGCCGAGGCGTCCGCGCGTGGTACAGGAGCATTCCTGGACGAACTCGATCTGATGGGGGGGCGGCACCTTGTCCTGAGACCGGGGCCCGACGGTCTAGAGCTGTATCAAGATGCCACGGGACTGCGCTCCGTGTACTTTTCCTCCGAAGCCGCGCTGATTGCCTCTCACGTACACCTGATCAACGACCTGGCCCCTCACGAGAAGCGCACTCCCGCCGAGGGTTGCAACGGGGCGTTATCCGGATGGGATCGCACGCCATTCCTGGGTATCGCCGCGCTCCTGCCAAATCATGTGCTCCATCCGGACGACTGGAGCCACCCCCGGTTCTTCCCCCGAACTTCCAACCGCTACCAGGATCTCACGCATCAGGAGCGGCTTGAGACCTTTCGCTCCCTGTGGGACCGGCAGATGGCCGAACTGACGGCACTGGGATCGCAGCTAGTGATGTCCCTCACCGGAGGGGCTGACAGTAGAACTTCCCTGGCGCTCTCCATGGATCACTTGGACGAGGTTGAGACGTTCACGTACACCGTGGCACAGGCCGGCAACTCCACATGGTCCAAGTCCATGGATCTCGATCGCCAACTCGTCGAGCAGCTCAAAGAATTTGTGCCGATGCGTCACAGGTACTTCATTTTCGGGCAGCAGTCGCACCCGGAGAAGGAGCTCATTACCCAGCTGCTCAGCAAGAACACCCACGGAAGCCACGGCAAGTGGTTGGTCTCGCACTACGCGACAGCTTTCCCTGCAGGGAACGTCATTCATCTGAGGGGGAACAACTACGAAATCGGGCGGGCATACTGGGGGTCGGAAACCAGCAGCGACACCATGGCGGACCTGCAGAAGCTCTACCTGCGTCGGACCAAGAAAGACAGCAATGCCGTTCCCCTCGCTGCACGTCAAGCCGACTTCCGGCGGGGTTTCAGTGAATGGCAATACGACACGGAGAAGTACGGCTACCACCTCTTCGATCTGTTCTACTGGGAGGTCCGGTGCGGGCGCTGGCTCACTGAGATCCTTAATGAAACCGACATAGCCTTCAACACGTGTGTACCCTTGAACTGCAGGGCAATAATAGAGATCTCTCTGGCATACTCGCGGGTCGACCGGAAGAGCGGATTTTTCTTCGCGGAGCTCATCAACGCCGCCCACCCGGTGCTGAACTTCCCGGGTAAAAACGACGTGCGCAACCTCTACGAACAGCAGAGAGATACCATGGCCGCTCAGGCCCAGGCCCCTACCCCTAGCCTCGCTCCCGAAGAGACCGCGGCTGGGCTCGAGCCTCATCTTCAGATAGTCACCAGCAACGGTCAACTACGGTACCTCCCCAACACCGCCAGAGAGCTCTGGGTGCCTGCACGCGAATTCTTGGAGGGGACGGTGTGCTCCCGGACCTTCCAAGCAGCCCCGGGTCCGTGCGACCTTCTTTTCACTCTCGACGCGCCCTACATGTATTCGAAAGCAACGGGCACCTGGAGCTACCGCTTGCTCGTTGACGATAAGCCGTGCCTCGAATGGGACGGCCCCTCACGTCGACGACCGGTGCATGTCGCAGTGGCGGGTCTGCGACCCGAGCACCGCGTGTCCATTCAGGCAGTCGTACACAGAGATCGCCACCAGGGATCTTCCTGGGAGGCCGCATCCCGGGCCACGGTCTTAGACGCCGCGTTCATCAGAACGGTGGGCACGCACGAAGCGACCGAACCCGCTGTGGTCTGCGACATCCCGGCCGCGCGGGTGTCGTGATGGTGGTGCTGAGCCGCCTCGGCAGATGCCTCCCACCAAACGGCCACCACGCTGGATGGATCGTGCAGACGCGTCGCGAAAACGGAGGAATAAGATGACTGTGACCGACGCATTGGTGCAGACGATCATTGACATCACGAGGGGCCAGGCACCGCGTGAGGAAAGCCCCCGGCGTCCCTGGGCGGCTCAACTTTCCAACGCGCTGCGTCCCCACGCCGAAGAACGTTTGGTGACGCGGATGCTCACGAAAATCGCGGTGGCGTCAGAGGTGCCTGCCAACGCACGGTTCGTGACCGACGTGCTGAGAAGCACGAACGATTTAGACCTGGCACGCATCTTCGCGGAGACGGCGGAGGCGGACGCTCACCGGCCTTGGCAGCAACGGAGAATCTCCGCCCTCAAGACTCGCAAGCCTTCCACGCTGACTTTTGGACCACGGACGTGTCACACCGTGTACCTCGACCACGGCGGTGCACACGGTGACGGGGAACCTCCCTTGCCGGTCGAATCGTGGTTTCGAACGTGGTTGCCGAGCCTTGGGGAGTCCCCGGTCGGCTTGCTCCCGGACCCCCTGGTCGTGAACTGCGCGTCTGAGTTCCGCCGTGAGGACCTATCAGAGCTGCTGCTGCTGCTGTCCTGTCTGCCAGTCGCACCGGTGCTGACCTTCGACACCGAGGAGACGGTTGCCCAGACCGGGGCGGTTCTCCGGAAGACAGATCTGCCCTGGGGCTGGACGTACCAGCCGATAGTCGTAACGGTAAGGCAGACGCGTGACTGCTTGTGCCCCGTGGACGTTGTCGGGGAGACAGGCATGGAGGATGCGTCCGCGGTTCCTCCGATGTTCCTGAGCGCGGATGAACTGCACGGCGTTGCGCTTGCAGCCAGCTGCGTGTGGCTGGTGGATGCGTTGGCGTTGTCGGAGCGCGTGAATTTCCTGATGCAGGCGCTGACCAGAGAGGCGGGCCGCCTCCTTCCACGTTCCGGACGAAGCCGACTATTCGTGGCTCTCGTGAGCCGCCGACATACACCTGCAACCAGGGCCTGCGTTTCCCAGGCCCTGGCGGGGGCGCTCCAGGACAACGGGTACTTCGATGAGGCGCTGGGCCTCCTGGAATCCGTGCCACCGGAGGCGGCAAATCGACGCTACGTCCCGGAGATGGTCCGGGCTCTCTACGGCGTAGCCGATTTCCAACGTCTGGCGGAAGGCAACTGGGAAGAAGCGGAATCATCCCCAGAGGCCAAACAACTACACGAGGGGCGGGCCGCGTGGGAACTGCTCCGACAACTGGACAGCTGCGAACCGACACTCGAACCACCAAAGCCCGACGCCACGCTGGGAAAAGTTGTGTCCATACTCCACGCAAGTCAGCCGGTGCAGAACGGCGGATACGCCAATCGGGCCCACCAGCTCCTCAGCGGAATGGTTGAGCAGGGGCTGGAGGTAGTAGCCTTCACCCGCCCTGGCTTCCCAGAGCCGGACAACGACCTTGATCCCGGTGAAACAGCCCCAGCTGCACACGATGGTGTGGACTATCGCCGCATCGGCGTCGGGCGAGCACGGAAGCGGGGCGAATACCAGTACATGCTGGAGAGTCTGCAGTGGTACCGGCAAATGCTCCAGGCGGAAAAACCTTCAGTCGTGCATCTGCGGTCAACGTACGTCTCCGCATTGCCCGGCCTCATCGCGGCCCGTGGTTTGGGCATCCCAGCCGTTTACGAAGTCTCCGGCATGTGGGAGCTGGTCTACGCCGCTGCGGAGTCTCCTCGAATGGAAGGCAGGCGCGCTCGGACAATTGTCCTGGAGGACGCCGTTCTCCGTCATGCAGATGCTGTGACCACTCTGACGGAAGCCATGGCTCGTATTGTCACCGAACGCGCCGGAGTGATCACTCCACCGACAGTCTTGCCTAACGCGGTCAATCCCGAACGATTTGCTCCAGCCCCTCGAGACGACACGGTGATCGCCGAACTGGGGTGGCCCACGGACCTGCCCGTTGTGGGGTATGCGGGAAGCTTCGTCGACTACGAGGGCTTGGACATTCTGGTCGATGCTCTGGCCATGCTTCGTGATCGCGGAGTCGCTTTCCGGGCACTGCTTATCGGGGACGGGGCGACCCACTCGTCTGTCGTATTCCGGGCGCAAGAAAAAAACCTCACTGACTGGGTGCACTTCACTGGACGGGTGCCGCACCATGAAGTGGACCGCTACTACAGGGCCATAGATATGTGCGCCTATCCCCGCCGGCTGACTCCTGCCACTGCAGCGGTTTCACCGCTCAAACCGTTTGAAGCGATGGCGGCGAAGAAAACTGTACTGGTTTCCGATGTCCCGCCTCTCGCGGAAATCGCCGGGGACCAGGAACGAGCCGTGATCTTCACCCACGACGACGCCTTGTCACTCTCCGAGGCCTTGGAGCGCGCCATTCGAGATCCTGCTGCATCGGAACAGCGGAGAACAAGCGCTCGCGCCTGGGTGGAGCGCGAGCGTAGCTGGAACGCCGTTGTCAGCAGCCTCAAGCATGTACTCGAGGAGACCGCCAGGAAAGGAAACAACAGCCATGGGTGACGTTGTCATCTTCTACGGGCACGCGGCATCGAACTGGGGGGACCTGGCCATCAACTCTGGGGTAGTCCAGCTACTGGAATGCGCCGGCCGTCCCGCCTCGGAGATCCGCGCCGTGCGGATGCGTCCCTCGGACCGTTACGACCGCCTCTCGCGTGAGAGTCTTGACGGCGCGCAAACCACAGACATGTATTTTCCGTCAACGGGGGGTGATCTTACTCGCGAATTGATGCAGTTGAGCGAGTACTTTGAGAGCCCCGATGATTTCGTGCGAAAGTATCGGCTGAAAGCAGCAGACCTTGTTGTCCTGAACGCAGGAGAACATCTCTTCGAGTCCTCGACCGGTGAGAACTTACGGGACCTGCTGTGGCGCATCTTGCCCCTGATCAGCGCCAACCGCGCTGCAACTCCCCTGGTGGTCATGCCCTCGACCCTGGGCCCGTTTCGTAGCAACCTCGGTCACCAGCTCACGAGAGTCCTCGCCAGGCTTCCAGTCGCTTTCGCCTTCCGCGAGAGCAGCTCGAAAGACCTCATGCGGTCCACGGACCTCTCGACGAAGCCCGTTCTACTTGACCCGGGGTTTTTCGCGAAAGGTCTGAACCCACGTGCTAGCTCCCCCACGACCCCCACGACCATTGGGCTCGTGTTCCGGCTGGAGGACTATGGTCTGCGTGCTGGTTCGAAGCGCAGCGCCTACATGCAGGCCAAGAGCCGATCCAACGAGTTCAGAGACTCGACAGGGCTCAGGGTCTTCGGTTCCATCGCCGAGCACCACCTCAATGAGGGTCGAGCGATCCGGCTGCTGGTCCAGACCCAGGCTGATCGAGAAATCACGGTGGCGCTGTACAACGCCCTCCGTGAACGGCATCCAGACGGGAACATCCAGCTCCGAGATCCTGAGACGTTCCAGGAGTACCTCGACGAAATTAGGTCTCTCGACCTGCTGATAACCTCACGGTTCCACGCTGTCATCCTGGCAGAAGCTCAACGAGTGCCCTGTGTCGGGATCTACTCCGAGAGCCACGGGCACAAGATGCCCGGGTTGTTCAACCTGCTCGGATACCCCGAGGGCGCGGTGCGCATGGATGAACGCTACGCACAGCGCGTCAGCGAGGACGTCATGATGGCAACCGACGCCAGCTGGGGGGACCGCGGTCCACGGTGGGAGAGGATTCAGGAGCTCAAGGACCTCACCAGGTCGTGGTTCTATGAGGCGCTGGGGGCCGCCCGTACCGGGCCAGTTGACACGTCCAGGCTCCAGATCGCAGCTCTGGCTGGCCTCAACCGTGTCGTGTCGGAGAACGTCCGTCGGCAGGACCTCACAGCCATAGAGTCGTCGCTCTCCAAAATCCAGGATGCGCTACGTGGACTAGGAGACCACGAATCCTCTGTTCACCCGTCAGATGTGGTTAGCCAGGGTGACTGACAGCATGCGGTCGCTGAGCGGGACAAGGTACCAAGACTTCAAGAAACTTCGTGACGACTACCGGAACAATCGGCAGGCCCGCATTCCCCGGCCACTGATTTCGGTTACCGTTGATGCGCACGGGGACCCACTGCGCCGACACTCCTCCCTGAGGGAGCCGTTGGACCTTTTGTGGGTGCCAACGGACCTTCAGCGCCCAGGGGTTACGGACCGGTTCCAGCGCAAAGCCATGAGCCACGCGCTGTCGGCGCGATTTGTGCTTTCCTTCCCCCAAAGTGCCCGAGACCTGCCAGTGACTCTCTGCGCGGGCATCGAGGACAGCACGGAAAAAGAAATATCCGCACGAATCTGCAACCCAATAGAAGTCATAAACCTCCCAGAAGTTCCCCGTGGGGCCAAGTACTGGGTGGGTCTGAGAGTTGACGCTCCGATTCCCGATGGCCGCTGGAAGGATGTACGGGCCCTCGTCCTGTCTGCGGCCACGCAAAAAAGAGAAGACGGGGGTCCCCATGAGTGACTACGAGCTGTACCCACGCGGTTTCGTCTACCATCCGGCAGTTGAGCGTGGGATTCCCGACCTTCCCGCTCCGCAATTCCAGCGGATGCAACTGCCAGGTGGCTCACTCCTCGACGTCCACGAGTGGGCAGACCGGGATCTTGCCGTCACGGGCGAGGACTGGGCCGCTGTCGTGGGGGTCGGCCTGCTCTACAACCCGGAACTCGGCAGGGCGACCACCGAGGGCCTGGCAAGCACACTGCTGGCGGCTGCGGTGAAGGCAAAGGGTTTTTCGCTTGTGGAACGAGCGCTGTACGACATGGGGGGTCGGTACGCTGTGCTCATCCACGCCGGTGGCAGCACACGTGTGTACCACGACGCCCATGGAAACCGTACTGTGTACTGGCGGCTGGACCGCGGCGTGGTGGCCTCCCACTACGACATCCTCGCTCGAATGGCCACAGGGACACCGGACACCCATCCCTTGGCCCGCCTGAGGCTGGGAGGCAGGTGGGAACACACAGATGATGAGAACATCCGTGCCCTGTTGCCCAACCACTTCCTAGACCTGGAGAGTCGTACCGCCACGCGGTTCTTTCCGCAACATGAAAACCCGTTCAAGAGCTGGACAGCCGAGCAGCGCTCGGCAGAAATTCGCAGGGTGTGGCGGGCGCAGTTGGACGCTGTTCTGAAGCTGAGTCGGCCGAACATAATGTCCGTGACCGCCGGGACCGATTCGCGACTGCTCATGTCCTTCGTCAAGGGACACGAGCACGAATTTGAGGCTTTCACCTACGGACCAAAGGATGTGACACCAGGACGAGGCAGGTTCAATGACATCCTCCGCCGCGACATCGTACGATCTTCCGACCTGGCGGCAGCCGCCGGGCTGAGGCACAGGATTCTGTACTTCGATACCCGTAAATCCAAGACGCTGGACAAGGGCGTTCTGGACCGGAACTCGATCCACAAGCACGGCAGATGGCTTCTTCCTCTCTACCTTGAAAATTTCACGAATCCACGTGCCCTCTTCTACAGAGGCAACCTAGTGGAGACGGCCCGGGGTCACAACTACGTGGCGCCTGGCGCCGATTGGCACCCGATCGTCGAGGCGCTTCTGCTGGATCGCGCCCGCGGACACCTCTCTGCCGAGGACCTGGAAATGTGCCGCGTTGCCACCCGGGAGGAAATGGCGCGTCTCGAATCCGACCGCCTACCACCCGATTACCGGCCGGAGGACATGGCCTACTGGGAGGTCCGCATGGGGCGCTTCATGAGTGAAGTGAGCAACGAAACGGATGTCGCCTTCGACGTGTGGATGCCTGTCAATCACCGTCGCATACTCGATCTCTTCATGGCCTACCCTCTTCACGATCGATATGACGAGGCCGCGATCTTCCAGGTAATTGACCAGGAGAATCCGGTACTCAACTCTTTTGATCTCAACGACCAGCCATCCATGACGCGCCGAGCAGAGCTTTTCGCAGAGGAAGCTCAGCTACTCCAGGATGCCACGGGACGGCAGCCAAACCGCGCCTTCTACCGCAGCCCGGACGGAACGACCCACCCAGTAAATGCAAGTGGTTCAGGACTTGCATTTACCGAAGCGACCTTCGTGAAAGACGGTGAAGTGGGTTTCGGCTGGGAATTCCAGCTGGACCGGGGCTCCGCACGCATCGTCGTGCACAGTCCATGGAAGAACGCTCGCGCTACGGGGCACATGGAGCTCCATGTGGGCTCGGGAGCTAGAACGGTACATTGCCAGGACCTTGCGCTGTCCGCTCTGCCGTCGGTGGTCGACGTAGCCCATCTGCGGCGCGGTGACGAGGTGTGGGTCAAGATCAGAGCGCTGAAGACCATGAGTGCCGAGTCCTGGCACCGGGCTTCCCACACGGAGGTCGTCGCTTACAGTGAACAACGCGTCTGAGCTGCACCAGATGACGACACCAGCGGCGCCGATCAATGACCGGTCCCAGAGCAGTGCTCGTGACCCTACCAGGATGGTGTAGATGGACATCGAAATCGACCGGGAGCGTGCTCGGCTGACGCCCTCCGAGGGATGGGTTGTCTGCAATTCACCTGGTTCGGATGTGTTCCTCTCCCCCGATTCCTTCGTAACCGGTTCTGTGTCGGCGCGCAGTCTCGCTCCTGTCCCGGCCCCGGGAAACGTGTATTTCACAGTTCGTACCAAATACGCGCACCCCGCCTCCGTGGGCACATGGGTGTACAGGATTTCCGTCGACAACGTGGTGAAAGCTCGGTGGGACGGTGGTGCCCACAAGAGACCGGTGCGGGTGAGTATCAAAGGATTGCGTGCTGGCTCAGTTGTGCGTCTCGAAGTCGCCGCCCTCCGTGACAAGCCCGGACTCGCTTCATGGTCAGAGGCAACCCGCGCAAGCATTTGCGAGGTGCAGTTCGAGGAAACGGAAGCGACCAGATGCGGTGTGGTGGTGGGTATCGACCCCTCAGATCGCACCTACCTGCCCGACACCGCCAACTCTGTGTTCGTACTTGACGCGGCGGAGATCGCGACCTGGCCTGCTCACCGGTTGGAAGCAGACACACCTCAACGGCTCGACGTCGTGACTGACCGCGGTGTGCTGCCACTTCTCGTGGTACGCCGCCCGGGGGCTGCGCGAACGGTGATTCTCAGCAATGGGGCCGTCGACCTCGAGAGGTCGGGTGGAGAACCCGTGTTCCAGCGCTCCTCATGGCACACCGAGATTCAGGGCCACTTGATCTACGTCTGCGATCCCGGGACGGTTGGCCCAGGGGCCCTCCCCCTTGCATGGGGCCAGATTTCCGCACGCCACTGGGTCGTCCCGGACATGGCGGCTGTAGTGCGCGCGGTGAGTAGACGGCTCGGGGTCGTGAGTGGCGCCGGCCGACTCTACTACGGGTCTTCGGCAGGAGGGTTCCTCTCACTTGGCATGGCCGCCTCTGACAACGGGTGCAGAGTAATCATCAACAACGCGCAGTTCGACTGGACCCGGTGGATGGCGGGAGGTGTCAACGCACTTCGGGCGGCAAGGTTCGACAACGCACTGCCCGCTACCATAAGGTCCCGCAACCCACGGCGTACCAACATCTTGAACAATCTCGCATCGGGACGCGGACCCCGTACCGTGGACTACCTTGTGAACCTCGATTCCAACCACGACAGAGAAGTCGACGCCCGTATCATGGGCCAGTTCATGCTCAACCACCCCGAATTCAGGGACATGGTTCGCGCGATCGCTTACCGGGATCCCGTCGCTGGCCACAACCCTCTCCCCAAAAATCTCACACTCCCTTGGCTGCACTCACCGACTCGGGTACCGCCCCAGTCCATTGACACGCGGTTCGATGAAGCCCCAGAAAATACGGGGATACAAGGCCTATGGTGACGCACAACAGACCCGGGCGGCAGGGCTATGGTGTCGCTGCGGCCTCCGTGCGGTCGGCGAGAAGCAGGAAACCGTTACGCGGTTTGTCGCATGCGGACCTGCAACGGTGAGTCCGGCAGGTCAGGATCGGCGGGTTCCAGGGTGACGCCGTAGATCGCACACAGTGCATCTAGGTACTCTCGCGCTTCTGGTTTGTCCTCCTGCGACACAAACTGATTGAACTTGGCCACAAGCCACCCTCGGAAGAACGGATCTGCTCGCAAAGTAGAGTAAGTCTCCAGCAACCCCGCGGACTCCAGCCACGTCTTGCGGTATTCCTCCAAAACGAGGTATTTTTTATAGAATCCCGGGCCCACCGTATTGATCATGGAGTTCGACACCGCGCCATAATAGACATGAATGGGCCGCCGAACCGTGGCAATACGCCGCGCGCCGTAGAGCATCTGCTGGAACGCCAGCGAATCCTGGCCCAGGGCGCCTACGGGTTGGTACAGCCCGATGGATCGAAGCCATTCCGTGTCCGCCACCAGTGCCTGAATACTCATGGGCTGGAACTTGATGCGTTCCAACGCGTCGTCCGGTACCTGGAGCCCGCCCGTCGGGTCCGCGGGCAGATGTTGCTCAAGGAGCTTGGTGTTGGAAACGTACCGGCGCGTGGCCGCGAGCTTCACCATGTCGCCGATCGCGAACTGAACGCGAAGACTGCCCACGGTATCCAGCAGCGTTCGATACCCGTCGTTGAGCGCCTCGTTATCGGGGTCGAGATACGTGATGTAGGGAGCAGATGCGAGCTTGAGACCTTCATTGCGGGGTCTGGATGCGCTCCCAGATCCGCCTGTTTCAAAAAGATGGGTACGCACGTTGGGGTGGCGGGCATCGAGTTCTCGAACGGTTTGCACCGTTTCGCGGTCCGTCGAGCCGTCGTCGATGAGGAGAATCTCCATCTCGTCGAAAATTGTGGACCGCTCCAGTGAGCGGAAGCATTTGGACACAAGATGTTTACCGTTGTTGAAGACGGGTACCACAACGGAAAGTCGAGGCGGCTTGTGGGTGGACAGGCTAATGCTCTCGGCAGATCTGCGGCCCGCTCCGAACGGCGCGGTGCTGTATGTCCGTCCTGCTGCCCGGCCGGTGGTGAGCCAGGTCTCGAGCACTCCCCCCGCCGCGTCGGTGCGCAATGCCGCCCTCGCGCTACTGAGAGCGCCATCGACGATTTCGTGGTCATCGCGGCTGGTAATGCGACCGTCCACCTCCTCCCCGTTCTTCGCGGCGATGTCCACGTCTGCGAATCTGAAAACGTTCAGGAGATCCCGCACATGGGTAGCACTATATTCATGTGTGTTCGACACGGGCACGATGACGTCGTAGTCGGCAACTCGTGAGCGGACTTCGTGGGGGGCGAGAACGGCCGTGTGGACCGTCTGTGACGCGGCCACCTTGGCTGCCTCGCCCACCAGCGTGTCGGGTTCTGGAACTACAGCAACTCGTTCGCTGAGCGTTCTCGTAGGCGCTCCCACAGCTAGCAGCATCTCCCGCATGCGCTGCCACGCCGTGTCGTGCTCCCACACCCGGCGAAGACCGTCGTTTTGCGCGCGGTAGAGCCGGTCTCCCGCCATGTTGTCGAGGATGAGCGGAATCTCTTCCGACCGGTCGACCAACTGAACCTCGGGATAGAGGTCGTTCACTGCCAACGAGTAGTTGGAGAGGACGAAAGATCCCATGGCCTGCAGCTCGACTACACGGTTGGCGTACATCGTGGCCGAATCGGGCACCGAGTTCAGATTGATCTGAACGTCCACTGCACGCTGCAGCTTCATGAGTTCCAGGTGCCCGACACCTGGGCCCACATGGTCCATGTACTCCCGGGGGTAGAAGTAATTTGGATCGCCCAGGGCCGCATTGCGGTCAATGATCAAGAGATCCCGACCGGCATCCAGAACCCCATCGAAAATTCGTCGAGCCGCTTTCTGCCTGGCAGCGTACTTATGCGACAGCCAGGAACCCGCGAAAAGGACTTCCGGCGCGCGGTGGCGTCGAGAGCCAATCGGTGTGTGAATCAGAGGGTTTACTCCGAAGGTGAGGGAGTCAACGGACTGCGCCCTAGGGCAGGCCGCCGCGTAGTCACTGATCTTCTCTCTGGCGGACGTAAACACGGCGTCTGCTTCCGTTGCGAGCGACCGGAACCGTCCGTAGTTCGGCGGATCTTCCTTCGAGTAAAACACCACGGGGACCCCGTGGGACCGGAAGGCCGGGATGACCTCTGAGCGCAGCAGGCCCGCAGGGGCGAAGATGCTGTGCCACTCGTCGAAACGACCACGCCATGTGGAGGTGACAATCAGTACATCGACATCGCGAGCGAGGTCCCGAAAATTGTCGGGAGTCACGTAACTGACGCGGGCGGCTCCCTCGTAAGTCTCGTAGAGAAATGTGTCTGCAACCATGGCCACCCGGGCAGGATGCGGTGTAAGGACTCGAGTCCCGGCCGTGCTCGGAAGATCGTTCACGGCAGCGAGAAGGTCTTCCACCTGCGCGCGTCGCTGATTGCCTCCGAGCCACTGCCGATACTGCTCGGGCGAAAGCACAGGCTGCAACCGATCTGACCGGTTGTTCTGAACCTGCCGTTGGAAGGCTCTCGAGCTGTACCAGTGCTTGTCTGCGCGTGCCTGTTTCTCCTCGCTTCGGAGCTGAGCTATGCGAGCCTTGACATTCACGCGCCTCTTGGAAATCTCATCCGCATTCATCGCCATGACCGCAACTTCGTCCGTGCGCCCCACAGCTTGCGCTGCCATCTGACCATTCGAGTGCCCCTTAGCTTCTCCAGATCGGCGGTCAGCTGTCGCGATCGATCACGTTCTTTCCGTAGCTCCGCCTCCAGCCACCAGATCTTCTTGAGGCGGGAGTTGTCCAGATCTTTCATTGCTCGGTCCCGGGACTCGAGGGCCCCGAAAAAGGCGAGTTCCTTCTTGTAGCTTGCCACCAATTCGGCGGACAGCTTGGCAATGGTCGCCGACTGTTCTATCAAGCTGGCAGTTATGGCCGCCGTCGCGCCCTCAGGAGGGACACTGACGGTGTTGCCGGTAGGGAGTCCAGGCATGTGATGTCTCTTCTGTGGTTGACCGGTGGGTGGATTCGTGAATTCTTCTGCGGGGAGCGCGTCCTAGCTGCCCGCCCCAGCCCAGTCCCAACGACATTCGCGGGATAACCGTGATCCGGCGCTCATGAGGGATCGGGGGCCGTCTCTGGAGCCGTGGAACGGCCACTCTTCGCCGTGGTCATGAATCGACTTCCCGCGTTACTCCGAACCCCGGCCGGAGCATGGTTCCGAACCCGTCCGTGAAGGTCTTGCCAGGCGGGAACGCACATCACGAGCTTCTGCCGCTCTCACCGCCACAGCCCCTTCGTGTCTACCACGGCCTTGCCCTTGAGCGCGGTGGCCGGCAGGGTCTTGAACTCGTCGTGGTCCACGAGCAGCAGGATCACGTCCGCGCGCTCGATGGCGTCCTGGTAGTCCGCGAACTCCACGTTGGTCAGGCCCTGCAGGCCCTTGGGCAGCTCGGAGACGTTAGGCTCCACCGCCAGGACCGTCGCGTGGCTCACGTGCTCGGCCAGGTCCTTGGTGATGTTCATGGCCGGGGATTCACGCAGGTCGTCGATGTTGGCCTTGAACGCGAGGCCCAGGGCTGCGATCACCGGGGACTCCACGTGGGAGCAGGCCTCCTCCACCTTGGAGATGACCCACTTCGGCTTCCCGTCGTTGACCTCGCGGGCGGTGCGGATCAGGCGTGAGTTCTCCCGGTCCGCGGCCACGATGAACCACGGGTCCACCGCGATGCAGTGCCCGCCCACGCCGGGGCCCGGCTGCAAGATGTTCACGCGCGGGTGGTGGTTGGCCAGCTCGATGAGCTCCCACACGTCGATACCCAACGTGTCCGCGATCAGGGACAGCTCGTTCGCGAATGCGATGTTCACGTCCCGGAATGAGTTCTCCGTGAGCTTGGACAACTCCGCCGTGACGTCGTCCGTGGCGAGCAGTTCACCCTGGCAGAAAGACGCATAGACCTCCTTGGCGCGGCGCGCGGCCTCGGGGGTGCTGCCGCCGATGATGCGGTCGTTGGAGATCAGCTCCTCGAGCGCCTTGCCCGGCAGGATGCGCTCGGGGCAGTAGGCGAAGTGCACCACGGGCTTGCCGTCCTCCCCGCCCAGGGAGAGGTCCGGGCGCAGCTCCATGACCTTGGCCGCGAGCTTCTGGGTGGTGCGCGGCGGGGAGGTGGACTCCAGGATCACGGTCTCGTCGCCACGCAGCTGCGGGGCGATCGACTCCGCCGCGGACATGATGTAGGACAGGTCGCCCTCGTAGTTCTCCTTGAACGGCGTGGGCACGGCGATCACGAACGCGTCCCCGTGCTGCATCTCGGTGGTGGCGGTGAGCTGGCCGCTGTCCACGGCCTTCTTCAGCTGCTCCTCCAGCCCGGGCTCCACGATGGTCACCTCACCGCGCTGGATGCGCTCCACCGCGGAGGCGTTGACGTCCACTCCGTGGACCCGCACACCGTGGTTCGCCATCACCACGGCGGTGGGAAGACCGATGTAGCCCAGCCCCACGAACACGACTTCCAACGACTCACTCATGTGTGCACCTCACGCGTTCGACGGCCCGCCCAGGACGGCCGCCTTGGTTTTTTCCATTGCAAATACCTGGTTCCTCCCAGGATCATACCGTCACGTGGGCCCGGCCGTCCCCGAAAAGGACCACGTCCCCGGTAGCCAGCGCGGCGGCGTCGGACACCTGCCACGTGTGGCCGTGCGTGCCCCGGAACTGGAGGAAGTTGAAGCGGTCCGCGGAGTAGATGGTGTACCCCGCCTCGCGCACGGCGGCGAGGAAGGACGTGTCCTCCCCCGTGCTGCGCCGCTGGAAGGGGATCTGGTGGAAGACCTCCCGGCGGCCGGTGATGGTGGGCCCCATGACGAAGTCCGTGTACCGGTGCTCGCGATGGGGGAAGCGCAGCAGCGTGGCGTCCTGGGACTCCACCCGCATGTAGTGGGCCTGCTTGCCCACCACGTCCGCGTCCGCGTAGGACAGGGCGTCCAGCAGGTCCGCGAGGTAGCGCGGGGCGTAGTAGTCGTCGTCGTCCATCTTGGACAGCACGTCCCCGGTGGCGTGCTCCACCGCCAGGTTGAGGCACTCCCCCAGCGTGAGCGAGGCGTCCGCGGCCACGGTGGTCACCTGCAGCGGACACGCTCGCACGGCCTTGGCCACGGTGGGGGTCGCGGGGTCGAAGCCGTGGGCCACGAGCACCACGTCCAGGTCCACGTCCTGCTGGGCGGCGATCCCCTGCAGCGCCTGGGCCACGCGCTGCGGGCGGTTGGTGCACAGCAGGGCGGTGACGGTGGGACGCACCCGGGCACGGGCCAGGTGCGGGGCCGCGAGTTCCAGGACCGTCTCCACCCGGTGGGTGTAGGTGTGCCTGGACCAGATCTCCCGCTGCGCCCGGTGCACCGTGCGGTCCGCGAGCTCGGGGCTGCGCACGAGCGCGCGGACCACGTCAGCGGCGTGCTCCCGGTCGGAGACGACGCTGAGCTGGTCCTGCGTGAAGAAGCGGCGCACCGCCTCGGACGGTGTGGACACCACCGCCGTGCCGCACGCGGTGATCTCGAAGATCCGCCGCGCGCACATGGACGGCGAGTCCACCACCGAGTTCACGTTGAGGAACACCCGGTAGGCGCGGTACGCGGTGAGCATCTGCTCGTAGTCCAGGGACCCCACCACGTGGGCGTCCAGCGGCGCGGGGAACTGGTAGCGCTCGTCGTGGCCGAGGTACCGGGAGAAGATCTCCAGCCCCGTGGCCAGCTTGGGCGACACGTCGTGCGCGCCGCCGAGCAGCAGGTCCATCTGCGCGCGGCGCTCCGGGAACTTGTGGGCGAAGTACATGCCCCCGAACGCCACGTCCCGGGTGTGGAACCCGGTGCCGGGGCGTACCGGATTGTGCACGGCCGGCTGCGCGGCGAACGGCAGCACCCCCACACGCTCGTGGCCGAGGTCCCGGTGGTAGTGCGGCACCCTGTCCACGTCCGTGGTGAGCACGACGTCGAACAGCCGCGCGCACTCCAGGAAGTCCTCGTAGTGCGGCGGGTCCTCCTTGTTCCAGAACACGGTGGGAATCCCCTGCTCGCGGCAGTGGGCCACGAGATCCCTCACGGGCTGCTTGACACCGGAGGTGCCCGTCAACTGGTACTGCCACTCGTCGTGGTTGCCGTGCCACGCGGACTCCACGAACAGCAGGTCCACGGGGTGGGCGGCCAGCTCCGCGCGCCAGTTCGTCCGCGTGAGCTCCACCTGGTTCCACTCGTACTGCAGCGCCCGCAGGGAGAAGTCGTCCAGGATCACCGCGGCCGTCACGTCCTCGCGCACGGGGCCGCGCTCGGGCCACACCTGCGGCGTGAAGGACACCGTGGCCCTGCCCGGTTTCCCCGGGGCCGTCACCTCGGGGGCAGGGTTGACGACGGCGCTCGCGGCCGTCCCGGACGGCAGTGCCGCCCGCCGTCGGTACGTCCGCCACTGGGCCACCCCGCCGTGGCGCAGGTGCCACAGCTGGGTCCGCAGCTGCCCCACGGGTCCCCGGGCGCTCACGCGTGCACCTCGCGCAGCTCGGTGCGCACCAGCTCGGTCATGAGCCGCTGCCTCATCCGTTGCGCAGCCCCGTTGTTCCCGGCCGCGAGCTCCTTCACGAACGCCTCGTACTCCCGTGTGACGAGCTCCGGGTCCCCGTCCATGACCAGGTCCCCCTGGTCCAGCCACACCACACGGGTGCACATCTGCCGCACCTCCGCCATGGAGTGGGACACGAACAGCACGCAGCCGGCCTGCTCCCGGATCTGCGCCATGCGCGCCTGGCCACGGTCCCGGAACTGGGCGTCCCCGGTGGACAGGGCCTCGTCCAGGATGAGGATGTGCGGGTCCGTGGCCGTGGCCACCGCGAACCGCAGCCGGGCCGCCATCCCGGAGGAGTAGGCCTTCATGGGCCAGTGGATGGCCTTGCCGAGGGCGGCGATCTCCACCAGCTCGGGCAGGATCTCGTCCACCCTCCGGGGGTCCATGCCCTGCGCGAGGCAGCCGAGCCGGATGTTCTTCTCCCCGGACAGCGCCGGCACCAGGGACACGTTGACCCCCAGCTTCACGGGGGTGCCGGTGGCGTGCACCCGCCCGGACGTCGGGTTCATCTGACCGGCCACCACGTTCATCAGCGTGGACTTGCCGGAGCCATTGCGCCCGATGAACCCCACGAACTCGCCCTGCTGCACCGCGAGCGTCACGTCCTTGAGAGCGCGGTTGCGCACCACGGGAGGCCGCCCCAGGGCTCGTCTGGCCCACCGCACGGGCGCGGCCACCGGGACCTCCTCGCCTCCCCCGGTGGAGGTCACGGTGTAGACCATGCTCACGCGGTCCACCACCACGGCGGGGCCGGGGCCCACAGCTTCGTTCGCATCCTGCCCGGCCCGGCCCGTCACGGCCCGGCTCCACGGCATCGGCGACGGTGCCCCCGCACGGCGACGGCCGCGTCGTCGTGGGCGGGCGGCGAGCTCCGCGGACGGGGCCGCGGCGTGGGCCGGTCGGGTGCTCTCAGCGTTCATCGGCGTAGCTCTCCTCGTTCCACCAGAAGACCAGGAATCCCACCTCCAGCAGGACCACGGCAGCGCCCCCGAGCACGGCCCACGAGGACCAGTGGGGCAGCTGTGCGCGCAGCACCAGGTCGCGGCTCATGGACAGCACCTGGTAGAGCGGGTTGGCGTGGAACAGCGCGAGCACCCGGGGGTCGTCCACGAAGCGCGAGGGGTCGTAGAAGATCCCCGACGCGTAGAGCCACAGCCGCATGGCGAACGAGAGCACGTTGGCGAGGTCGGGGATCCTGTGCACCGCGGGGGCCAGGAGCATTCCCAGACCCCAGTTGAACACGGTCTGCAGCGCGATCACGGGTAGCAGGAGCAGCCAGGTCCAGGAGACGGGCTCCAACGGAGGGACGATCAGCAGGAACACCAGGATCGCGGCCACGGCGTAGAGCTGGGTGAGGGCGTCGCGGACCACGATGGACAGGGTCAGCGCCGCACGCGGGAACATGAACCCTCGCACCAGGGCCTTGCCGGACGCCATGGACCGCGCCGCCGACACCACCGAGCGGGTGCTGTACGTGAACATGGTCAGGCCCAGCACGATGAACGCCACGAAGTTGTCGATGCCCTGCCCCGTGCGCAGCAGCAGCCCGAAGATCAGGTAGAACGTGAGCCCCAGCAGCACGGGGTTGAGCACGATCCACGCCTTGCCCAGCAGGGTGTGGTCCTGGCTCACGGCCAGGCGCACCCGGGCGTCGTACCAGATGAAGTGGCGCGATCCCCACAGGTCCCGGAGGTAGTCGCCCAGCGGGGGGCGCGCCCCCACCGCCTGCATGGTCGAGGGGTCGAAGTCCACCACGTGGCTCGGGCGCGGCTGCGTGCGGGGAGGGCCTCCGTCCTGCGGGGAGGCCCACGAGCCCGGCGTCGCGGCGGCACTGGTGGTCATGCGGAGTTCTCCTCGCGGGTGTGGGCCGTGTGGGGGATGGAATGAACCAGATCACAGTACCGCGCGTCCGCCTCGCGGGCCACGGCGTCCCAGGTGCGGTGCGTGCGTGCCCACTGCCGGCCCGCGCGGGCCAGCCGGGCGGCGTCGTCGGGGCGGGAGGCCAGACGACGCACGGCGGCCGCGAGCGCGGCGGGGTCCTCGGGGGGGTGTGAGTAAGCCGGTGTGCTCGTGGTGGACGGACTCGCGCAGCGCCGGGAGGTCGCTGGCGATCACGGTGGCGCCCGCGGCCATGGCCTCGACGGGTTTCAGGGGGGTGACGGTGCGTGTGACGGTGCGGTCCTTGCGGGGGATGAGGAAGATGTCGAGGGCCGCGGCGTGGACGGGGGCGTGGGCGCGGTCCACGCGGCCGGTGAAGGTGACGGTCGCGGTGAGGCCGAGGTCCCGGGCGAGGCGTTCGAGTGCGGGGCGGGCCACGCCGTCGCCGGTGATGCGCACGCGCAGGGCGGGCAGGGAGGGGGCGAGCAGCGCGGCGGCGCGCAGGAGGTCGTCGAGGCCCTCGTAGTCCACGAGGGAGCTGACGGTGCCGATGATCAGGTGGTGGGGGTCCAGTCCGAGTGCGGCGCGGGCGTCGTGGCGGGTAGGCACGGCGCGCAGGTAGTCGCGTCCCACGCCGTTGGGGGCGAGGTCCACGCGCGGGGGTGGGGCCTCGGGGCCGAGGGCCGCGGTGAGTGCGGTGATGCGCTCGGCCATGGCGGTTCCGAGGGTCACGGTGCGGTCCGCGGCGGCCACGGCCTGGGCCTCGCGGCGCTGGAATCGTTCGTAGCGGGCGGAGGCGAGGGCCTCGGGTCCGCGGGTCGCGGCCCAGGTGTCCGCGAGCAGACCGCGCACCTCGTAGACCCACGGGATCCCGATGGCCTCGGCCACGGCCCGCACGGCGAGCGCGTTGACGTGGTGGCTGGTGGTGTGCAGCACGGCGGGGCGGATCTGCAGGGCGAGGCGCAGCAGGGCCTCGGCGTGCTGCTGGACGCGTCCGGTGGCGGTGGGTGCCAGGTGGGCGGGGAGGATGCGGTGGTAGGGGATCCCGTCCACGGTGTCGGTGTGGTGAGCGAGGCTCCTGCCGACCTGCACGGGGTAGCCGGGGCGGGTGGCGGCGTGGACGTCCCAGCCGCGGTCCCGCAGGGCCGTGGCGCAGGAGTGGGTGCGCTGGGCGTAGCCGCTGCCGGTGTGGGGCAGGGAGTTGGTCACGGCGTAGAGGAGGGTGCGCTCGCGGGGCTGGTAGCCGGGGACGGGGTCCAGGTGGGGGGTGAAGTCCCCCAGCAGGTCCCGTTCGGCGCTCAGGCGCAGGTGGAGCGCGCGCTCGCCGCGGGTGGCGGTTCCGGCGTGCTCGGCGTGCCGCAGGGCCTCGACGGCGCCGTCCACGTCGCCGCGGTGCCAGGCGAGCCGGGCGCGGGTGGCGGCCGCGCCGCGGGATCCGCGGGGCAGCGGCTCCAGCAGGGTCTCGGCGAGACCGGGGTCCCCGGTGGCCAGGGCCACCTCCGCCGCTCTGCGCCGGGCCGCGGGGGGCCACGCCGCGGGCGCGTCGTGCAGCAGGGCGCGGGCGGCGTCGTCCCGGCCGAGCACGTGCAGGGCGGTCGCGCGTGCCGGGACCGCCCGCCCGCCCGGCAGCCGGGACACGAGGCGCGCGGCCGGGACCACCCAGCGGCGCGGCAGCCGGCGGGAGAGCTGCAGGCAGAACACCACGGGGTCCTCACCTACGTGGTGGACCACCGTGGCGGCGGTGAGCCACAGGTTCACGGCGATCTCCCGCGCGCGGCGGACGGTGGCCGGGGCCCGGCGCGTCACGCGGGGTCCTGGTGGGGGCGCCAGCTGCGGGAGACGGCTTGTGCGAATCGCGCGGTGCGCGGCAGCAGCCCCACCCCGCGGGCCCGTGAGTGCTCCCGCACGGTGGCGCGCAGGTGCTGGTCGTACTGCACCGCGAGGTCCGCGTAGTCCGCGTTGTGCGCCACCCACGCCCGTCCGGAGCCGGTGGTGAGCAGCCGCGAGCGGTCCCGGGCGAGCCGCGTCCACAGTGCGGCGATCGCGGCGGGGTCCGCCGGGACGATGTCCCCCTCCCCCGCCTCGGTGAGCACGTGGGCGGCCTCTCCCCGCACCACGGCCGTGATGTGACGGCCCACCGCGAGCACCTCGTAGGTCTTGGACGGGATGGTGTCCTCGAAGGACTTCCAGTCGTCGCGCAGGGAGATCACCACGGTGTCCGCCTCCCGGTAGCGGTCGAACACGTGCTCCCGGTACTCCGGGGGCAGGAAGCGCACGTCCGCCCCGAGGGTCACGGCCAGACGTTGCAGGGCGGGTTTCTGGCTGCCGTGACCCACCATGGTCAGTTCCACGGCGTCCCCCGCCAGGTGGGCCGCGCGGATCAGCCGGTCCAGGGACTGGGACTCGCCGTGGTTGCCCAGGTACAGCACGCGCAGCCGCTCCCGCCGCGGCGGTGGCGGGGGCAGCTGGGGCGTGCGCTCCAGCAGGATCCCGTTGCGCACCGTCACCACGTGGCGCACACCACGACGCCGCAGGGTCCGGGCGAAGCCCTGGGTCACCGTGACCACCAGGTCCGCACGGTTCTGCACGTGGACCACCGCCCAGTTGACCAGGGACCGGGAGCCGCCGCGCACCAGGGACGCGTCGTGGGCGAGGTTCGGCCACGCGTCTCGCATCTCCACGACCAGCGGGATCCCCTTCACCCGCGCCACCAGCAGAGCCGAGGCCAGCAGTGGCAGGGACGGTGCGGTGACCACCACCACGTCCTGGGGCCCCGTGAAGCACCCCAGCAGGGCCGAGCCCGCGGCGCTCACCAGCTGGTCCAGCAGCTTCCCCGCCCGGTGGTCACCCACGAACAGGTACGGGACACGGTGGATGCGCTCCCCCAGGAACCCAGGCTGGCGCCGCCACGGGCGCCCCCGCGTGCTCGCGGAGAAGTCCGGGCCGGGACCGTAGTGCGCCACGGGGCACACCACGGACACGCGCCAGCCCCGCTCCCTCAGGTGGCTGACCAGGGAGGACCACCGGCGCTGCGGCGGGGAGTGCTCGGGCCAGTAGGAACTGGTCAGGAGCAGGACGTTCAGCGGGGGTCCGGACGCGTCCTGGGCCTCTCGCATGGGGGCTGAGGTGTTCATGGGCCTCTCGCGTGGGGGGTCACGAGGTGGGAAGGAACGTGGGATGGGGGCAGAGCTGGAAGCAGGCGGGGCCGGGAGCGGACCTGAGGGCGGTTACCTGCGGGGGGGGGCGAGGACGGCGCCCGGGCGGTGTCCCACCCGGGCGCCGGTGCGTCACTGGCCCTGCGTGCCCACGGACTGCGCGTACTGGTCCAGGGTCCCGTCCGAGATGGCCTTGCCGATCTGCTTCATGGCATCCTGGTCCGCCACGATGATCGACTGCCCGTCCGCGGAGGTCCCCACACCCTTGTTGGGCACCGTGAACATGTGGATGTCGCCGCTGCCCAGACCCACGAGCTTGGGGGCCTGCTGCGCGATCCAGCCCGCGGTGAGACCGTCGCTGACCGTGAGGTACGGGGAGATCTGCTTGACCACCTGGTTCAGCTTCACCGGGTTCGTCAGGGTCCCCGCGCTCACCAGCTCGTTGAGCATGGCCTGCAGGTAGGCTCGCTGGTCGCGCACCCGCTGGTAGTCGCCGTCCTGGAACGCGTAGCGCTCGCGCACGAACGCGAGGGCCTGCTCTCCGTTCATCTTCTGGGGCCCGGCCTCGAAGTGCTGCCCGCCCTGCGCCGTGAAGGCGATGGGCACGTCCACCGTCACGCCGCCGAGGGCGTCGGTGAGCCCCTCGAAACCGGCGAAGTCCACCATGGCCACCTCGTCCACGCGGGTGTCGAAGTTCTCCTCGATGGTGCTCACCATCTTCGGCATGCCGCCCTGGTCCAGGGCCGCGTTGATCTTGGCCTCACCCACCCCGGGGATGTCGACCCACGTGTCACGCATGATCGACATCACGTACATCTGGCCCCCGTCCTCGGGGATGTGCAGCAGCATGATGGAGTCCGCACGGGAACCGGTGACGTCCGGGTCCTGGCCCTGGGGGCGCTTGTCCGAGCCCAGCAGCAGCACCGTGGTGCCGCTGTCCTCCTTGGAGCCTTTGGCCGGGCGGCTGGACTCCTCGGGGAACGCGGACTCCAGGTTGTTGGCGCCCTTCTCGAAGTTGCGCCCGATGTTCCACACGAACAGTCCCGCGGCCACCGCCACCACCAGGACCAGCCCGAGCAGCACCAGCAGGATGTTGCGGCCCGTGTGCCGCTTGCGGGGCGCAGGGCGCTCGTCGTTGATCTCGTACTCGTTCTGGGACACGTGGCACTCCGGGGCTGGGGGGATGTCGGATCGGGCGGCGCTCTCCGTGCGCCGGTCACTGCATGGTCCCACGAGCCCGACGCCGCCGGGCGGCACGCGGGCCGCAGATCCTCAGTTGCTTTCGCACATAGTACCTAGGGCACCCGGTGGATCCACTCGTGCGTGCCGAACTTCTCGTCGATGAGCTTCCAGGCCGCGGTGAGCTCGCCGTCCCGGACCGCCCCGGCCGTGGCGCCGTAGCGGTCGGTGAACGTGCGGCTCAGCGCGGCGATCACGTCCTGCCGGGCCATCCCGGTCTGGCGACGCAGCGGGTCCACCCGCTTCTTGGCGGAGCGGATGCCCTTGTCCGAGATCTTCTCCTGCCCGATCCGCAGCACGTCCGTCATCTTCTCCGCGTCGATGTCGTAGCTCATGGTCACGTGGTGGACCATCCCGCCGTTGGCGAAGCGCTTCTGCGCGGCGCCGCCGATCTTGCCCTGCGGCGTGGCGATGTCGTTGAGCGGCACGTAGAACGCCTCCACCCCGAGCTCCGCGAAGGCCTGCATGACCCACGCGTCCAGGAACGGGTAGGACTCCGCGAAGCTCATCCCGTCCACCAGGGTCTGCGGGAGGTAGAGGGAGTAGGTGATGCAGTTGCCGGCCTCCATGAACATGGCCCCTCCCCCGGACACGCGGCGGACCACCTGCACCCCGTGGCGCCGTGCACCCTCGGGGTCCACCTCGTTGCGCACCGACTGGAAGGAGCCGATCACCACGGCGGGCTCGTCCCAGTCCCAGAACCGCAGCGTGGGCGGGCGGTGCCCCGCGCCCACCTCCCGGGCCAGCACCTCGTCCAGGGCGAGGTTCTCCAGCGTGGGCCGCACGGTGGCGGGCACCACCTCCCACGCGTGGTCGCTCCACGTGGTGGCCCTGCCGAGGGCGCGCCGCACGGCGGTGACCACGGCGCGGGCGTCGAAGCCGAACAGCACGGCCCCTGCGGGCAGCGCGGCCTGGATCCGCTCGGTCATCTCCTGCGCGGAGGTGTCCTCGTGCAGCCCCGTGAGAGCCGCGTTGATGTCCGCGAGCGCCTCGTCGGGCTCGAGGAAGAAGTCCCCGTTGACGGAGACGTCCGTGAGCCGGTGGTCGGTGACCGTGAGGTCCGCGACCACCAGCTTCCCGCCCTGGACCTTGTACTCGCCGTGTGCGCGTGCGGTGGTCATGCCTCGACCCTTCCTGGTGGTGGGTTCCGGTCGCGTCCCGGGGTGCGTGGGCGGCGTCGTGCGCGCCCGGTGCGGGGTGCGGCCGAGTGTCCTCCCCCGATGGTAGGCCTGCCGCGGACCGGTGGCCGGGCGGTCCGTGTCCCGGATCGACCCGGGGGCGTGTTGCGCGTACCATAGTGGGTTGGTGTGCCCGCTCGGGCGCACCGCATCCGAGCAACGCCGTGCCTGGCAAAATCCAGGCACCGACAGAAGGTTGACACCATGAAGGCTGACATCCACCCGGACTACCACCCGGTTCTCTTCCGTGACCTCGCCTCCGGCAAGGTCATTCTGACTCGTTCCACCGCCACCTCCTCCAAGACGGAGACGTGGGAGGACGGCGACGAGTACCCGATCATCGAGGTCGAGATCTCCTCCGAGTCCCACCCGTTCTACACGGGCAAGCAGCGCATCATGGACTCCGCCGGCCGTGTGGAGCGCTTCAACCAGCGCTTCGCGAACTTCGGGAAGTCCAAGTAGTCCGGACTTCTCCCCTGACGCCCGGTCCACCCTTCGGTGGGCCGGGCGTCTTCACGTCCGGGCCCGTTCTCGCGCAGGTTCGCACTATTCCCGGGCGGTACTCCCGCGCCGGGCGCCCCCGTGGAGCCGCCCGTGCACGGCCCGTCACACTGCCCGGATGACGACACCTTGGCGCAGATCGTCACCCTTTCGTGATCTTCCCCCTAGGATGAGCCTGGCTCTTGTCCCCCCAGGCCCCGGCGCACCCCCCGATCCGTGCCGTGGCCACGAAAGGTTCCCCACCCATGGCGCTCCGTCGTACCCGCGTGCTCGCAGCACGCCCCCCTGCCCCTGTCCGCACCGCTTCCGCGTTCCGCACCTCACGGGACGACGCCGCCGCGGGCCCCTGGAACGCGCTGGGCGGCGTCGTGCGCCGGGCCACGCTGCCCCTGGCCGTGACGGCCGCACTGGTGCTCGCCGCGCAGCCGGCCGCCGCCGCACCGACGGCCCCGGCCCCCGAGACTCCGGCGAGCACCGTGCCCTCCGATCCCCCCACGGAGACGGACCGGGTGATCGTGAAGTTCAAGGACACCGCCGTGCCGGAGGCCACCAAAGAGAAGGTGGTGGGTGCCGCGGCCGAGCACGCGCTGACCCGCGCCCCGGAGGTCGCCGGACGGGTCAAGACCACGGCCGCGCAGGCGGACGTGATCAAGCTGGACCGTGAGCTCGACGAGCGGGAGCAGGAGAAGGTCCTCGCGAAGATTCAGGCCGATCCCGCCGTGGAGTACGCGGAGGCGGACCGCCTCGCGTCCACCTCCTGGGTGCCCAATGACACCTACACGAACTACCAGTGGACCCTGTGGCCCCAGCAGGGCGGTGTGAACTTCACCCAGGCGTGGGACCTCTCCCGCGGCAACGGCCAGACCATCGCCGTGCTGGACACCGGGATCACCTCCCACGGGGACCTCAACTCCAAGGTGGTCCCTGGCCGGGACTTCATCAACGACACCGCCCTGTCCCGTGACGGGGACCTGCGCGACGCCAACCCCCAGGACCAGGGCGACTGGAGCGCCGCCGGCGAGTGCTCCCCCGCCGCTCGCAACTCCTCGTGGCACGGCACCCACGTGGCGGGTCTCGCCGCGGGTGTGACCAACAACGGCAACGGCATCGTCGGGGCCGCCCCGGGCGCGAAGATCCAGCCGGTGCGCGTGCTGGGCAAGTGCACCAACGGGTGGGTCTCGGACATCGCCGACGCCGTCGCGTGGTCCGCCGGCGCACCGGTGGCGGGACAGCCCGCCAACCGCACCCCCGCCACGGTCATCAACCTCTCGCTGAACTACCCGGGCGAGTGCGGGACCACCATGCAGAACGCCATCAACGCCGCCGTGAACCGGCGGGTGCCCGTGGTGGTTGCAGCGGGCAACTCCGCGGTCAACGCGGGCGGAACCGCCCCCGCCAACTGTGCGAACACCATCGTGGTGGGCGCCTCGGACAACAACGGCAACACGGCCGGCTACTCGAACACGGGCGCCGTCGTCGACGTGCTGGCACCGGGCGGCACCAGCCAGTACCCGATGCTCTCCACCGTCAACGCGGGCACACGCGGACCCGCCGGGGCCACGTACGGGAACATGTACGGCACGTCCATGGCCACTCCCCTGGTCTCCGGCACCGTGGCGCTGATGAAGCAGCGGGACCCGGCCATCACCCCCGCGCGCGTGGAGCAGATCCTCAAGTCCACCGCCAGCGGGCGCCTGGGGTCCCTGAACCTCAACCCGGCGGCCGCGGTGCGTGCCGTGGCTCCCACCGACCAGGCTCAGGCCTCCTACACGGTCTCGGGCGGGATCGGCACCACGTGGCGCGCCACCGGGGGCGCGGCCAAGTGGGGCAACCCCGTGATGAACGAGGCCAACGCCGCGAACGGCGGGCGATACCAGGAGTTCGTGAAGAACGGGCGGAAGGTAACCATCTACTGGTCCAGCGCCACGGGCGCGAACGTCGTGGAGAACTCCACGGTGATCGGCAAGAAGTTCATCGCGGCCGGTCGTGAGCGCGGCTACGGTTTCCCGTCCTCCGGCGAGGCTCGTGTGAACGGCGGTTCCTACCAGATGTACCGCAAGGGCAGTTCGGTGACCAAGACCCTGTGGAGCGCCCGCTCCGGTGCCCACGCGGTGAAGGAGACCGGGGGGATCGGCGACGCCTGGAAGCGGGCCGGACTCGAGCGCGGCTGGGGCTGGCCCACCACGGACGAGTACACGAGCAACGGCGAGGTGCGCCAGCAGTTCTCCAACGGCGTCATCGCCCACTGGACCGCCAAGCGCGGGGTGTGGACCACGCGCTGACGGCCCTCGCGCCACCTCGCCGCTGACACGCCGACGGGCGGTTTCCCACCAGGGGAGCCGCCCGTCGTCGTCTGTGAAACCGTGCCCGGTGGGCGCCCCTCGCACCGCGTGCCCGTCGCCGGGCCCTGGGGAGCCCTCACCGGGCTCGAGCGCGACGACGCCGCCCTGTACGGACCGCGGCTCAGCGGCCTCAGCGCGGCCGCGTCTCCCAGAACGCCACCGCACTCGCCGCCGCCACGTTGAGCGAGTCCACCCCGTGGCTCATGGGGATGATCACGTGCCGGTCCGCGTGGTGCAGGGTGGCCGCCCCCAGCCCCTGGCCCTCGGTGCCGAGGATCAGTGCGAGCTTCTCCGGTGCCTCGGCCGCCAGGGCGTCCACGGTCACGGCGTCGTCGCTCAGGGCGAGTGCGGCGGTGAGGAACCCGGCGTCCTTGACGCGCTGCAGGTCCGCGGTCCAGTGCTCCAGGCGCACCCACGGAACCTGGAAGACCGTGCCCATGGACACCCGCACCGCGCGCCGGTACAGAGGGTCCGCGCAGCGCGGGGTGACCAGCACGGCGTCGACGTCCAGGGCCGCGGCCGAGCGGAAGATGGCGCCCACGTTCGTGTGGTCCACGATGTCCTCCAGGATGGCCACGCGCCGCGCCGAGGCCAGCACCGACTCCAGGGGCAGCGGCTCGGGCCGGTGCATGGCCGCCATGGCGCCCCGGTGCAGGTGGAAGCCGGTGATCTGCTCCAGCACCTCGTCCGCGCCCACGTACACGGGCACGTCGTATGCCTCCAGCACGTCACGGAGGCCGTCCAACCATTTCTCGGCCATGAAGAAGGACCGAGGCCGGTGCCCGGCGTCGAGCGCGCGGCGCAGCACCTTGGAGGACTCCGCGAGGTACAGCCCGCGCTCGGGCTCCAGCTTCCGGCGCAAGGACACGTCCGTGAGGCTCGTGTAGTCGGCTACGCGGGGATCGGCGGGATCGCTCAGTTCCACGATGCGCTCGGACAGGGGTGCGGGTGAGGTCACGGGACTTCCTGGGTCGTCGGGATGGGAATTCGTTGTGGTGCGTGCCGGGCGTGCACCGGGCCGGCGCGCGGGATCCGGGAGGGCCGCGGACGGGCCAGCGCGGCGCGATCTGGGCGCGCGCACGTGCTCGTACGCTCGCCGGAGGCTCTCGTCAGAGCAGCTTGGACACCATGTTCGCCAGTGCCACCAGCCCCAGGACCACGATCACGCTGCGCAGCACCACCGGGGACATCCGCTTGCCGATCTTCGCCCCCAGCCACGAGCCCACGGTGGAGCTCACGGCGATGAGCAGCACGACCCACCAGTTGATGCGCTCGAACGCGAGCAGCACATAGGAGACGGCGGCCACGATGTTCACCGCGGCCACGAGCGCGTTCTTCACGGCGTTCGCGGACTGCAGCGGAGCCAGCAGGAACACCCCCAGGATGCCCACGAGCAGCACGCCCTGCGCCGCCACGAAGTACCCGCCATAGATCCCGGCCAGGAACACGAGCACGTACAGGATCGCGGGCTGCCGCGCGCCGTCGGGCTGCACGGACGACGACGCCGTGCCCCCCTCGGCGGGGACAGCGGCGTCGTGCCCCGATGCGCCCTGAGAGGCACCCGGGGTGCTCGCCTGGCGCTCCTTGCGGGCACGCACCACGGCCTGCAGCCGCGGCTGGAACACCACGAACAGCAGGGCCACCACGATCAGCGCGGGCGCGACGACCTCGAAGACCTCTTCGGGCAGGTGCAGCAGCAGCACGGCACCGATCACCCCGCCGGCCACCGAGCACGGCAGCAGCTTGAGCAGGGTGCGCCTGAGCCCGCGCAGCTCGCTGCGGTAGCTCCAGGCGCCGGTCAGGTTGCCCGCGATCAGCCCCATCGCGTTGGACATGGACGCCGTGACCGGGGGAACCCCCATGGTCACGAGCACGGGGAACGTCACGAGGGTTCCCGAGCCCACGATGGTGTTGATGGTCCCGGCCCACAGCCCGGCCACCAGGATGAGCAGCACCTGCCACCACTCGAAGCCCACGGCGCCCCCGGCGCCGAGCAACTGGGTGGGAAGGGCTGCGCTGAGGTGCATCATGCGGGCGGCTCAGCGCGCGAACGCGGCGTAGCGGTGGCCCACCCTGACGAGCTTCAGGGCCATGTCGAACGTCTCGGAGAGGTTCTTCTGGGTCATCACCTGCCCCACGGGCCCCGCGGCCACGATCCGACCCTCGCGCAGCAGCAGCGCGTGCGTGAAGCCGTCCGGGACCTCCTCCAGGTGGTGGGTGACCATGACCATGGCCGGGGCGGCCTCGTCCCGGGCGAGCTCGTCCAGGCGCTGCACGAGCTTCTCACGGCCCCCCACGTCCAGACCGGCGGCCGGTTCGTCCAGCAGCAGCAGCTCGGGGTCCGTCATCAGCGCACGCGCGATCAGCACCCGCTTGCGCTCCCCCTCGGACAGAGTCCCGTAGCGGCGCTCCCGCAAGGGGGCCAGGCCCCACGCGTCCAGCAGCTCCTCGGCGCGCGCCGCGTCGGCGGCGTCGTACTCCTCCCGCCACCGCCCGGTCACGCCGTACGCCGCGGTGAGCACCACGTCCGCCACGGACTCCGCGTGCGGGATCTGCCCGGCCAGCGGCGCGGAGCTGACACCGATGCGCGGACGCAGCTCGAACACGTCCACCGCCCCGAGGATCTCGTCCAGGATGTCGACCATCCCGCGGGTGGGGTGCAGCCGTGCCGCGGCAATGGACAGCAGGGTGGACTTGCCCGCGCCGTTGGGGCCCAGGATCACCCAGCGCTCGCCGTCCTGCACGGTCCAGTCCACGGAATCCAGCAGGGTCTTCTCACCGCGGACCACGGTGACGTCCACCAATTCAAGAACTGCACTCATGACGGCAACTCTAGTGCCCGGGGCCCGCCGCTCCGCAGTCCGGCGCACCGGCGGCGGCCTCCCGGAGCGGGACGCGGTTCACAGGTCCAGGAAGAACCGCAGGGCGTCCAGGTTGGGCAGGCTCAGCTGGGTGTCCGCCACGGCACGCAGCGCGGGCTTCGCCCGGTACGCCACGGACAGTCCCGCGGTGCGGGCCATCGGGACGTCGTTGGCGCCGTCCCCGACCACCATGACGTCCTCGGGGGCCACTCCCAGCTCCTGCGCCCACTCGACGACGAGGCGGGCCTTGGCGGCGCCGTCCACCACGGGGCCCGTCACTCGGCCCGTGAGCACGCCGTCCTGGACCTCCAGGGTGTTCGCGGCGTGGCGCGTGAGCTCGAGGGTTTCCGCCAGCGGGGCGAGCACCTGCTCGAATCCGCCGGAGACGGCGGCCACCGCGTGACCCTCCTTGAGCAGGGTGCGCACGAGCACCTGCGCGCCCGGGGACAGCCGCACGGCGGCGGCGACGTCGCCGATCACCTCCGCGGGCAGCCCCGCCAGCACGGCCACGCGCTCGCGCAGGGACTGCTCGAAGTCGATCTCCCCGCGCATGGCCCGCCCGGTGACCTCCGCGACCTCGGCCTCGCGGCCGGCGTGGGCCGCGAGCAGCTCGATAACCTCTTGGCGCACGAGCGTGGAGTCCACGTCCAGCACCACGAGCTTGCGGCGCTCGTGGTGCATCCAGCGGCGCTCGACGACGTCGAGGTCCACCCCGGGCACCAGTTGCTCCTGCGGGTCCGGCTGCAGTGCGCGGCGCAGAGCGGGGACGTCCTCGACCTCGGCGGGGATGCTCAGGGCGTTGTAGCCCTCCACGTCCGCGGCCTGGTCGTCCGAGGCGGTGCCGGTGACGCGCACCCAGGTGGGCGAGTCCACGGGGATCCCGGCCCGCTGCACGGCGTCCACGACGGCGCGCGTGGCTTCCTCGTCCGGTGAGACGGAAAGGGCGACGACGGCACAGTTCTGGGGCATGGCCGCAGTGTATCGGCCACGCGGTGGGGCGCACAAAGCCCGCGGGCCCCCGCCGCCGGTCGTCGCAGGGTGCGCGGCGCGCGGGACCGGTATGCCTGCTCACCGCTCGGGTGTGTGCCACGACCGGGGCCCGGCCCGGGCGCGGATCCGCTACGCCCGGTGCCGGCCGGGGGTGCCCACGCGCGAGGGCCACCACGAACGGGGCCCGACGTCCAGCACCAGGGCGGGCACCAGCAGCGAGCGCACCACGATGGTGTCCAGCAGCACGCCGATGGTCACGATCACCGCCAGCTGCACGAGGAACAGGATGGGCAGCACGGCCAGGGCCGCGAAGGTGGCCGCGAGCACGATGCCCGCGGAGGTGATGACCCCGCCGGTGGTGATGAGCCCCGCGAGCACGCCCGCGCGGTGCCCGGCGCCGAGCACTTCCTCGCGCACGCGGCTCATGAGGAAGATGTTGTAGTCGATGCCCAGCGCCACCAGGAACACGAAGCCGAACAGGGGCACGGTGGGGTCCGCCTGGTTGAGGTCCAGCAGCTCGAACACGAGGGTGGATACTCCCAGCGCCGCCAGGAAGGACAGCACCGTGGTGGCGATCAGCAGCACGGGCATCAGCACGCTGCGCAGCAGGACCATGAGCACCAGCAGGATCACCACCAGGATCACGGGGATGATCACCGCACGGTCCCGCTCGGAGGCGGCGATGGTGTCCACCTGCACGGCGGAGGTGCCGCCCACGGCGGCCTCCGGGGTGATCTCGGCCAGCTCCCCGCGCAGCCGCTGCACCGCGGCCTGGGCCTGCTCGGAGTCCGAGGCGGAGGTGAGGGTGGCCTGGATCAGCACGTCCCCGCGGCTCACGGTGGGCTCGACCCCCGCGAACGGCCCGGCCTGCGGAGCGGGGTACGGGAGGGTCCCACTCGGGGAGTCGCGCGCGGTGAAGGCAACCGAGGCGACGTCGTCGTCCGCGGCGAGGTGCCGGGCCACGTCCTCGGCCTCTGAGCGGGCGGCGATGATGTACACCGGGTCCCCGGAGCCGCCCGGGAAGTGGCGCTCCAGCACGGCGGTGCCGTCCCGGGCCTCGGACTGCCCCAGCACGAACTCGGACTCGGGCACGCCGTCCGCGTCCAGCTGGGTGGCTCCGACCGCGGCCACTCCGAGCAGCAGGGTGCACACGAGCCACACCGCGCGCGACCTCCGGTCCACCAGCCGGGCCACGGCGGGCCACACGCCCCGGTGGGCGTAGGGGTCCATGGCCTGCGCGTGCGCCTCGGGGTGCTCGTCCACGCGCGGAGTCTTGGGCCACAGCGCCACGCGGCCGAAAACCGCGAGCAGGGCCGGCAGCAGGGTCAGCCCCGCGAGGATCGCGAAGACCACGCCGATGGCCGTGGCGGGACCCACCCCGCGGTTGGAGGAGAGGTCCGAGAGCAGCAGGCACAGCAGACCGGCGATCACGGTGGCCCCGGAGGCCAGCACGGCCGGGACGGTGCCCCGCCACGCGATCCGAGTGGCGGTCCAGCGGGACGAGGTGGTGTGCAGGGCCTCCCGGAACCGCGCGGTGTAGAGCAGCCCGTAGTCGGTGGCCGCGCCGATCACGATGATCGACATGATGCCCTGCGTCTGCCCGCTCAGGGCGATCACGCCGCGCTCCGCCAGCAGGTACACCGCGAGGATCGCCCCGCACAGCGCCGCCACGCTCGTGAGCAGCACCAGCAGCGGGAGCAGGGGCGAGCGGTAGACGACCACCAGGATCACCAGCACCGCGAGCAGCGCGACTCCCAGCAGCAGCCCGTCGATGCCGGAGAACGCCTCGGAGAGGTCCGCCACGAGACCCGCGGGCCCGGTCACCGCCACGGCGAGGCCCTCCGGGGTGAGGTCCGTCAGCTTCTCGCGCAGCCCGGCCACGGCGTCCCCGGTGTCCGCGGCGGAGTCCAGGAGCACGACCACCTCCACGGCCCGTCCGTCCTCGGACGGGATGGGCGGCGAGACCTCCAGCACGTCGGCGGCACCCGCCAGCTCGCGGGTGCCGGTGCGGATCCGGTCCAGCTGGGACGCCGTGATCTCGGACTGTGACTCCATCACCACGATGGCGGGGATCCCATCCGTGTCGCGGAACTCCCCCAGCCGGTCCTGCACCTGCGTGGCCTGGGAATCCACGGGCAGGAAGTCCGCCTGCGAGTTGGACGTGACGTCCGAGAGCTTCCCGAACGTGGGCCCGCCCACGCCCATGACGCCGAACCACACGAGCACGAGCACCACGGGGGTCAGCCAGCGCAGCCACCCGGGTACACCGGTGCCGCCGCGCAGACGGCCCCTGTCGCGATCCGACGAGGTGCGAGTCATCGGGCCAGCGGCACGGCCCCCGCCCGCGTTCTGCGGGCCCTCAGCACTCTCCCGCGCGGTCGCGCCCTCCGGTACGGTCGGCGGGACTCCCCTCAGCCGGCTGCTCACCTTGGGGGATGGCTCGGGGTTGCTCGGCATGTCTCACCTGGGGTCTCGAAGCGAGGGCGACCGTCCGCGCCCTGCGCTGCGGCCCTGATGACGACGCCGCTGCACTGCACGCCGCGGGTCACTGACCCTCATGCTACGGGTCCGGCCGCGCCCTGCCCAGGTGCCCGGGCCCCGGCCGCGGGGCGGCACGTGTAGGCCGTAGTGGGGGCATCCACGGGGGCGTCCGGATGTCACTATGTATGAAAGCAAATACATGCTCATACATTTGATATGCCGTCTCGGCACATCCCTCACCGAAAGGCCCGCCTTGGCTCAGCGACCCTCCCCCGTTCTCCTGCTCTCCGGCGGCACCGTGGCTCTCGCACTGCTGTCCGGGTGCGGATCCACCACGTCCTCCGTGGCACCCGCTCCGACGCAGAGCTCCGCCGCGTCCAGCTCCTCGACCGAGACGGTCACTGCGCCGTCGTCCGACGCGGCCCAGACCGTCGAGGCCGCCGAGACGCCGGCCGATGAGAGCACCTCGTACGTGGCGGTCGCGGAGAGTTCCGCCCCCGAACCGCCCGCACCGAGCCCGGCCAAGGACACGACCGGTTCGCGTTCCCCGAGCGGTGACGACGCGGAATCCGGCGCGAGCAGCAGCACGGGCAAGGGCGGCGTGTCGCAGCACAGCGCCACCCGCAAGGCGTCCGAGTACCTCGCGTTCACGGCATTCTCCCGCAGCGGTCTGATCGAGCAGCTGCAGTTCGAGGGCTTCACCGCCCAGGAGGCCACGGCCGCCGTGGACAGCCTCTCCACCAACTACGACGAGCAGGCCGCCAAGAAGGCCGAGGACTACCTCCGCACGTCCGCGTTCTCCCGCAGCGGTCTGATCGAGCAGCTGCAGTTCGAGGGCTTCACCACCGAGCAGGCCACCTACGGCGTGGACACCACCAGCCCGGACTACATGGCGCAGGCGGCCAAGAAGGGCAAGCAGTACCTGGACATGTCCGGGTACTCGCGTGCGGCCCTGATCGACCAGCTCGTCTTCGAGGGCTTCACCCCGGAGCAGGCAGCGCACGGAGCCACCGCGAACGGGCTCTGAGACCGGGGACGCTCAGGCTGCGAGCCGGCAATGAGAAAACCCCGTCCGACCGATGGTCGAACGGGGTTCTTCTCTGTGCGCGAGGGGGGACTTGAACCCCCACCCTCTAATACGAGGACTAGCACCTCAAGCTAGCGCGTCTGCCTATTCCGCCACCCGCGCAGGTGTCCGGGCCGGTGGGGTTCGTGCGAACGAAACCCCGGTGGTCCTCGGCAACGACAGAAAACCTACCACAGTTCCCAGCACCGTTCGAACCGGGGCGGGCCCGGAACGCGAGGACGCCGCACGCGCGGTCCGCGTGCAGCGTCGTCCTCGGCGGGGCTTAGTTGGTGAGCGTGACGGTGCCGGTCACTGTCCCGCCTGGGAGAGGAAGTCCTCGGCCCCGCCCACGAGCTCCACGTGCCCGGACTCCACGTCCGCGGTGACCATCGCGGCGATCTCCTGGGCGAACTCGTTGACGGTGTAGAGCTTGCCGGCCGCAGCTCGCCGCTCGTCCAGGGCACCCGGGCGGGCACGGTTGAGCAGCGTGGCGGTCACGGTGCCCTCGATCATGTCCGCGGAGACCACCACGAAGCTCACGCCCTGCTGCGCCATCTCGGGAACCCTCGCCGTGAGGGTGTCCTCCCCCGCACGCTTGGAGCGGGCCACGGCGTCGTACTCGGGCATGGTCTCGACCTCGTTGATGAAGTGCGCCTGGTGGCTCGTGACGAACACCACGCGGCCACCCTCGGGCAGCAGGCCGAGGGCCTCGGTGAGGGTGTCGTTCTGCGCGTCGCGGTTGAGCTTCAGGGCGTAGTCCTCGCCGAGGTCCGTCTCCATGCCGCCGGAGGCGTTGAGCACCAGCACGTCCACGCCGCCGAATTCGTCCACCGCGGCGCGGAACAGACCGCTGCGGGACTCCGGGTCCGTGATGTCCGCCTGCACGGCGATGGCGCGGCCGCCGGCCTCGGTGATCTCCTTGACCACCTTGGTGGCGCGCGGGGCCTTCTGGCGGTAGTTGATCACCACATTGGCGCCCTGGCCCGCGAGGATCTTGGCGGTGTCCGCGCCCACCCCCCGCGAGGATCCGGTGATGATCACGGTCTTGCCGGCCACTGTGCTCATGCATTCTCTCCTTCGAAGGGGTGTCACGGGCGGGTGCGAGATCAGTGACCCACGCCCAGCCCGCCGTCTACGGGGATGATAGCGCCGGAGACGTAGGCGGCGTCCTCGGAGGCCAAGTACTTCACGGCACCGGCCACCTCCTGGACGTGGCCGAAGCGTGCGGCGGGGATCATCGAGAGGTAGTTCTCGGTGACGTCCTCGGGCAGCTCGTCCGTCATGGCGGTGTGGATGTAGCCGGGGGCCACCACGTTGGCCGTGACACCGCGGGAGCCCAGCTCACGGGTGATGGCACGCGCCATCCCTATCAGCCCGGCCTTGGACGCCGCGTAGTTCGCCTGCCCGGGGGCCCCGGTGTAGCCCACCACGGAGGAGATGAAGATCACGCGGCCGCGCTTGAGGCGCATGAAGCCCTTGGTGGCGCGTTGCACCACGCGGAAAGCACCGGTGAGGTTGGTGTCCACGACGTCCTGGAAGTCCGCCTCTTTCATGCGCACCAGCAGGGCGTCCTTGGTGATCCCCGCGTTGGCCACGAGCACCTCCACGGGACCGAACGTCGCCTCGACCTCCTTGAACGCCGCGTCCACGGAGGCGGAGTCGGTGACGTCCGCCTTCACGGTGTGGGCACCCTCGGGGCCGTCGTCACCGGAGCGGGACGTGACCACCACGTTGTCCCCGGCCGCCACGAACGTCTCCGCGATGGCGCGGCCGATGCCGCGGTTGCCGCCCGTGACGAGCACGGTGCGGGCGGCGGGGGGATTCTCTGACATGGTGAAACCTTCCGTGGAGGTGTGGAGGCGGCGGGGCACCGCGTCCGGGGGATCGGGAACGTCACAGCATCCTAACCGCCCCCTGACCTGGTGGGCTCCCCCCACTTGGGGTGCCACCGCAACGGTGCGACAATGGTCAGCACGCTCACAGCCAGTGGTGAAAGCGTTGCCCGCGGGCTCAGCGCGCAGGACACTCAGCGGAGGACCGGTTCCCATCACACGTTCGCAGCATCAGACGCACGGTTCCACCGAGGTGCACTCCATCACCTCGGCGGTGGATCCGCACACCACGGACATGACCCGCCGCATGAAGGTCTACGCGGTGCAGATGGGTCTGCGCGTGCTGTGCATCATCGGGGTGGTCCTGATCGACAATCTCGTGGCCCGGATCCTGCTGATCGTGGGGGCGGCCCTGCTGCCGTGGTTCGCGGTGATGCTTGCCAACCGGGGGGCGGACCGCTCCGAGCGTGCCGGCTCGGCCTACCAGCCGCCCGCGCGCACCGAGCTGCCCACGGTCGCCGAGACCCGGGACCGCGCCCCGGATCCGGACACCGTGGTGGTGGACGCCGAGTACACGGTGCACCCCGTCCAGCGGCAGCTGCCACCGGCTCCGCCCTCGGCCACCCGGCGCAACTGAGCGCCCCCAGCCCCACTCTCCCCGGGAGGAACGTCACACGGTGCACTTCGATCTGCTCGGCTCGCTGGAGCCCCACCCCTCGGGGGACGACGACGCCGCCCCGGTTCCCGCGCGCGACACGCACCCCGCGGTGTGCTCGCGCCGCGGCTGCCGTGCTGCCGCACGGTGGGCGCTGCGGTGGAACAACCCCCGCGTCCACACCCCGGAACGCCGCAAGACGTGGCTCGCGTGCGACGAGCACCGCGAGCACCTCGCCGACTTCCTGGGCCAGCGCGGCTTCCTGAAGTCCGTGGACCCGTTCCAGGACCCCGCACCTGCCCCCGACGGCTGCGCACCGGGCTCCGAGGACCCGGCGGCGACCCCGGAGGGTCCCGCCCGAGAGGTGTCGGCACCGGGCCCCGAGGGCGCCACCGCTGGGACCGGGGGCGGGCGCACCCGGGGCGGCAGCGGCGTCGTCGGGACCGGTTCAGAGGGGCGGCAGCCGTGATGCGCAAGTACTCGTTCCTGACCACCCCGGCGTGGATCGGCTGGTTCCTCATGGCCTGCGCGGCCGCGGTGGTGTGCCTGTTCCTCGCGCAGTGGCAGATGACGCGCAACGACCACCTGGTGGCCGAGAACACCAAGATCACGAACAACTACGACGCCCCCGCCTACGACCCCGCGCGGGGCCTGCCTCTGTTCCAGGACTACGACGACTCCGCCACGTGGCACCCGGTGCGCCTCGAGGGCACCTACCTGCCCGAGGACACGGTGCTGATCCGCAACCGGCCCCACGACGGGCGCGTGGGCTACGACGTGCTCGTGCCGCTGCGCACCACCGAGGGCCCCGTCGTGGCGGTCAACCGCGGGTGGATCCCCACGGACGACTCCGCCAACGGGATGCCCTCCGCCGTGCCCGCGCCCCCGGCAGGGACGGTGACCGTGACCGCGCGGCTGCGCCCCTCCGAGGCCACCGTGGACCGGGGTGCGCCGGAGGGCCAGGCCGCCTCGATCGACCTGCCCGCCCTGAGCTCCCGCTGGGGTGAGGACCTGGCCACCGGTGGCTACGGCGACCTCGTCTCCGAGGACCCTTCTGCGGCGCACACCCCGCAGCCCGGTGAGCGCCCGGAGGTGGCCTACGGCCCGCACCTGTCCTACTCGATGCAGTGGTACGCGTTCGCGGTGCTGGTGTTCGTGGCCTACGGGTACTCGGCGCGCCAGCACGTGAAGAACGAGGAGTGGGACCGTGCCTACGCGGCGGAGGTCGAGCGGCAGCTGGCCCGCTACTATGACGCCGAGGGCACCTACATCGGGGACGTGGACGAGTCCCTGGTGATCCGTCAGCTGCAGATGGCCGACGACATGCCCGCCCACCTGAAGTCCCTCTACCGCCCGAAGCGCACGCGCGTCTCGTCCGTCCCCACCGCGGAGGACGAGGAGGACGCCCTGCTGGACGCGCTCGAGGCGCAGAACCGCCGGTGAGGCGAGCGGGCGGCGTCGCCCGTCCCGTGCCCACCACACCCGTGAAGGAGTTGCCGTGAAGATCACCGCCGCCGTGCTGGACGAGATCGGGCTGTCCCGCCCGTACGCCGAGTCGCACCCGCTGTCCATGCAGGAGCTGGAGCTGGACGGTCCCGGCCCGGGCGAGCTGCTGATCCGGGTGCGGGCGGCCGGGGTGTGCCACTCGGACCTGTCCGTGGTGGACGGCAACCGGCCCCGTCCGATGCCCATGGTGCTCGGTCACGAGGCCTCGGGCATCGTGGAGCAGGTGGGCGAGGGTGTCACGGACGTGGCCCCCGGGGACCAGGTGACCACCGTGTTCCTGCCGCGCTGCGAGCAGTGCGAGAACTGCGCCACGAACGGCAAGCTGCCCTGCACCCCCGGCACCGAGACCAACAACGCCGGGCTGCTGCCGGGCTGGGCCCTGCGGCTGCACCGGGACGGACAGGACGTGCACCACCACGTGGGCGTCTCCGGCTTCGCGTCCCACGCCGTGGTGAGCCGCCAGTCGGTCGTGCCCGTGGGGGCGGACGTGCCCCCGGAGATCGCCGCCGTGGTGGGCTGCGCCGTGCTCACGGGCGGCGGGGCCGTGCTCAACGCGGGGCGCCCCTCTGAGGGGGACACGGTCATGGTCGTCGGTCTGGGAGGCGTGGGCATGGCCGCGCTGCTGACCGCGCTGTCCCTGGAGGAGGGGCCCGTGATCGGTGTGGACGCCAACCCGGAGAAGCTCGCGCGCGCCACCGAGCTGGGCGCCACCGCCGTGCACTCCCCCGAGGAGCTCGCCGAGAACGGCGTGCGGGCGCAGGTGGTCATCGAGGCTGCTGGGCACCCGCGCGCCTTCGAGACGGCAGTGGCCGCCACCGCCCCGGGCGGCACCACCGTGACCGTGGGCCTGCCCTCCCCCGACGCGCGCTCCACCATCGCCCCGCTCGGGCTCACGGCGGAGGCCCGCACGATCGTGGGCTCCTACCTCGGTTCCGCGGTCCCCGCCCGAGACATCCCCGTGTACCTGGACCTGTGGCGCGCTGGCAAGCTGCCCATCGAGGAGCTGATCTCCGAGCGCGTGGCGCTCGCGGACATCAACGAGAGCTTCGACCGGCTCGCGGACGGCCGCGCGGTGCGCCAGGTCATCCTCTTCGAGGACTGACACCCGCGGCGCGCCGCCCGGGCGGCCCCGCGGCGTCGTCCCCGGCTCGCCGGACGGTGATCAAGCCAGGCTGATGAGGTCCTGGTACTCCTGGCTCCACAGGTCCTCCACGCCGTCCGGGAGCATGACCACGCGCTCGGGCTCGAGCGCCTCCACCGCGCCCTCATCGTGGGAGACGAGCACCACGGCACCCTCGTAGGTGCGCAGCGCGTTGAGGATCTCGTGGCGCGAGGCCGGGTCCAGGTTGTTGGTGGGCTCGTCCAGCAGCAGCACGTTCGCCGACGACGCCACGAGGGTTGCCAGCGCCAGTCGCGTCTTCTCGCCGCCGGAGAGGACTCCGGCGGGCTTGTCCACGTCGTCGCCCTGGAACAGGAACGAGCCCAGGATGGTGCGCACCTGGGTGTCCGCGAGGTCGGGCGCGGCGGACTTCATGTTCTCCAGCACCGTGCGGTCCGTGTCCAGGGTGTCGTGCTCCTGGGCGAAGTAGCCGAGCTTGAGCCCATGCCCCGCGACCACCTCACCGGTGTCCGGCTCGGACTGCCCGGCGAGCATCCGCAGCAGGGTGGTCTTGCCCGCGCCGTTGAGCCCGAGCACCACCACACGGGAGCCGCGGTCGATCGCGAGGTCCACGTCCGTGAAGATCTCCAGCGAGCCGTAGGACTTGGACAACCCCTGCGCGGTGAGCGGGGTCTTGCCGCAGTCCGCGGGCTTGGGGAAGCGAATGGCCGCGACCTTGTCCTGCACGCGCTCGCCCTCAATCCCCGCCATGAGCCGTTCCGCGCGGCGAATCATCTGCTGGGCGGCGGAGGCCTTAGTGGCCTTCGCGCGCATCTTGTTGGCCTGGTCCATGAGCACCCCGGCCTTCTTCTCGGCGTTCGCGCGCTCGCGCTTGCGGCGGGCCTGGTCCTGCTCGCGCTGCTGCAGGTAGTTCTTCCAGGTCATGTTGTAGACGTCCACCACGCAACGGTTGGCGTCCAGGTAGAGCACCTTGTTCACGACCATCTCCATGAGCTCCACGTCGTGGGAGATCATCAGCAGCCCGCCCTGGAAGCCGCGCAGGAACTCGCGCAGCCACACGATGGAGTCGTGGTCCAGGTGGTTGGTGGGCTCGTCCAGGAGCATGGTGTCCGCGTCCGAGAACAGGATCCGCGCGAGCTCCACGCGGCGGCGCTGGCCGCCGGAGAGCGTGTGCAGAGGCTGCTCGAGCACGCGCGCCGGGAGGTTGAGGTTGTTGGTGATGGTCGCGGCCTCGGACTCCGCCGCGTAGCCGCCGCCGGCCAGGAACTCGGACTCCAGGCGGTCGTAGCGGCGCATGGCCTTGGCGCGCACGGTCTCGTCCTCCGAGGCCATCTCCTCCTCGGTGCGGCGCAGCCGGGAGATCACGCCGGCGAGGTTGCGCGCGGAGAGGATGCGGTCCCGGGCCAGCTGGTCCATGTCGTCCACCTTGGGGTCCTGCGGCAGGTAGCCGATGGAGCCCGAGCGGGTGACCTCCCCCGCGGCGGGCAGCGTGAGCCCGGCCAGCACCTTGGTCATGGTGGTCTTCCCGGCGCCGTTGCGGCCCACCAGGCCCACCTTGTCGCCCTTGTCCACGCGGAAGTTCACCTCGTCCATGAGCAGACGCGCTCCGGCGCGCAGTTCGAGGTCGGTCACGGTGATCAACGGAGCAGGGCCTTTCGTGGGACGGTCACGCCGCGACGCGCGCGGGAACGGTGACGTCGGCGGTCGGTGCGGTGGCCCGGAGAGCCTCCGGGCATGCGGTCACCCCATGCGAGCGGGGAACCGCCCCAGTCTATCCGCTCGCGCAAATCCGCCACGGGGGCACCCGCCCCGCGGGCACCCCTTCAGAGGGGGGTCCCCCGCGGCTGGTCGCGTGCTGCGCCCCGTCCGCCGCGTTCCGCCCGCCGTGCTGCGGGCCCGCATGCGGCGCCGTGCCTTCCACCCCGCACCCGCGCTCGCGGGCCCCCTGCCGCGCGCGCCCCCGGACGACGACGCCGCCGCGCGCCGCCCGGCCGCCGCCTGGGCCGATCCCACCGGCCCAGCAACTAGACTGCAGCCCATGACAGAAGCCGCCCGCTCCCCTCGCACCGTGACCTCCTTCGACCTGGCCAACATCGCCGTGTTCGCCGCGCTGACCTGCGTGCTCTCGCTGGTCCCGGCCATCCCGGTGGGCCCGCTCGGGGTGCCGATCACGCTGCAGACCCTCGCGGTGCTCCTCACCGGCATGGTGCTGGGCGGCTGGCGGGGCTTCCTCGCCCTGGCCCTCTACGTGGTGGTCGGGCTGCTGGGTGTGCCGGTGTTCGCGGGCTTCTCCGGCGGGCCGGGCGTGCTCGGCGGGCCCTCCGTCGGGTACCTCCTCTCCTTCCCGTTCGCGGCCGCCCTGGTGGGCTGGCTCTCCCACCGCTTCGTGCGCGTGGAGCGCGTGAACCGCCCGGAGGGCTCCTCCGCGGTGGACCCGGACCGCCGCAGTGGGCTGCCCGTCAAGCTGTTCCTCGCCGGGCTGGCCGGGCTCGTGCTGACCCACGTGGTGGGCATCGTGGGCATGATGGTCAACGGCGGCCTCGCCCTGCCCGCCGCCGCGCTCGCTGATCTCGCCTTCGTGCCGGGAGACGTGGTCAAGGCCCTCGTGGCCGCGCTGATCGCCGTGGCCGTGCACCGGGCCTTCCCCCGCATGGCCGGAGCGGTTCTCTGAGTGGGCGGTGACGCCCACCCCGCTCGCACCCCGGCGCTGCGCTGCACGGACGTGACGGTCGTGGCAGACGGCCCCCGCGGGCCGGTGACCATCCTGGACCGGGTGGACTGCTCGTTCACCGCGCCCCGCACCGCGGTGATCGGGCTCAACGGCTCGGGCAAGTCCACCCTGCTGCGGCTGTTCAACGCCCTCGTGACCCCCTCCGCCGGCACCGTGGACACCCACGGCGTGGACCCGGTGGCCTCGCCCCGGCAGGCCCGCTCCCTGGTGGGCTTTGTGTTCACGGACCCCGCCTCCCAGATCCTCATGCCCACCCCGCTCGAGGACATCGAGCTCTCCCTCCGCACCCGGATCCGGGACCGGCAGCTGCGCACCCGCACGGCCACCGGGTGGCTGCGGCGCATGGGGCTGCAGGAGCGCGCCCACCACAGCGTGTTCGACCTCTCCGGCGGGGAGCGCCAGCTCGTGGCGCTCGCGGCGGTGCTCGCTGTGGAGCCCAGCGTGCTGGTGCTGGACGAACCCACCACGCTGCTGGACCTGCGCAACCGGCTGCAACTGCGCGAACTGCTCGACGGCCTCCCCCAGCAGCAGCTGATCAGCACCCACGACCTCGAGCTTGCAGCCACCGCCCAGCACGTGGCCGTGGTCCACGCCGCCCGGCTGATCGAGCAGGGTCCGCCCGAGCGGGTGATCCCCCGCTACCGCCGGTGGTGCGAGCACGGCTTCCCGGACGAGGCGCCCACCGGGGACCGGTCCGCGTGAACCGGGGAAGCGGCCCGGGCGAGGCGCGCGCCCACGACCGGGGCGGCGTCGTCCGCGGTCCCGGAACGCGGGCGTCCTCCGCGCGGAGGCAACGCACCCCGGCCCGGCTGCGCCGGGGCGGACGACGCCGCGCCCGCGGCGAGGACCTCCTGGGCAGCTACGTGCCCGGCACCTCGGCCCTGCACCGGTGCCCGCTGTGGGCCAAGGCCGCGCTGCTGCTCGGGGCATCGCTCGCCGTGATGCTGCTGCGCGCATGGCCCGTGTCCCTGGCCGTGCTGGCCCTGACCGCGGTGGTCTCGGCCAGCAGCGGACTCGGCCTGCGCCGCTGGGCCGCCTCGCTGCGTCCCCTGTGGTTCCTGGTGCTGCTGCTCACCGGGTACCACGTGCTCGCCACGGGTCCCGCCCGTGCCGCGGACGTTGTGCTCTCAATGCTCGCGGTGATCGCGCTGTCCCGCCTGCTGATCTCCAGCACCGCCCTGCCCCGGCTCATCGACGGACTCGTGCTGCTGTGCTCCCCGCTGCGCCGCGTGGGCGTGGACCCCGAGCGCGTGGGCCTGGCGGTGTCGCTGATGATCCGTTCCGTGCCCTGGCTCTTCGGCGTGATGTCCACCCTGCGCGACGCCGCCGCGGCCCGCACCGTGCGCCCGCACGCCGCCCGCCTGGTGACCCCCGCGGTGATCGCCGCGGTCGACTACGCCCACCGCTCCGGGGAGGCCCTCGCCGCCCGCGGCCTGGACTGACGGCGGCCCGGAACGGCCAGGCCCGGGGACACCCCGGGGCGCCTCGGGCGGCGTCGACGCCCGGTGACGCGCGCGACGCCACGAGCGGCGTCGGCGGCCCGTGGCGCGCCACCGCGGCCCGCCGGCCCTATGCTTCCCCCATGAGCTTCAACGAGAACTCCCAGCTGGACGCCGGGCGCGTCCGCTCCGGCGGCGGTGGCCGCGGCATCGCGGTGGGCGGTGGACTGGGCAGCGTGGTGATCCTGCTGCTCGCCGGACTGTTCTTCGGCCAGGACGGGATCGACGCTGTCACCGGCGGCTCCCAGGCCCAGACCACCGGCACGCAGCAGGTGGACGGCGCCCTGGCCGAACGGTGCCGCACGGGCGCGGATGCCAACTCCGACCCCTCGTGCCGCATGGTGGCCACCGTGCAGTCCCTGGACCAGTTCTGGGGGGACTACTACCCGCGGGCCACGGGCAAGGCGTACACCCTGCCAGAGGTCACGCTGTTCCGGGGCAGCGACAGCACCTCGTGCGGCCAGGCGTCCTCCGCCACCGGCCCGTTCTACTGCCCGCCGGACCGCACCGTGTACCTGGACACGGCGTTCTTCGAGCAGATGCGCACCGACTTCGGGGCGGGCACCGACGCCCTCGCCCAGGAGTACGTGATGGCGCACGAGGTGGGCCACCACGTGCAGAACCTGCAGGGCACCCTCGGACGCGCGCAGCGGGACCCGAACGGGCCCACCTCGGCGGCGGTGCGCACCGAGCTGCAGGCCGACTGCTACGCCGGGATGTGGGCGAACCACGCGGCCGAACCGGGCGGGAGCGTGCAGCTCAAGCCAATCACCCGCCCCGAGCTCTCGGACGCGATCGAGGCCGCCGGGGCGATCGGCGACGACCGCATCCAGGAGACCACCCAGGGCCGGGCGCACCCCGAGTCCTTCACGCACGGGACGTCCGCGCAGCGTCAGGCGTGGTTCCTCACCGGGTACCAGACCGGGGACATCCGGGCGTGCAACACGTTCACCGCCGAGTCCCTGGACCGGCCCGCCGCCCTGAAGTGAGCCCGGCCGCGGGAGGCCCGCGTGCGCTCAGCCGCGCGGCACCCGCTCCTCGCGCGGCAGCCACGGCGCGCGCATGCCGTGCGGGCCGAGGTCCGCGGTGCTCGCGGCACCCATCAGCATCATCGTGGTGCGGATCTGCGCCTCCAGCAGCTCGATGACCCGTGAGACGCCCTGCTCTCCCCCGGCCATGAGGCCGTAGAGGTAGGCGCGGCCGATCAGCACGAAGTCCGCTCCGGCGCACAGCGCGGTGACCACGTCCGCCCCGGACAGCACCCCGGAGTCCAGGATCAGGGGCACGTCCGGGCCCACCTCATCCCGCAGCTCGGGCAGCGCCGTGAGGGACACCGGCGCCCGGTCCAGCTGCCGGCCCCCGTGGTTCGAGACCACGAGCCCGTCAGCGCCCACGCTCATGGCACGGCGCGCGTCCTCCCGCGTGAGGACTCCCTTGACGTAGAGCGTGCCGTCCCACTGCTCGCGGATCCACTCGAGGTCCGCGAGGTTCAGCCCGGGGTCGAACATGGTGGAGATCAGGTCCGCCAGCGCCCCGGAGGTGTCCGAGAGGGAGGCGAACTTCAAGGAGTCCGTGGTGAGGAAGTTGAACCACCACTCGGGCCGGTAGGACGCGTCCAGCACCGTCTTGGGGGTGAGCCGCGGCGGGATCACCATCCCGTTGCGCGTGTCCCGCAGCCGCTGGCCCGGCACGGGGGTGTCCACGGTGACCAGCAGGGTGGTCGTGCCCGCGGCCTTCGCGCGGCGGATCAGGTCCAGGGAGGCGTCGTGCTCGCGCCACAGGTAGAGCTGGAACCAGCGCTCCGCGTCCGGCGCGGCATCCCGCACCTCCTCGATGGAGCGTGTGCCCATGGTCGAGAGGGAGAACGGGATGCCAGCGCGCTCGGCGGCCCGCACTCCCCCGATCTCACCCTCGGAGTGCATGAAGCGCGTGAAGCCCGTGGGGGCGATGCCGAAGGGCAATGCACTGCGGAAGCCCGTGATCTCGGTCGAGAGGTCCGCGGTGTCCGTGCCGTGCAGGATCCGTGGCAGCAGCTCCACGGACTCGAACGCCTCCCGGCTGCGCCGGTAGGTGAGCTCCTGGCCCGCGGCCCCGTCCACGTAGTCGAACGCGGGCTTCGGCGTGCGCCGCCGCGCGATCCGCCGCAGCGCCTCGACGTCCGCGGCCTTGGCGAGCCGCGCCGCCCGGCGATCCGGGTTGAACGAGCCGAACTGCATCAGCGGCTTGAGCTCGGACAGTTGCGGCAGATGACGTTCCATGGGTTCCTCCGGTCGCGGACTCTCGCTCGAAACTACCAGGGGCACGGCACCGCTCTGCGCAGGACCGGTGCGTTCGGATCCAGGGCGGTCACGTGCTCTGGGGCCCGGGCCGCCCGGCCGAACCCCGAGGGCCCCGGCGCGGTCCGCAGGGAGCGGCCGCCCGGTCTGCAGACAGCGGGAAGGGCACGACCCGTGCGGATCGTGCCCTTCCCGTGCCCCGTCTCCGGAGCGGTGGTCACCGTGGCCCGCGCGTGGCGGAGCCGGTGGGATCAGATGTTGAAGCCCAGGGCCCGCATCTGGTCCCGGCCGTCCTCGGTGATCCGTTCCGGACCCCACGGGGGCATCCAGATCCAGTTGACGTGCCACTCGTCCACCGCCGGGGACAGGTTCTGGGCCACCTGCTCCTCGATGACGTCCTGCAGCGGGCACGCCGCCGTGGTCAGCGTCATGTCCAGGCGCAGGGAGGCGTCCTGCTGGTAGTCGAGCCCGTACAGCAGGCCGAGGTCCACGATGTTGACGCCCAGCTCGGGGTCGATCACGTTCTTGAGCAGGTCCTCGATCTCGGCGAGGGACGCCTGGCCCTTGGGACCGGGCGCGTCGCTCACGGGTGCTGCCGTGGAATCGCTCATGGCGAGACCTCCTTCGTTGTGGTGGGCCCGGTGCTACTTGGCCGCGGCCTGGACGTAGCGGTCGTAGCCCTCGTTCTCGAGCTGGTCCGCGAGCTCGGGGCCGCCCTCGTCCACCACGCGCCCGTCCGCGAACACATGCACGAACTGCGGCTTGATGTAGCGCAGGATGCGGGTGTAGTGGGTGATCAGCATGATCCCGGTGTTGTCCTCGGACAGCGCGCGGTTCACACCCTCGGACACGATCTTCAGGGCGTCCACGTCCAGGCCGGAGTCGGTCTCGTCCAGCAGGGCGATCTTCGGCTTGAGGATCTCCAGCTGCAGGATCTCGTGGCGCTTCTTCTCGCCGCCGGAGAAGCCCTCATTGACGTTGCGCTGGAGCATGTCGGTGTCAATCTTCAGCTGTTCCATGGCCGCGCGGACGTCCTTGGTCCACGTGCGCAGGGAGGGCGCCTCGCCGTCCACGGCGGTCTTGGCGGTGCGCAGGAAGTTGGAGGTGGTCACACCGGGGATCTCCACCGGGTACTGCATGGCCAGGAAGAGCCCGGCGCGCGCCCGCTCGTCCACGGACATCTTCAGCACGTCCTGCCCGTCCAGGGTCACGGAGCCGGAGTCCACCTGGTACTTGGGGTGGCCGGCGATCGTGGAGGCCAGCGTGGACTTGCCCGAGCCGTTGGGGCCCATGATCGCGTGCACCTCACCGGAGTTGATGGTCAGGTTCACGCCCTTGAGGATGGGCTTGGCGGACTCGTCGTCGAGGATGACGGACGCGTGGAGGTCCTTGATCTCCAGAGTTGACATGAAACGTTTCTCCTTGGGTCTCGTGGGCACCGGCCCGTTCTCGGGTGCGGTGCGAGTGCTTCGGTGGGGCGACGACGCCGCCGCGGGCTCAGTTCTCGGTGCGGGCCAGTTCTGCCTCGAGGGACGCGCGCAGCTGCTCCTCGAGCGCTTCGACACCCACCTGCTGGATGATCTCGAACAGGAATCCACGGACCACCAGGCGGCGGGCCTGGTCCTCCGGGATGCCGCGGGACATCAGGTAGTACAGGTGCTCGTCGTCCAGCTGCCCCGTGGTGGAGGCGTGGCCGGCACCGGCGATCAGCCCGGTCTCGATCTCGAGGTTCGGCACGGAGTCCATGCGCGGACCGTCGTTGAGGATCAGGTTCCGGTTGAGCTCGTACGTGTCCGTGCCCTCGGCCTCGGCGCGGATCAGGACGTCCCCCACCCACACGCCGTGGGCGTTCTCGCCCTGCAGCGCGGACTTGTAGTTGACCCGCGAACGGCAGCGCGGCACGGAGTGGTCCACGAACAGGCGGGACTCCAGGTGCTGGCCGTCGTCCACGAACGTGAGGCCGTACATCTCCACGTCGCCGCCGGGGGCGGTGAAGCGGGTGGACGGGGTGACCCGCACGAGGTCACCGCCCAGGCTCACGAGCACGTGCTTGAACGTGGCGTCCCGGCCGAGGGTGGCCTGCTGCGAGGAGGCGTGCACGGAGTCGTCCGTCCACTCCTGCAGGGAGACCACGGTGAGGTTGGCGCCGTCGGCCACCGAGAACTCGACGTTCTGGGAGAGCACGGCGGTGCCCACGTGGCGCAGCACCACGAGAGCCTTGGAGTTGGACCCGGCGTCCACCACGATGTGCTGGGCCGCGGGCTCCTCGGACTCGCCGGTGAGCGTGACGATCACGGGCTCGGCCACCTGGGCGTCGCGCGGGACCGAGATCACGGTGGCCTCGCGGAACGAGGACCACGCGTTGGCGGAGACCCGGTCCTCCGGAATGCCGGCGGAGCCCACGCGGGGGTCCTCGCTCGGCACCGAGGTGACCTGAACGGCGTCGTCCCCGGAGACGGAGACGGCCGGCGCGGGACCCTGCAGGGCGGCGTCGTCGAGCCCGCGCAGGCGCTTGATCGGCGTGAATCGCCAGTCCTCGAGCTTGCTGCTTAGCGGCGGGAAGTCCGCGATGTCGTAGGACGTGGTGCGCCCGGCACGGGAGGAGTCCGGCACGCCGGAGATGTCCCCGTGCTGGGTGTGGCGGATCTCGGGCTCACCGGCCTGGTTGCGGCCCTCCTGCAGGGTCTCGCCCTCCTGGCTCATGCCCGGGATGGCCACGCGGTCCTCGCCGGTGGACACCCCGTTCACCTGCTCGTCGGCGTCCTGTGCGGCACGGGCGGTCTGATCAGTGGTGGACATATCAGCCAACGGATCCTTCCATTTGCAGTTCGATGAGACGGTTGAGCTCGAGCGCGTACTCCATGGGCAGCTCACGCGCGATCGGCTCCACGAAGCCGCGCACGATCATGGCCATGGCCTCCTCCTCGGGCATGCCGCGCTGCATGAGGTAGAACAGCTGCTCCTCGGACACGCGGGAGACCGTGGCCTCGTGGCCCATGGTGACGTCGTCCTCGCGGATGTCCACGTAGGGGTAGGTGTCCGAACGGGAGATGGTGTCCACCAGCAGGGCGTCGCACACCACGTTGGACTTGGAGTGCGTGGCGCCCTCGCGCACCTGCACGAGGCCGCGGTAGGCGGAGCGCCCGCCGTTGCGCGCCACGGACTTGGACACGATCGACGAGGACGTGTTCGGGGCGATGTGCACCATCTTGGAGCCGGTGTCCTGGTGCTGGCCCTCGCCCGCGAACGCGATGGACAGGGTCTCACCGCGCGCGTGCTCGCCGGTCATGTAGACCGCGGGGTACTTCTGGGTGACCTTGGAGCCGATGTTGCCGTCCACCCACTCCATGGTGGCGCCCTCGTGGGCGATGGCGCGCTTGGTCACCAGGTTGTACACGTTGTTGGACCAGTTCTGGATGGTCGTGTAGCGCACCCGGGCGTTCTTCTTGCAGATGATCTCCACCACGGCGGAGTGCAGCGAGTCCGTCTTGTAGATCGGCGCGGTGCAGCCCTCGATGTAGTGGACGTAGGAGTCCTCGTCCGCGATGATCAGCGTCCGCTCGAACTGGCCCATGTTCTCGGTGTTGATGCGGAAGTACGCCTGCAGCGGGATGTCCACGTGCACGCCCTTGGGGACGTACACGAACGAGCCGCCGGACCACACGGCCGTGTTCAGCGCGGCGAACTTGTTGTCGCCCACGGGGATCACGGTGCCGAAGTACTCCTCAAAGAACTCGGGATGCTCCTTCAGGGCGGTGTCCGTGTCCATGAAGATCACGCCCTGGGCCTCGAGGTCCTCGCGGATCTGGTGGTAGACCACCTCGGACTCGTACTGCGCGGCCACACCGGCCACCAGGCGGTTGCGCTCCGCCTCGGGGATGCCGAGCTTCTCGTACGTGTTGCGGATGTCCTCGGGCAGCTCCTCCCAGGAGCCCGCCTGCTGCTCCGTGGAGCGCACGAAGTACTTGATGTTGTCGAAGTCGATGCCCGACAGGTCCGCGCCCCACGTGGGCATGGGCTTGCGGTCGAAGAACTTCAGGCCCTTCAGGCGCAGCTGCGTCATCCAGTCCGGCTCGCTCTTCTTGGCCGAGATGTCCCGGACCACTTCCTCGTTCACGCCGCGGCGTGCGGACGCGCCGGCGTCGTTCTTGTCGGCCCAGCCGTACTGGTACTGGCCGATCCCCTCGAGCTCCGGGTTCATCTCCAGGATCTCGGAAATCGTGGTGTCGCCTGTCATGGTGCCCGCGGTGTCCGCGGGGTCGATGCGCTCGGTCATGACAACCCTCCCTGTCGTGCGGTTGTGTGGTTGGTGGAGTTCGTGTGGCCCGCGGCGCGCAGCTGCAGCGGGACGTGTGTGGTGCAGACGTGGGCGCCCGCGGCCATGGTGGAGAGCCTGCGAACGTCCACGTCCAGCAGCTCGGCGATCATGGCGGTCTCCTGCTCGCAGAACTCGGGGTACTCGTTCGCGATGTCCTGGATGGGGCAGTGGCCCTGGCACAGCTGGGCGGAGCGCAGCGTGACACCCTTGGGCCCGCGCGGTGTCACGGTGGTGTGGGACGCCACGAAGCCGTCGCGGCTCATGGCCGCAGTGAGCGCGTTGAGGCGGTCCTCGACGTCGGGTCCGGCCGCCTCGACCTGCGGGCGGTAGCGTTCGCGCCAGCGCCCGATCTCCTGGGAGACGAACGTGTCCACGAGGTCCTCCCCGCCCACCTCGCGCATGGTCTCCAGGGCCCGCCGGGCGAGCCCACGGTAGTCGTGGCCGAGCTGCTCGTGGCCGCCGGGGGCCACCACGTAGCGGCGCGCGGGACGGCCCGCACCGGACTGGGCGCTGCGCACCATCGAGACCTCGACGATCTGCTCGGACTCGAGCACGTCCAGGTGGCGGCGCACGGCCGCGGGCGTCAGCCCGAGGTCCTTGGCGATCTGCGCGGCGGAGATGGGCCCGTGGGCCAGCACGAGCGAGAGCACCCGGGACCGGGTGGTGTCATCCTGGTCCGTGCGGACCGTGCCCGGGTGGTCCGTGGCAGGTGAACTCATGCTCAGTGCAACACCCTTCGATGACGTGTGCGTGTGGAAGTTGCGCCCCGCACCTCACGGCGGACCCGCGGGGGTCCGGAGGGAGCGGGACTCCCCCGGTGGGACACGCAATACATAACGAGGGTATGTGGTATTCCATTCCCGTCAAAACGGTCGGGGAGCGCCCCCGCCCGCACCGGCGGCAGCGCCGGGCGTTCTACACTGACCGGGTGCCGATGCCGAGTGAGACCACCTCCGCCCCCGCCGCCGCGCCCGATCCCGACGCCGCCGCGCTGCACATCAGCGACCTCGTCAAGACCTTCGCGGGCCGCCACGAACCCGTCCACGCCGTGCGCGGTCTGAGCATGGCCGCCCACCGCGGCGCCGTCACCGCGCTGCTCGGGGCCAACGGTGCGGGAAAGACCACCACGCTGCACTGCGCCCAGGGCCTGCAGCAGCCCACCTCCGGGACCGTGCGCCTGCTGGGCGAGGACCCCTGGGGGGCCTCCCCCGAGCTGCGCGCCCGGGTGGGGGTCATGCTGCAGGACGGCGGGCTGCCGCAGGCCGTGCGGCCCGAGGAGCTGCTGCGCCACCTGGGTCGGCTCTACGCGGACCCCGTTCCCGTGCCCGAGCTCGTGGCACGGCTGGGCATCCAGTCCTTCGCGCACACCCCCGTCCGGCGGCTCTCCGGCGGCCAGCGCCAGCGCGTGGCGCTGGCCGCAGCGCTCGTGGGCCGCCCCGAGGTGCTGTTCCTGGACGAGCCCTCGGCCGGGCTCGACCCCCGCTCCCGCCAGCTCGTGTTCGAGCTCGTGCAGCGGCTGCGGGACGAGGGCACGTGCATCATCCTGACCACCCACCTCATGGACGACGCCGCCCGGCTCGCCGACTACGTCTACATCGTGGACCGCGGCGCCGTGGCCGCCCAGGGCACCGTGACGGACCTCGTGCGCACGGGCCGCGACTCCTCCCTGGTGATGACCGTGACGCTGTCCCCGGAGCAGCGGCCCGCGCTGCGCGCCGACCCCCCGTGGCGGCGTCCCGAGTTCCACGACGTCCGGTGGACCGTGAGGGACCGCACCGTGACCCTCACCGGCCCGCTCGACGCCGCCCGGGTGCGCGTCATGACCGAGTGGGCCACCCGCGACGACACCCTGCCGGAGGCGCTGAGCGTGCAACCCCGTTCCCTCGAAGACGTGTTCCTGGACGTGGCCGGGAGGGACGAGCGGTGAGCGCACGGCAGGCCCCGGCCCTCGAGGCGGTCCCCGAGCGGCGTCGTGCCGCGTCCCTGCCCCGGCGCGTGGTGGCGCAGGCGCGCTACGAGGCCGTGACCATGATCCGCAACGGCGAGCAGCTGCTGCTGCTCGTGATCCTGCCCGTGCTCGCGCTCGTGGCCCTGACCATGACGGACCTGCTGGACGGCTACCGGACGGACGGCGCGTCCCGCGCGGACGTGGCCGTGCCCGGGATCCTGGTGCTGTGCGTGCTCTCCAGCGCGTTCTCGGGCCAGGGCATCCAGACGGGCTTCGACCGGCGCTACGGCGTGCTGCGCCACCTCTCCACCACCCCCCTGGGACGCGGCGGGCTGATCGCCGGCAAGCTGCTGGCCGTGCTCGCCGTGCTCGCCGTGCAGTACCTCATCGTGGCCGCCGTGGCGTTGTGGCTCGACTGGCACCCCGCCCCGGGAGCCGTGCTCGCCTCCGTTCCCCTGCTCGTGCTCGTGGCGGTGGCGTTCACCGGGCTCGGGCTGCTGATCGCCGGCACCCTGCGCGCCGAGGCCACGCTCGCCGTGCTCAACGTGGTGTGGGTTGCGCTCGCCGCGGGCGGCGGGGTGGTCTTCCCGCTCACCGCGCTGCCGGGCTGGCTCGCGTGGCTCGTGGCCTGGCTGCCGTCCTCTGCCGCCGGGGAGGTGCTGCGGGAGTGCTTCCTGCAGGGCTCCGTGAGCCCGCTGCCCCTCGTGGTGCTCGCCGTGTGGGCCGTGCTGAGCTGGGCCGCCACCGTCCGGTGGTTCAAGTGGGTGTGAGCTGCTGAGCACCGCGGGCCTCCCAGGGGGGCTCCCACGCGAACCTCGCTACACTGGAGGGGTCCCGTCCCCTCTGCCCCCTGGATGCCCCGCCATGTCTGATGCCGCTCCCCGTACAGCCGTCGATTCCTTCTGGTGGCCCCGCACCGTGACCCCGTGGGTGCGCGGCCTCGCGGTGGCGTCCCTGCTGGCCAACGGGCTGCTCATCTTCACGGGCGGTCTGGTGCGGCTCACCGGCTCCGGGCTCGGGTGCCCCACGTGGCCCCGCTGCACGGCGGACTCCTGGACCAACACCCAGGAGATGGGTGTGCACGGGGTCATCGAGTTCGGCAACCGGCTGCTCACGTTCGTGCTCACGGTCGTGGCGGTGCTGACCTTCCTGTCCGTGCTCAAGCTGCGCCAGGAGCACCCCAAGCTCTACCGCCTGGCCCTGTACCTGCTGCTGGGCATCCCCGTGCAGGCCGTGGTGGGCGGCGTGCTGGTGCACCTGGACCTGCACCCCCTGCTGGTGGGCGTGCACTACTTCCTCTCGGCGATCATGATCGCCCTCTCAACCCTGCTGGTGCTCAACACCCGCCGCGAGGGGCTCTCTGCGGTCGCCCACGACCAGCGCCCCGGCCAGCTGCACGGCCACACCTCCCTCGTGCGCGGGCTCGCGGTGCTCACGGGGGTGCTCGCCGCAGTGGTGCTCTACATGGGCACCCTGGTGACGGGCACCGGACCTCACGCCGGGGACCAGGACAGCGCCCGGCTCGCGTTCAACTCCGTGGTGATCGCCCGGGCCCACGCCGTGCCGGTGTACCTGCTGACGTTCACCGTGATCGCGGGCATCCTGCTGTGCACGGTCAAGGGCCTGCCCCGCGTGCTGCGCACCGCCTACGCGCTCATGCTCCTGGTGATCGTGGCCCAGGGCGCCGTGGGGTACTTCCAGTACTTCAACGGGGTCCCGGTCCCCGCGGTCTCGTTGCACATGGTGCTCTCCGCCGTGCTCATCTGGGCCGCCACCCGGGTGGTGTCCATCAGCTTCTACCTCGCGCAGGACGTCCACGAGCACGCGGCCCCGGTGGATCTCGGGCACGACGCCGCCGCCCCCCTGGGCGCGGACGCCCAGCCCGCGCGCTGAACCGCCCGCCGGGCCCCGGCGCCCGGGGCGGGTGCGCGGCCTCGAGGGTTCAGCGCAGGGCGGGGGTCGTCTCCCGCAGCAGGGTGACGGCCTCGGCCAGGGCGCGCTTGCCGTGCGAGGAGATCGGCAGCAGCGGTCGCCGCGGTGCCCCCGTGCGGACCCCGCACACCTCGGCGAGGGCGTAGAGCGCGGACAGGGGCCGTTCGTGGCCCATCACGGCCATGAGGGGACGCAGCGCGGCACTCCACGCGACGGCGTCGTCCGCGCGGCCCTCGGCGACCGCCCGGTGGAAGGCCGTGAACTCGGGCGCGAGCAGGGCCGCCATACCGCTGTGCCAGGCGGCCGCGGGATACTCGTCGACGATGAGCTGGTCCCTGCTGGCCCCGTGCACCGTGCCGGGCTCGGCCTGCTGGGCGAACAGCAGCTGCCGGGAGTGGAAGAGCCGCCCCGAGGTGGCCGTGTCCTTGAAGGCCACCACGCTGTCCAGCCACGACAGCTCGGCGGCGAGCTCCACGGGGTACGTGAAGCCCGTGGTGGAGGGGTTGTTGTACAGGCACAGCGGCAGGGACACGGCCGAGGCCACCGTCTCCACCTGGTCCGCGATCTCCTGCGAGACCAGCGGGATGTAGCTCACCGGGCTCAGCACGAGTCCGTCCGCGCCGTTGTTCTCGGCGGAGTACGCCAGCTGCAGGACCTCCCGAGTGGTGATCGCGGAGATCCCGACCCCCACGGGCGTTCCCGAGCCCGACGCCGCCCGCACAGCTGTGCGTACCACCTCGGAGCGTTCTTTCGCGTCGAGGTAGGCGAACAGCCCGGACGTTCCCAGCACCACGATCCCGTCCACGCCGCTGCGGGCGAGCTGCGCCACGCTGTGCTCGAGCGAGTCCAGGTCCAGGGCACCACCGGGGTGCAGGGGCGTCACGGGATAGGCGATTACACCGGAGAACGTCATGGAGAGCATGGGCACCAGTTTAGGTGGGCCTCACCCGGGAACCGGGCCGTGTGCCGTCGCGGTCCGAGCCGGGGGCCGTCCACGAACCGGGGCCGGTTCAGAAAATGGGCCCGCCCAGGAACGGGTCGAGGGCCACGCCCACGAACACAAAGGTGATGTACGCGATCGAGCCGTGGAACACGTACATGGCCTGCTTGAGAGTGGGGCGCCCGTCGCGCGCGAGGCCGTGCAGCTTGTGGCAGTGGTAGGTGAACCACGCGCCCGAGAGCAGCGCGATGATGCCGTACACCCAGCCGGCGCCGCCCACGGGGATCAGCAGCAGTGAGCAGATCACGGTGGCCCACGCGTAGAGCACCACCTGGGCACCCACGGTGCGAGCGGTGTCCACGGCGCCCAGCATGGGCACCCCGGCGCGGGAGTAGTCCTCCGCGTACTTCATGGACAGCGGCCAGTAGTGCGGCGGGGTCCACAGGAAGATGAAGGCGAACAGCACGAACGCGGGCCACTCCAGTGTGCCCCGCACCGCGGCCCAGCCGATGAGCACGGGCATGCAGCCGGCGATGCCGCCCCACACGATGTTCTGCGCCGTGCGCCGCTTGAGGATGATGGAGTAGAAGACGGCGTAGAGCGCGATGGCCACCACGCCAAGCACACCGCACAGCACGCTCACCCCCAGGGTGAGCCAGGCGACCGCCACGGCGGACAGCGCCCACGCGAAGACCAGGGCCTCGCGGTCGCCCACCTCGCCCGTGACGAGCGGCCGCTTGGCCGTGCGGCGCATGAGCCGGTCCTCGTTGCGGTCGATGTAGCAGTTGAAGGCGCCAGCCGCGCCCGCGGCGAGCGTGCCGCCGATGAGCGTGTTGAGCACGAGCCAGAAGTTCGGCACACCCTGCTGGGCGAAGAACATGGTGGGGACGGTGGCCACGAGCAGCAGCTCGATGATCCTGGGCTTGGTCAGCGCCACGTACGCCTTGAGCTTGCGGCGCGCGGTCATGGGCCCCTCGAACCCCACCGGGGCGACCTCGCCGATCCGTGCGCCGGTCGCGCCGTGTCCGTGCGACCCGTTGCCGTGTGACGCCGGGGTTCCCGAGGACTCGGGGTGCGTCGCGGTGTCGAGGTGATTCACGGAATCCTTGCTCCAAAGAACGTGGTGGCCCGCGCGGGCGGGAGACTGCGGGATGCTCGCGTGCCGTGCACGCACCGACACCCGGTCACCAGTATAGCGGCCGGGCGCTCCCCGGGGCCGTGACGGACCGCACCCCGCGGGGTGGGCGCTGCGGCACGAGCCGTCCCTGACGTTCACGCCCCGGCCGGACTAAGGTTGGGGGCGGAACCTGCGTTCCGCAACGCCCCGACCGGGCCCACGGCCGGGACGGTTGCGGCGCGCTCCGCACACGCCCACAGGAAAGGGGCTCGCCACCGTGCCGAACCTTGATGAACCGTTGAACTGGACCGAGCAGGACGCCCGCGCCGTGGACACCGCGCGCGTGCTCGCCGCGGACGCCGTGCAGAAGGTGGGCAACGGCCACCCCGGCACCGCCATGTCCCTGGCCCCCGTGGCCTACCTGCTGTTCCAGAAGATCATGCGGCACGATCCCTCGGACGACCGCTGGACCGGGCGCGACCGCTTCATCCTCTCCCCCGGGCACACCTCCCTCACGCTGTACCTGCAGCTGTTCTTCGCGGGCTACGGGCTGGAGATGTCCGACCTCGAGTCCCTGCGCACGTGGGGCTCCAAGGTCCCGGGCCATCCCGAGTACCGCCACACCACCGGTGTGGAGATCACCACGGGCCCACTGGGCCAGGGCCTCGCGTCCTCCGTGGGCTTCGCCTACGCCCAGCGCTACACGCGCGGTCTCTTCGACGCCGACGCCGCCCATGGCACCTCCCCGTTCGACCACCACGTGTTCGTGATCGCCTCCGACGGCGACCTCGAGGAGGGCATCACCTCCGAGGCCTCCTCGCTCGCGGGCACCCAGGAGCTCGGCAACCTGGTGGTGATCTACGACGACAACAAGATCTCCATCGAGGACGACACCAACGTGGCGTTCAACGAGGACGTCCTGGCCCGCTACGAGGCCTACGGCTGGGACACCGCGCGGGTGGACTGGCGCAACGGCGGCGAGTACACCGAGGACGTCGAGGCGCTGTACGACGCGATCGTCGCGGCCACCAAGGTCACGGACAAGCCCTCGATCATCGCCCTGAGCACCATCATCGGCTGGCCCGCCCCCACCAAGCAGAACACCGGTGGCGTGCACGGCTCGGCCCTCGGCGCGGACGAGGTCGCTGCGACCAAGAAGATCCTGGGCTTCGACCCCGAGAAGTCCTTCCAGATCGAGCCCGAGATCATGTCCCACGTGCGCGAGGTCGCCCAGCGCGGCAAGGCCGAGCGCGCCGAGTGGGAGAAGTCCTTCGAGCAGTGGCGCGGCGCCCACCCGGAGAAAGCGGCCCTGTACGACCGGATCAAGAACCAGCAGCTGCCCGACGACTACAAGGCGGCGTTCCCGGTGTTCCCGGCGGGCACGGACATGGCCACGCGCAAGGCCTCCGGCAAGGTGATCAACGCGATCGCGGAGACCTTCCCGGAGCTGTGGGGCGGTTCTGCGGACCTGGCCGGCTCCAACAACACCACGATCGACGCGGCGTCCTCCTTCATCCCTGAGAAGCGCTCCACCACCACGTGGAGCGGCAACCCGTACGGCCGCGTGCTGCACTTCGGCATCCGCGAGCACGCGGCGGCGGCGATCGTCAACGGCATCGTGATGAGCAGCCAGACCCGCGCATTCTCCGGCACGTTCCTGATCTTCTCCGACTACCAGCGCCCGGCCGTGCGCCTGGGTGCGCTCATGAAGGTCCCGGCCATCTACGTGTGGACCCACGACTCCATCGGCCTCGGGGAGGACGGCCCCACGCACCAGCCCGTGGAGCAGCTCTCCTCGCTGCGCGCGATCCCGGGCCTCGACGTCGTGCGCCCGGCGGACGCGAACGAGACCTCCGTGGCGTGGCGCACCATCCTGGAGAGCCACGAGCACCCGGCGGGCATCGCCCTGACCCGCCAGGACCTGCCCACGCTCGCCCGCGAGGACCTGCACCCGGACGCCGAGGGCGAGGCCTTCGCCTCCGCCGAGGGCGTGGCCCGCGGCGGCTACGTGCTCGCCGACACCGAGGGCACCCCGGACGTGGTCCTCATCGGCACCGGCTCCGAGGTGCACCTGGCGCTGCAGGCACGTGAGCAGCTCCGGGCCCAGGGCGTGGCCGCGCGGGTCGTGTCCATGCCGTGCCGCGAGTGGTTCGACGCGCAGGACCGGGAATACCGCGAGTCCGTGATCCCTTCCACCGTGCGGGCCCGCGTCACGGTGGAGGCCGGGATCCGAATGTCCTGGAACGACCTCCTCGGGGACGCCGGACGTGCCGTGTCCCTCGAGCACTTCGGCGAGTCTGCGGACTACAAGACGCTCTACCGCGAGTTCGGCATCACCGCCGAGGCCGTGGTGCAGGCGGCGCAGGAGTCCATCGCCGCCGCGCGCTGAGGCCCCTCGGCACCACCCGGTCGTCGCGGGTGCCCCGTGCACCCGCGACGACCCCCACAAATTCCCATGCGACCGGAGGACACAGACATGACGACACCCACCCAGAAGCTCTCGGACGCCGGGGTCTCCATCTGGCTCGACGACCTGTCCCGCCAGCGGCTCACGAGCGGCAACCTGCAGAAGCTCATCGACACCGAGAACGTGGTCGGCGTGACCACCAACCCCACGATCTTCGCGGCCGCCCTGGCAGACGGCGAGTCCTACCGCGAGCAGGTCGCGGAGCTGGCCGCCGCGGACACCTCGGTGGACGACGCCGTCTTCCGCATCACCACGGACGACGTCCGGGACGCGTGCGACCTCTTCGCGCCCATCGCCGAGGCCACGCAGGGCGTGGACGGGCGCGTGTCCATCGAGGTGGACCCCCGGCTCGCCCAGGACGCCGATGCGACCTCCGCGATGGCCCAGAAGCTCTCGCAGACCATCGACCGCCCGAACGCGCTGATCAAGATCCCCGCCACGGAGAAGGGCCTGCCCTCCATCGCGGCCACGGTCGCCGAGGGCATCTCGGTCAACGTCACGCTGATCTTCTCGCTCGAGCGCTACCGCGGCGTGATCAACGCCTACATGGAGGGCCTCGAGCGCGCCCTGGAGAACGGCAAGGACCTGTCGACTATCCACTCGGTGGCCTCCTTCTTCGTCTCCCGCGTGGACACGGAGATCGACAAGCGCCTGGACGCCGTCGGCTCCTCCGAGGCCACCGCGCTCAAGGGCAAGGCGGGTCTCGCCAACGCACGCCTGGCCTACCAGGTCTACGAGCAGTCCCTCGACACCGAGCGCTGGAAGCGCCTGGCGGCCGCCGGCGCCAACCCCCAGCGCCCCCTGTGGGCGTCCACGGGCGTGAAGGACCCCTCCCTGCCGGACACGCTGTACGTGACCGAGCTGGTGGCTCCCAACACCGTGAACACCATGCCGGAGAAGACCCTCGACGCCACGTTCGACCACGCGGAGGTCACCGGGGACACCGTCACCGGGACCTACGAGCAGTCCGCGGAGGTCCTCGACGCGATCGCCGAGCAGGGCGTGTCCTACCAGGAGGTCGTGGCGCAGCTCGAGACCGAGGGGCTGCAGAAGTTCGACGCCTCCTGGGAGGAGCTGCTGAGCACCGTGCGCGCCGCGCTCGACGCCGCCCGCTGATCCGGCCGCGGCGCGTCGGGTCCACCGGCGAGCCGCACGCCGCCCGGCGGTCCGCAGGTGCGGACCGCACCGCGTGCCGGGGCCACCGGCCCTGGCACGCCGCCCCACCGCCCACATCCCCGTTGGAGGAGGCTCCCCGTGAGCTCACTGTCACTGCAGGCATCAGGTTCCGCGCGCGAGGCGATCGACACCCACGTCCCGCGTCTCGTCGCCGACTCGTTCGCGTCCCGGCTCTTCGACCAGGACCCCTCCCTGTGGGGACCGGCCGCCGAGGAGGAGGCGGCCGTGCGCCTGGGCTGGACCGATGCCGCCGCCGTGTCCCGTCCGCTGGTCCCGGAGATCATGGAGCTGCGCGACGACTTCGCCCGTGAGGGTGTCACCCGCTTCGTGCTCGCGGGCATGGGCGGCTCCTCCCTGGCCCCCGAGGTGATTACCCGCAGCGCGGGCGTCGAGCTGTTCGTGCTGGACTCCACGGACCCGGAGATGGTGTCCCAGGCGCTGACCGACCTGGAGCACACGGCCCTGGTGGTCTCCTCCAAGTCCGGCTCCACCGTGGAGACGGACTCCGCCCGCCGAGTGTTCCTGGAGGCGTTCGAGCGCGCCGGGATCGACGCCCCCTCGCGCATCGTGGTGGTGACCGACCCGGGCTCCCCCATGGACTCCGCCTCCCGCGAGGCCGGCTACCGCAAGACGTTCAACGCGGATCCGAACGTGGGCGGCCGGTTCTCCGCCCTCACCGCGTTCGGGCTCGTCCCCTCCGGTCTGGCCGGCGTGGACATCGCGGCGTTGCTCGACGACGCTGAGGAGGCCGCGGAGATGCTGCGCGGGGACGACGAGGACAACATCGGCCTGCAGCTGGGCGCGGCCCTGGGCGGCACCCAGCCGCTGCGCGACAAGATCGTGCTCGTGAACCAGGGGGCGCCCTTCACGGGCTTCGCCGACTGGGCCGAGCAGCTGATCGCCGAGTCCACGGGCAAGTCCGGCACGGGGGTGCTCCCGGTGGTCGTCTCCGACGACGCTCCCGAGCTGACCTCGCACGCGGAGGACGTACTGGTGGTCTCCCTCGTGGACGAGGAGGAGGTCCCCTCCGACGACGCCGAGGGCGTACGCGTGGCAGGGTCGCTCAGCGGTCTGATGCTCGCGTTCGAGGTGGCGATCGCGGTGGCCGGGCGGCTGCTCGGCATCGACCCCTACAACCAGCCCGACGTCGAGTCCGCCAAGGCGGCCACGCGCGAGCTGCTCGCGCAGAAGCCCGAGCCCTCCCCCGCCGCCGCGACGGACGGCGCGATCGAGATCCGCGGCGACGAGGCCCTGCTGAACGGTGCCACCACCGTCAAGGAGGCGCTCACCGCGCTGCTCGCCCAGCTGCCGGAGGACGGCTACCTGAGCGTCCAGGCCTACTTCGACCGCCTGCGCTGGAGCTCCCTGGAGTCCGTGCGGGACACCCTCGCGCGGCGCACCGGGCGCCCCGTCACGTTCGGCTGGGGCCCCCGGTTCCTGCACTCCACGGGGCAGTACCACAAGGGTGGCCCCGCGCAGGGCGTCTACCTGCAGATCACGGCGGCCACGAGCACGGACGTGGACATCCCGGGCATCCCTTTCACGTTCGGCGAGCTCATCGCCGCTCAGGCCGACGGCGACGCCGCGGTGCTGGGTGAGCACCACCGTCCCGTCCTGCGGCTGCGCCTCACGGACCGCGTCGCCGGTGTCGAGCAGCTGCTGCGGGTGGCGTCCGAGCTCTGAGACCCGCCCCCACCACCCATCCGCAACCGGACAGGAAGTCCCGTGCCTGAGACCACCAACCCCCTGCGCGACCCGCGCGATCGGCGCCTGACACGCGTGGCCGCGCCGTCGGCCCTCGTGCTCTTCGGCGTGACCGGCGACCTCGCCAAGAAGAAGCTGCTGCCCGCGATGTACGACCTCGCGAACCGCAGCCTGCTGCCGCCGGCGTTCTCGCTGGTCGGCTTCGGGCGGCGGGACTGGGACAACGCCCAGTTCGCGGAGTACGTCAAGGAGCACGTGACCGAGCACGCGCGCACCCCCTACAACGAGGACCTGTGGAACCAGTTCGCCTCGGGGTTGCGCTTCGTGCACGGCGAGTTCGACGACGACGACGCCTACGACCGGCTCGCGCAGACCCTCGATGAGCTGGACCGGGACCGGGGCACGCGCGGAAACCACGCGTTCTACCTCTCGATCCCACCCAAGGCGTTCGAGACCGTGTGCCAGCAGCTCGCGGACCACGACCTCGCGGACGGCGACGACTGCGCGGGCTGGCGCCGCGTGGTGATCGAGAAGCCCTTCGGGCACGACCTCGAGTCCGCGCGCGAGCTCAACGCGATCGTGGAGCGCGTGTTCCGCGCGGACAGCGTGTTCCGCGTCGACCACTACCTGGGCAAGGAGACGGTGCAGAACATCCTGGCGCTGCGCTTCGCCAACCAGATGTTCGAGCCGCTGTGGGACACCCGCTACGTGGACCACGTACAGATCACCATGGCCGAGGAGATCGGGATCGGCTCCCGCGCCGGGTACTACGACGGCGTGGGTGCCGCCCGGGACGTGATCCAGAACCACCTGCTGCAGCTGCTCGCGCTGACTGCCATGGAGGAGCCCGCCTCGTTCTCTGCGCGCAACCTGCGCCGGGAGAAGGCCAAAGTGCTGGAGTCGGTGGTCCTGCCCGAGGACCTCGGTCAGCACTCCGCACTGGGGCAGTACACCTCCGGGCTGCAGGGCGGGGAGTTCGTGAAGGGCTTCCACGAGGAGACGGACATCCCCGCGGACTCCCGCACCGAGACCTTCGCGGCCCTGCGCGTGGACATCAACAACCGGCGCTGGTCCGGCGTGCCGTTCTACCTGCGGGCCGGCAAGCGGCTGGGCCGGCGGGTCACGGAGATCGCCGTGGCGTTCCGCAAGTCCCCCAACCTGCTCTTCCGGGACACCGACCACGACGAGTTCGGGCAGAACGCCATCGTGATCCGGATTCAGCCGGACGAGGGCGTCACCATCCGCTTCGGCTCCAAGGTCCCCGGCACCCAGTCGGAGATCCGCGACGTGACCATGGACTTCGGCTACGGCCACGCGTTCACGGAGTCCAGCCCGGAGGCCTACGAGAGGCTCATCTTCGACGTCCTGCTCGGAGAGCCCCCGCTGTTCCCGGACCACTCGGAGGTGGAGCTGTCCTGGAAGATCCTGGACCCGTTCGAGCAGTACTGGTCGGAGCACCGGATCACGCCCGAACCCTACGCACCGGGTTCGTGGGGTCCCGCATCCGCCCACGAACTGATGGCCCGTGACGGACGCGTCTGGAGGCGACCGTGATAGTCGACATGGAGAACACCACCGCGGCGAGCATCGAGAAGAAGCTCAACGAGCTGCGGGACGAGAACGGCGTGGTCACGCTGGGGAGGGTGCTCACCCTGGTGATCCTCGCCCAGGCGGGCCACTCCGAGATGGCGGTCGAGGCCGCCAACTACGCGAGCCACGAGCACCCGTGCCGGATCATCGTCCACGTGGCGCACCCGGGCTCCGAGGAGACCCGCCTGGACGCGCAGCTGCGCATGGGCGGGGACGCGGGCGCCTCCGAGGTGATTCTGCTGCACGGCTACGGTGAGCTCGCCGAGCCCACCGAGACCCTCGTCTCCGCGCTGCTGCTGCCGGATGCACCAATCGTGGCGTGGTGGCCGCACGACTTCCCGCAGAACCCGAGCGCGAGCTCGATCGGGCGCATCGCCCACCGCCGCATCACGGACTCCTCCCGCGCGGACGAGCCGTTCGAGTCCCTGGCCCAGCTCTCCCGGCAGTACACGCCGGGCGACACCGACCTCGCCTGGACGCGGATCACCAACTGGCGCGTACAGCTGGCGGCGGTGCTGGACCAGGTGGGCCCGGTGACCGTGCGCGAGATCGTGCTGGAGGGCGTCGCCGTGGCCCCGTCCATGGTGCTGCTCGGCGTGTGGCTGTCGACCCGGCTGGGCGCGCCGGCCACGATCGTGGGCGATCCCGCCCGCCGCGCCCTGGACCGCGTGGCGCTGATCACCGACGACGGCGCCGTCGAGCTCGACCGCCCCGGACGCAGCGTGGCCGTGCTGACCCAGCCCGGCCAGCCCGAGCAGCAGATCGCGATGCCCGTGCGGGACCTCAATGCGTGCCTGGCCGAGGAGCTGCGGCGCCTGGACGCGGACGAGGTCTACGGAGAGGTGATCACCCGGGGACTGGGCAGTGCCCGCATCACCACCCGCTCCGCGGAGGAACCGGGGACCGCCGTCACGCTCGGCAAGGCCATGGAGGTGGCCGACGACACCGGCGAGTCGGCCGAGGTGGTCGGGGAGTCCACCGAGGCCCCGGACGGGGGCACGGCATGAGCGCTCGGCCCGAACCCCGGCTCGTGCCCCACGCGGACGAGGACCTGCTCGCCGCGGAGACGGCCCGGCGGGCGCTCGAGGTGCTCGAGGCGGCCCAGGACGGGCGTGGTGAGGCCACGGTCGTGCTCACCGGCGGGAGCATGGGAACACGGGTGATCCGTGAGATCGCCCACCACCAGGACGCACCGCTGGTCGACTGGTCGCGGGTCAACGTGTGGTGGTCGGACGAGCGCTTCCTCCCCGGAACGGACCCGGAGCGCAACGGCGTGCAGGCGGCAGACGCGTGGAACCCCGCTCTGGAGCTCACGTGGGACCGGGTGCACCCGGTGGCCGGCGCGGACGAGATCGCCACCGCCGACGCCGCGGCCGCCGACTACCGCGAGGAGCTCGCGGCCGCTGCCGCTTCCGAGGGTGCCGACGGCGCCCTGCCGCACATCGACCTGCTGCTGCTGAGTCTCGGACCCGACACCCACGTTGCCTCCCTGTTCCCCGGGCGGGACGAGGTGCGGCGCACGGATGAACCGGTGTTCGCGGTGTTCGACTCCCCCAAGCCGCCGCCGACCCGCGTGAGCATGTCCCTGCCCGCGCTGAACTCCGCGGAACGGGTGTGGCTCCTGGTGGCCGGCGCCGCCAAGGCGGACGCGCTGGCCGCCGTCCGCCAGCCGGGCGTCTCCCCCGTGGAGGCCCCCGGAAGCGCCGTGCGCGGAGTCGCGGAGACGCTGTGGCTCGTCACGGAGGACACGCTGCCCACCGTTCCACGGGATCCGCGACCCGGCAGCGAGTGAGCCCCGCCCCGTGAGCGCGGGTGCCCCAATCGAACGAAGAGACCCGGACCGCTGAGGTCCGGGTCTCTTCGTTCATGCTCTGTTCGCGCTTGCTCTTGCCTTGTTTGCGCGGGGGTGGCCGGTCCTGGGGGTGCCGCTGCCCGTGGTCGTTCCGGCCACGCCGGGCTCAGGCCACGGGAGGGTTGAACCTCATCATGAGGCCGTAGCACAGGATGGACAGGGCCCACACGATGGCCAGCACCGTGGTGATGCGCACCACGTTCTTCTGAGCGGCCCCGGAGGTGTTCAGCGACTGCGTCATGCCGCCGCCGAACATGTCCGACAGGCCACCGCCCTTGCCCTTGTTGAGCAGGACGAACATGATGCACAGGATGCTGGTGAGCACGATGACCACCTGCAGCGCGATCTGGAGGATCTCCACGAATAGCCTCACTTCGGGGTTCTGGGACGGCCGTGTCACGCCACGGCCGCAGGTCGGGCTCCGGGGGCGGGCACGGAGTGCACCGCACCGGGCCCTGAGCCGGGATTCGCGCACCACTCTACCGCGCGTGCGCCCCGGCCCGGTCCGCCACGGGTCCGGAAGGTGTGCTGCACCCCCCCCCGGGCCCCGGGGCGGAGCCGTGCTCAGCCGGTGACGAGGTGCTGCTCGAAGCGGGCGATCTTGGCGAACTCCTCGGCGTCGAGGCTGGCCCCGCCCACCAGGGCGCCGTCCACGTCCGCGCCCGAGAGGATGGATGCCACGTTGGAGGACTTCACCGAGCCGCCGTACAGGATGCGCGTGGCGGCCGCGAAGTCCCCGCTGTACAGCGAGGTGAGCTCGTCACGGATGGCGTGGCACATCTCCTGGGCGTCCTCCGGCCCGGCCACCTCCCCGGTGCCGATGGCCCACACGGGCTCGTAGGCCACCACGAGACCCTGCAGCTCGCCCTCGGAGAGCTCCGCGAGGCTTCCCCGCAGCTGGTTCAGGGTGTACTCCACGTGGCGCCCGGCCTGGCGCTCGTCCAGGCCCTCGCCCACGCACAGCACGGGCGTGAGGCCGTGACGCAGCGCCGCACGGATCTTGTCGCGGCACACTTCGTCCGTCTCGTCGTGGATGGCGCGCCGCTCCGAGTGCCCCACGAGCGCGTAGGTGCACCCCAGCTTGGCCAGGAACTGGCCGGAGACGTCACCGGTGTACGCGCCGGAGTCCTGGTCCGAGAGGTCCTGCGCGCCGTAGCGGATGGACAGACCGTCCCCCTCCACGAGCGACTGCACCGAGCGCAGGTCCGTGAACGGCGGGAACACGGCCACCTCCACGCGGGAGAAGTCATGCTTGGCGTCCTTGAGGGCCCACGCGAGCTTCTGCAGCAGGGCGATGCCCTGCGTGTGGTCCATGTTCATCTTCCAGTTGCCCGCGATCAGGGGCGTGCGGTCGAACGCACCGTTGGTCTGGGTGGTCATGCTCGTTCTCCTTCGCTCGGAGGGTGGGTCGGGGGTTCAGGCGCCCAGCGCGACGACGCCGGGCAGCTCCTTGCCCTCGATGAACTCGAGGGACGCTCCGCCACCGGTGGAGATGTGGCCGAACTGGGAGTCCTGGTACCCCAGGTTGCGCACCGCGGAGGCGGAGTCGCCGCCGCCGATCACGCTCATGGCGTCCGAGGTGGCGAGGGCCTCCGCGACGGCCTTGGTGCCGCCGGCGAACGCCGCCATCTCGAACACGCCCACCGGACCGTTCCAGAACACCGTGCGCGCCCGGGAGATGGCGTCGGCGAAGATCTTCGCGGACTCGGGGCCGATGTCCAGACCCAGCCCGGAGTCGCCGATCGTCCCGCCCTCGATGTCGTCCACGGGGCGCACCTCGTGCTCGGCGTCCTCCGCGAACCGGGAGGCGTAGACGACGTCGACCGGCAGCACGATCTCGGTGCCGGCGCTCTGGGCGCGGTCCAGGTAGCCCTTGACCGTCTCGATCTGGTCCTGCTCCAGCAGCGACGAGCCCACGGCGTGGCCCTGGGCCGCGAGGAAGGTGAAGACCATCCCGCCGCCGATCAGCAGCTGGTCCGCCTTGCCGATGAGGTTCTCGATCACGGCCAGCTTGTCGGAGACCTTGGACCCGCCCATGACCACCACGAACGGGCGCTCGGGGTCGGTGATGACCTTGTTGAGCACGTCCACCTCGGTCTTCACGAGATCCCCCAGGTAGCCGGGCAGCACGTGGGCGATGTCGTACACCGAGGCGTGCTTGCGGTGCACGGCGCCGAAGGCGTCGTCCACGTACGCGCCGTCCTCCCCCGTGAGGGCGGCGAGCTCGCGCGCGAAGGCCTCCCGCTCGGCGTCGTCCTTGGAGGTCTCGCGCGGGTCGTAGCGCACGTTCTCGAGCACGAGGACCTGCCCGTCCTGCAGTGCATCGGCCTTGGCCCGGGCGTCCTCGCCCACGACGTCGGTGGCCACGACCACGGGCGCCTCGGAGAGCTCCGCCAGCCGGTCGGCGGCAGGCTTGATGGAGTACTTGGGGTCCACGGTTCCCTTGGGGCGGCCGAGGTGGGCCATGACAATGACGCGCGCTCCGGCGCGGGCGAGCTTCTCGAGCACCGGCAGCGAGGCCCGCACGCGACCGTCGTCGGTCACGGTGGAGCCGTCCAGCGGCACGTTGAGGTCCGAGCGCACGAGCACGCGGCGTCCCGCGACGCCCTCCGCAATGAGATCGTCCAGTGACTTGGCCATGTTTGTCATCCCTTCCCTGTGGTGAACACGTACCGATGACAATGGCGCCGGCACCCTGGGGCACCGGCGCCACTGAGCGGTCTGTCTCAGAGCTTATCGGCTACGTAGGACACGAAGTCCACGAGCCGGATGGTGTAGCCCCACTCGTTGTCGTACCACGCGATGACCTTGACCTGGTTGTCGATCACCTTGGTCAGCGGCGCGTCGAACACGGTGGAGACGTCGTAGCCCTCGATGTCCTTGGAGACCAGCGCCTCCTCGGAGTACTCGATGATGCCCTTGAAGTCGCCCTCGGCGGCCTTCTTCACGGCGGCGTTGACGGACTCGACGGTGACGTCCTCGCGCACGTCCACGGTGAGGTCCACGAGGGAGCCCGTGGGAACCGGCACGCGCACGGCGAAGCCGTCCAGCTTGCCCTTCAGCTCGGGGAGCACCAGACCCACGGCCGCGGCGGCGCCGGTGGTGGTGGGGATCATGCTCAGGGCCGCGGCGCGGGCGCGACGCAGGTCCTTGTGCGGGGCGTCGTGCAGGCGCTGGTCACCGGTGTAGGCGTGGATGGTGGTCATCAGGCCGCGCTCGATGCCGAACTCGTCGTTGATCACCTTGGCCAGCGGGGCCAGGCAGTTGGTGGTGCAGGAGGCCGCGGACACCAGGTTCATGGTGGCGGGGTCGTAGGACTCGTGGTTCACGCCGTACACGAAGGTGCCCTCCACCTCCTTGCCCGGGGCGGAGAGCACGACCTTCTTGGCGCCGGCGTCCAGGTGGGCCTGCATCTTGGGGCCGGTGGTGAACTTGCCGGTGGACTCGACCACGATGTCCACGCCCAGCTCGCCCCACGGCAGCTTGGAGGGGTCCGCCTCGGCGAAGAACTTCACCTGGTGGCCGTCCACGGACATGACGTCCCCGTCGAGGCTCACCTCGGAGCCCAGACGGCCCATCACGGAGTCGAACTCGAACAGGTGCTTGAGGGTCTCGGGAGCGGTGAGGTCGTTGACGGCCACCAGCTCGATGTCGTGGCCGTGGTGGGTGTACAGGGCCCGTGCGAAGCAACGACCGATGCGTCCGAATCCGTTGATGGCAACCTTGACTGTCACTGCAATCTCCTCTGCGAGTGGGTGTGCGGTGCACTCCGGCCCGTCCGGATGTGGGATCAAAACCAATCGGCATAAATCCCACACCCGAAGTGCGGTGAC